>CAZFJR010000251.1:0-1532 GCA_964519235.1 uncultured Salinivenus sp. | reverse complement strand
CCACGGCACTCTACGGCGACATTGTGGTGCGCCCGCTCGCCGATTCTTTGCGCTGACCTGCCGCCTCCACCCGCAGCGTGCCCTGCATCGTAACCCAGTGCCCCGGGTAGGTGCACACGTAGCCGTAGTCGCCCGGGGCGGAGGGTGTGGTGAAGGTGACCGACACCGTTTCGCCGGGGCGCGAGAGCGGAGTGGCCGCCAGCACCACCGGCAGATCGGGGACGTGATCGGGGGCGCGGGCCGCCGCCTCTCCCACCCGCTGAAACAGCGCCTGGGTGGGCGGCTCGCGGAGGAGCACCACGTTGTGCTGCATGGAGGGGCGGGAGGCGGTGTTCTCGAACACCAGCGTCACCGCGGTGGCGGGCGGGGCCACCAGGGTCGTTTCCTGAAATCGCATGCGGTTGCCCTTGGGGTGGAGGCGCGCAACCGGCGGTGCACCGTCGGTCGTGGGCGTTACGCGGACGGTGCGGGGAGCATCGCTCGCCGCCTCGCCCTCACACCCCGCAAGCACGGCCGCACCGCCCAGGCCCGCCAGGCCCAGGCGCCCCACCCGATCCAAGAAGTGTCGACGCGTCATAAGCAAGAAAGCAAGGTCAGAAAGGCAGGTCTTCAGGGGATGCAGGAACCGCCAACGGCTGCCCCGGCCCCCGGTTCGCCGCCTCACGGGCCCGGCGCAGGACCTCACACGGATTCCGCGGGGTCCGCGCCCGGCGCGCCCTTGAACGTGTGCACGCGGCCGAACAGGTCGTGCGGTCCCCAGATGCCACTGCGCAGGCACTCCAGCTGCACAATCTGGCTGTGGTCCACGAAAAGGTTCACCTCTGGGCCGTAGTTCTGGACGTACCAGGGGAAAACGTGCGGGTCGGCCGCCTCAAACATAAGGTTCTCCAGCCCCAGCTCGTCGATGAAGCGGGCGGGGATGTCCGTGCGCATCTCCGGCACGTTCTCCGTGATGCCTTCGCTCTCCATCATAATCTGGGAGGCTCCAGCGTCTAAAAACCGCTTTGCCTGCGCGATGGCCTGCGACGGGTCCTGCTGACCGATCTGCTCCAGCTCTTCGGTCGTGGTGGCCCCGCCGCCGGCCCCATGCTGGATGCCGACCTCCGGCTTTGCCTTCAGCCCAGCGTCCTGCACCGCGTCGATGAGGCGCAGCCAATCGTCGGTGGGCAGCGTAATGAAGCCCGCAGAAATCTCGATGATGTCGAAGCCCAGGCGGGCGCACTCGTCGATGTACTGGTACACCGCATCGGTCCCCTGCGAGAGGACGTGCTCCATGAAGCCGCCTGTGGAGACCATCACGTCGTGGTCGTGGGCGAGATCGAGGAGCGTCTGGACCTCCGCCTCGGGCATGAGGCTGAACGATCCCCCCGCGAATTTGAGGCTATCGACGTAGTGACCCATTGTGGAGAGCACGTCGTCGAGGTAGTTGGGCCCCATTGGGCTGTAGTACGGCCCACGAATCTCGGTGACGCCGACCTCGCGGGGCTTTTCGCCGCGGTCGTTGAGGTCGAGAAACTGAAAGGCGCGTCGGG
>CAZFJR010000250.1:0-1571 GCA_964519235.1 uncultured Salinivenus sp. | reverse complement strand
TTCTGGCGGAACGTGTTCACGTTGTCCCGGGCGTCCGCCGCGAAGACATCATCGGTAAGGTCCTCCATGTAGGTGGCCAGCGCGTACTCGTTGCCGTAGAGCCGCGTATCGGTCATTCGCTCCAGCACGTTCGGGTGCAGGAGGTGGGCCAGCACGCTCTCTTGAATGGCGAGCACGCGGGCGTGAATCTTCGGGTCTTCCGATGCGCCGAAGAAGTTGAAGCCGCGCCGCTGCGGCTGCAGGTGGCGGTACAGCTCGTTCGGGATGATCTCGAACGCGTCCGGGGCGAAGAGGTACTCGCTCAAGAGATTGAGCGCCCGCGTCTGCTTGTCGCGCGGGACGGGCCGGTAGGGTTCCGTGGCGCCGTCCTGGCCGATGAGCGCGCGGTCGACGTACACGCCGCCGACGTAGCGGGAGGCGACGGCGGCCATCTGTGCGTGCTGGCCACTCGCCGCAAAGAAGGCGTTGCGCAGCTCCTCGTACGACTGCCCCGGGTCCTCGTACTTCTCGAGCAGGTCGTCCATCAGGTCGCCAACCAGCCGCATCCGGTTTTCAGCGTAGTCGAGGGCGTCGTTCGACATGTCGCCGACCATGACGCGGGGGTTGATGGCCTTGCCCGGGGCGCGCATGTCGTCGGCGTCGTTGCCGAAGGCGAGCTCCGGCTCGGTGGAGCGCGACAGGATCTCGTCGAGCTCTTCCTCAGACGCATCCGGGGTGTAGCCGTACTCGACGGCCCACACGTCGTAGGGGCCGGGGCGGGTGGTGTAGTACTGGCCCTGCTCGGTGCCCGGCGGGGCCACATTCACGGCGGGGTAGTCCATCACCGAACCGACGAGGCCCTCGTCGCGGGTTACGGACGCGTCGTGGACCTCCTCGGTCGAGTGCAGCTGAGAGGACTTCATGTTGTGCTGCAGACCCAGCGTGTGCCCCACCTCGTGGAGTGCCAGGAAGTACAGGCCCTCTTCCATGAGCTGGGTAAGCTCCCCACCGAGGTCCGATGGGCCGTTCTGCTCGGTGTCGGGCTCCGGGGACTGCGTCTCCAGCGCGGCCCGCCCGAACATCGTGTTCGTGTGGAGGAAGCCGGGGAGCGTGCAGGTGTGCTTCGGCAGGGTTTTGGGCACGTCGGCCGCCGACTGCAGCGGCAGACCGGCCGTCTCGAACAGCTTGTTCTGGGCGACCTGGTTCGTAAGGAAGGCGTATTCGAGCATCACGTCCGCCCCCAGGATCTGCCCGGTGTGCGGGTTGACGAAGCTCGGCCCGTAGCCGCTGAAGGGCGGGGTGGGAGAGGAAGTCCACCGCAGCACGTTGTAGCGAATGTCGCCCGCGTCCCAGGAGGCCGTGTCCGGCTGCACCTTCACCTCGATGGCATTCTTAAAGCCGGCCTCGCGGAACGCCGTGTTCCACTCCAGCACCGCATCGCGGATGATGGGCCGGATGCGCTCGGGGGTCGTGTTCTCGATCCACCACGTAATCGGCTCCACCGGCTCAGAGAGCTCGGCGTTCGGGTTTTTCTTCTCCAGGTGCCAGCGGTTGATGAGGTCGTGGTAGGGCGTGGCGCTGGTGGAGGTCAG
>CAZFJR010000249.1:0-1629 GCA_964519235.1 uncultured Salinivenus sp. | reverse complement strand
ACGTGCCCCTGTCCCTAGCGGTGGGGCGCCGCCTTCAGAGCGGCGTGTACATTCTGCACGTGAAGGGAGAGACGTTTGCCACCACCCGCAAGTTTGTGCGCGTCCGATAGCATTCACGGCCCCGTTGCCCGTTCCCTCACTGGCCTTATGCCTCGCATCTCGCTCTCCACCCTCGCTCTTTTGAGCAGCCTGGTCTTCGCGCTGGGGGGTGCGTTCCTGTCTTCGAAGACTGCCGTTGCGCAGTCGCCGCCCGACAGCCTCCGCACCGAGGCGCTGAAAGACTTTCATGGCCCCGACCTTGAAGGCAAAGACGGCCCTCTGGCCGCGGCGGGCCTCGACTTGCTGGTGCTGTACCACGAGTACCGGGCGTTTCGGGCGCGGGGCGAGAAGACGTTTTCCCCAAGCGTGGCGCGGGCCAACGTCCGGAACGGCCATGTCCTAATCGACGCGATTGCGGACGTGGAAGGAGAGCGGTTGCGGGCCGACTTGCAGGCTCTTGGCCTCGTAGAGGCCGCCGTGGCCGGACGCGTGGTGTCGGGACGGCTTCCAATTCTGCAGGTGCCGGCGCTGGCCCAGGTCGAGTCGCTCCGGGGCGTAATTCTGTCGCGGGCTCAGACCCAGGGCAACGCGCCCCGCACATCTGCCCCCGCTGTTTCCCCGGAGCCGGCCCCCGGCCTTTCGGAAAGTGCCGTCGGGGCGTCTTTGTACACGGCCGCGTCCCCCCAACCCCCCCGCCGGAATGGGAGGGACAATTGACTTTTTTCTGGGAGGACTCGTGATCTTGCTTCTCGCCGAATTCTTGCTTCTCGCCGAATTGTAGCCCTCGCCCGCACGAATCCCCTTCGCACCTCGCCCTTACAGCCGCACCGATGCTCCCACCAGCAGGGTGCGGCCCGGCATCGGTGCGTTGAAAACCTCGCTGTACTGGCGGTCAAAGGCGTTCCGCAGCTCCAGGGAGAGCGCCGTACGGGCGCCCGAGAGGCGCGTGGTGTAGGCGACCCGCCCGTGTACCACGCCGTACCGGTCGGTCGCCAGGGGGGCATCGCGCAGCCGCTCCTTCCAGCGGCCCTGTAGCCCAAGCGTGAGGCCGCCCGCGCGGATTGTGGCCCGGCCTTTTACGTGGTGGCGGGCGCTGTTAAGGCCATATTTGTAGTCGGACGGCGCCGCGGCGGCGTCGAGCGTGGCGTCGAGGAGCGTGTACGCCGCGTTGAGGGTCAAGTCGGCCGCCCCGAGGCGACGATCGAGCGACAGCTCGGTTTCAAGCCCGGTCGTGGTGGTGCGGTCCAGGTTCTGAGCCTGGAAGTAAGAGGGGCCCGACGCCCGCTCCCGCAGTAAATAGTCAATTGCGCTCTGGGTCGTGCGGTGAAAGCCCGTGACCGAGAGCGAAAGGCCGGCGGGCAGGCGTACGTCGGCGCCGGCCTCGCCCGACCAGGCGGTCTCGGCATCGAGGTCTTCGTTGCCCCGGTTCGTCTGCGAGTCGATGTAGCGCTCCACGTAGTTGGGCGCGCGCACCACGCGCCCACCGCCAGCCCGCAGCGTGGCCGCGCCAAGATCGTAGGCCAGGTAGAGCTGCGGCGTCGGCTCCACGTCGTAGGTGGGGTCGTAGCTGAGGCGCGTGCTCTGGTTGAC
>CAZFJR010000248.1:0-1645 GCA_964519235.1 uncultured Salinivenus sp. | reverse complement strand
CCGTACCGGTCCGCGGACGGCTCGAAGCGCATGACGAGCGTGTGCTCCCCCTCCGGCACGTGCACGCCGCGGAGCAGGTAGTCGGTGCGGTGGATCGGCACCCGCTCCCCATCCAGGTACGCGTGCCAGCCCGCCGGGTAGTAGACCTCGCTCGCCACGAAGAAGCGCGGCGCGTCCGTGTTGACCGTCCACCGGATTTCCTCCGGTTCGTACGACGCCAGGGTCACCTCGGCGGTGCTGCCGCTGTCGATGGGCGTGACCGGGGCGTCGAGCGGCTCAGGGAGGAGGGCCGTCCGTCGCGGATCGAACGAGGACGAGCGCAGCCGCGCCCACGTCTGCTCCGCTTCTTCCACCACCTCCGTCTGCCCCACCAGAAAGCCGCGGGGAACGGCGTCGGTGTTTTCGAGGACCAGCACGCCGGACTGCTGGCTGCGGTAGGCCACCTCGGTGCCCGGCAGTTGTTGACGCGCCGCGATGTACCGAGTATTCATCAGGTCCAGGGCATTTTCGCTCGGCCCGCCGCGCCCCGTCACCTGCAGGATGTGGTCGAGGTAGTCCTGGTAGCGCTGCAGCTTGGCCCCGTGGTACCCGCCCACATTTTCGTAGTGGAACGACGGGCGGGCGGTGCTTGTCGGGTCGCCCTCCACCAGCGACAACACCCGAAACCGCCCCAGCCCGCCTGCCTCTCGCTGCTGCTTCTTTATAAACTGATCGAACGGATACGTTGGAATGGACTGCTCCACCTGCTGCGCCGAGTAGCGCTCCTCGCCCATGTAACGCGTGTCGACGCCCCACAGGTCGATGCCCACAATCGCGACGATGCCCAGGCCCGCCGCCCATGGCGGAAGGGTTTTGCGGCGGTACAGCACAAGCCCCCCGGCGGCCAGAACGACGAAGAGCAGGGTCCGCTGCGCGTCGGTCGTAAAGGCCCCGCGCCGCTGCTCCTTAAACTTTTGCATTTGCTGATCCACAGCCTGCTGCACCCGCGGGTCCTGCGGCGAGACGCTGGGATTTTGGCGAAGCAGGGCCTGTCGGATGCGCTGCCGCTCGTTCGGCTTCTCGAAGTCGAGAACCGTATTGGGCGCCAGCCACACGAGCCCCACGATCCCGAACACCGCCCCGAACGAGAGGAGGATGGGGCGCAGCCGGGCGTCGGTGCGTTGGCTCCGCCGCGTCCCTCGCTGGTCGTCCCGCCGCAGCGCATAGTCGAGCCCGAGGCCCGCCAGCACCGCCAGCGCAAGGGTCGTGATGCTCAGCCACATCTCCGGCCCCCGGAAGGCGTCGAAGAACGGGAAGTACTGGAACATGGGCCAGTTGACCCAGGCGGCGTACTTGCCCAGCGCGAAGAGAGCCGTGCCCAGCACGCCCAGGCCCAGCCCCCACACCAGCCAGGTGCGCACCCGCCACACCGCCAGCCCCGCCAGGGCGATGAGGACGCCCCCCAGATAGTGCGGGCCCTCCGTAAAGGTTTTGGGCCCCCAGTACGTCTGTCCACCGCCGCCAAAGGCCTCCGCCACCACGAACGTAAAAAGCTCGCCCGGCCCGTGGCTCCACCGCCTGGCCGGCACCCAGCCCATGCCGCCCGCCGCGGAGGCCCCCGTGGCCGCAGCCGCCGCGCCCCGCACCGAAAACTGCTTGTGCTGAT
>CAZFJR010000247.1:0-1670 GCA_964519235.1 uncultured Salinivenus sp. | reverse complement strand
GCGCATTGCGCGGAACGCATTTGAGGACCTTTCGGACCGGAACGCCGAGGCGCTGCTCGATCGGTGTGCGCCCGACATGACGCACACGTTCGCCGGAGAGCATGCCCTCGGCGGCACGCGGCAGTCCCGTGAGGCCTTTCGAGAATGGGTCGATCGCCTCTACCGGCTGTTTCCCGAGTTGCAGTTCCACGTTCGCGACATCCTGGTCGCGGGGCCGCCCTGGAATACCCGTCTCGTCATCGCCTGGCAGGACCGGGGCGTAGCGGCCGACGGCGTAGACTACGAGAATGAGGGCATCCACCGGCTCTGCCTCCACTGGGGCCGACTCGTGGCGCTGCACGCAACGCTCGACACCCAGCACCTGACGAACACCCTCGACCGTATGGCGGCGGCGGGCATCGACGAGGCCACCGCCGACCCGATCTGCGACTCATGACTCACACTCCACCGCTCGACATGTCGCTCCGCAGAAAAGTCGCCGCCACGTTCTACGTCGTAAACTCCTTGGTCAGTCTCGGGCTCGGGGGCACGTACCTGTTCCGTGGGAGCTTCATGCCGTACCACGCCGAGGCGCTGGGGCGCGGGTGGTCAGAGGTGGAGCCGGCCCTCCAAACCCTCCTGACGGCCCTGATGGAGGTTGCCGGGGCCGGATGGGTCGGCATCGGCGTCGCCACCCTCGTCCTGGTTGCGGTGCCGATGCGGCGTGGGGAGACCTGGGGCCGCCTCCTGATCCCGACGCTGTTTCTGGTCTTCTACGTCCCCACGCTCCTCGCCACCCTCGCGGTGATGAATCAGACGCCCGCCACCCCACCCTGGTACGGCAACGCTGTCGCGTGCCTGGCCACCGTCGCCGGGGCACTGCTCGATGCACCGTGGCGTACGCCTTCCCTGGATCCGTGACCGCTGAGGGCCAATCCACACCCGTGGGGTCGCGACTAATAGTTGACAGATCGTCAAAGAGGCTGTGCTAAATTTCTTCGGCCCACTGGTTTCCTCTCCTGTGTCCTGTGGAGGCGACGCCGTGCGAGGTGGGCGAACAGGGGGACATTTATTTTCCAAACTCCCACGCCGCTACTCTTTTCCCGCGGGGAATTGGCTTTTCAGGGCATCCACGAGAACACCCGCGGCTTGACACCGTGTCAATCAGTGAATGAGCCAGTAGGATGATATTCCTTTCCCCAATGTCTCACGACGGACGCCCGCGCGACGAGACCGATGGACGCCGCCAATCCATTGTGGACGCCGCCGAAACCGTGCTCGCGGAGACGGGACGCGAGAACATGACGATGGCCGACATCGCGGAGGCCGCTCAGGTCAGCCGAAGCCTGCTGTATGTCTACTTCGAAGACATGGACGACATCGTAATGGCGGTGACCCACCGCGGCTTCCGGTCGATGCGGCAGCGCTTCGAGGCTGCCGTGGCGGAGCACGATACGGGCCTGCGCCAGATGCGAGGCATCGGGGAGGCGTACGTGGACTTCGCCCGGGAGGAGCCGACGCGTTTCCACCTCGTCGCCCAGTTCGAGTCCCGCGTGGCCGACCCCGAGGGCGCGACGGGACGCATGCGAAAATGCCTCGGAGAGGCGGACCGGGGGCTCGGCGCGATGGCCGAGGCGATCCGGAAGGGAATTGACGACGGGTCCATGCGGCCGGACCTCGATCCCCTCCAG
>CAZFJR010000246.1:0-1677 GCA_964519235.1 uncultured Salinivenus sp. | reverse complement strand
AGTCGGGACTCACTTCAGCCTCAAACTGCACACTGAGACCGTCCTCGTCCACGCCGTTGAAGTTACTGTTGGTAAGAGCTTCGGGGCCATCGGTCGTGCCGTCGGAGTCGACAAGGGTTACGGTCTGGGCACTTGCGCTGCCCGGGGCATCCGTACCGCCCTCCAGGATTTTCAGGCTGTTAAGCTGGTCGGCGTTGTTCGTGTTGGTCGCCTGTACCTGCACCTTTGCACCACCAGACACATTGGAGGTTACGTCGTAGCCACTTTCGGTCGTAGCGGTCCCCGTGAAGTCTCCATTCGAAGGGGCAATGTCAATCGTCACGTCACCGGGAGCAACAATCTCGTTGATTTTCTGGACCTCGATGCTGACTTTCTGCTTTCCATTCTGGCCATTCTGGGCCGCTGCGGGTTGCAAGACCGCGAGGCCCAGGACGCCGGCGAAGAGAAGGAGCGCGATGCGTTTCATGCGGAGGGTGTTCATATTCGGGAAGGCGTGCTTTTCGATCAGAGATCGTGTCGCGGGTTTGCATCCTGCTGCGCAACACGTATATCTCCGACGAGACACTGCAGTTGTGAAGGATGCGTGCACGCCCCCCCGTGCTTCGACGGATCCAGGGGCAAATCGATGAGTCCCGCCAGGCGGACGACGAACCTCTGCTTTCCGGCGACGAATCCGACGCAGGAGCGACGAATCTCCTCAGCAGGGGGATAAAAAAGAAGTGAACAGGCGGGCGCGCGAATGCACGGCGCCTACTGCGCAAGCAGAGTGTAACGCACCGTATACGTGGCCCGTCCAGGCCGGTCGTCGATGTCGGCGCGCAGGCGGTAGCGGAGGGCGACGCGTCCCTCGCAGGAGCGTCCTGCGTTGCGCTGTGGGCAGGGGGGCACGTTGCGCAGCAGGGCGGCCGGAGCGCGCCCGTCTCGCAGCGGCACCAGGCCCGTGGAGGTTCCGGGCACTGGGTCCACCGCCTCCACCGCCAGGCCGAAGCGCGCCGGCGCACGGGCTGCAGACACCATCACCTTCCGCTCCCGTCCTCCTCGAGGCGCGCGCTCGTAAACGAGCGTGGTGGAGGCGTCCGTGGCAGTGGCCGTCGTGCGCCCGGGCACAAAGCGGTCGATGCGGAGGACCGGCGGGCCGCCTTCGAAGGACAGCGTCTGCCCCGCGGCCCCATCCGGCAGGCCCACCCACAGGAGGAGCGCGAGCCCCATCCAGGCCGCACGGGCACCGGCGGCGGGCAAGAGACACGGAGCGGAACGCACTCGGACATCCATGGCGAGGCGGGCCTGCTCGGCCATTGGGGAGGGCGTCTACTCGACAAGCTCAAACGAGAGTCGAACCGCCGCGTCTCCCGGTGCGGCCGCCACCCCCACCTCCGTCCGCACCGACACCGTGAGGTCGGTTGCGGAGACCTGGCCGATGCCCGTCACAACGGTGCGGGGCGGGGCCGTTCCGTCGGGCCTGAGCACCTGGAGGGACGCCTCGCGGGCCTTCTGGGCGCCCGTGGGGGGCTCTAGGTCCACGTAGAGGGCAAGGCCCTCCGGGGGCGTCCCCTCCACCGACACCACGATGGACTGGGCAGCAGGCCGGTTCGTCACGACGGAGTAGGTGCCGGTCGCCGTCCCGCCCGATTCCGGCCCTGTGACGAGTGGGGGCAGGGCTGTGACCGAGACGGCACT
>CAZFJR010000245.1:0-1847 GCA_964519235.1 uncultured Salinivenus sp. | reverse complement strand
CGAGGGCGTCGATGAGGGCCTTGATCTCTTCCCGCTCGTCGTCGCTCAGGTCCTCGCGCTGCACGAGCGTTTGCACGAGCGCCGAGGGCGATCCCTGAAAGACCTTCTCCATCAGGCGCTGCAACAGGCTGTGTTGTACGGCGTCTGGTTCTTCTGCGGGCTGGTACACGTACGACCGGCCCTCCTTGTGGTAGTCGAGGTAGCCCTTCTCGGCCAGGGTCTTGAGCACCGTCATGACCGTGGTGTACGCCACGTCGCGGTCGTCCAGGATGCGCTCGCGTACGTCGGCCACGGTGGCCTCGCCGAGGTCCCACACGTGGTGGAGGACCTCCATTTCCGTTTCGCCGAGATGAGTCAGGGAGTTTCGTTGCATGGGGCATCGGCTGTTCTGAATCAATACTACCTAAGTAGTACTACAGAGATCGTAGAAGGGCAAGTCGATTTGTTCAAAATTCATCTTGCGGCGCCAACGGAGCGTTAAGACGGGGGGCGGGTCTCCGTATCCGAGGGAGGCTCGTGATAAAGGGGGGCCACCCGCTCCGGATCGGTTCCGAGCATGTAGTGGCCCCACAGGTATAGATTGCGGAGCTGTTGGCGCAAGAGGCCGTGTCGACGAAAGCGCCGCGCAGAAGTGGTGACGGCCGTGTCCAGAAATCGAAAGCCGCCATGGGCGTGGAGCCGAGCCGCCAGTTCCAGGTCCTCGAAAAGGGGCCACTCTGGAAATCCGCCGACGGCCTCAAACGCCGAGCGCTGCATGAACTGGCCGCGGTCGCCGAAGCAGAGGCGAACCCAGGGCCAGCGCGTGCACCAGGCGTAAAAGCGGAGCAGGGGCGTGGGGGCGTCGAACCGCAGGCGGAACGTGCCGGCGGTCGTCTCCGGGGCATGGAGGGCCCGGCGGATGAGCGACAATCCGTTGCGGGGCAAGAGCGTATCGGCGTGCAGGAAGAGGAAGATGTCGCCGCTTGCCGCTTCTGCGCCACGGTTCATCTGCGTGCCACGCCCCTTCGGCGCCTGCAGCACGGCAGCGCCCCGGGAACGGGCCAGGGCCTGGGTCTCATCCCCCGAGCCCCCGTCCACGACGATGGTCTCAAGCGGCCCCTCCTGGGCTTGGAGGCGGCGGAGCGTGGCGCCGAGTGTGTCCGCCTCGTTCAGCGTGGGAATGATGACCGAGATGAGCGGGAGCGTCTTCATTTCACGCAAGAAGGAATGAAACAGAGGGCTCTGCCGCGGGCATGTGGTGCGTACTGCGGGTGTGCGTCGTTCGTGCCTTCCATGTGCGATGCGCGCAACACGAGAGACACACACGAACCGCGGAGTCCCTGGTCGGAACGTCGCGCGCGGCCTTTGGCCCCCGACCCGCTGTTAAGTCGCCTTACCAGACCATCTGTTTCATGCAGAACACCGAGCCCCCAGCCTTCATGAACTCGCTGGTGTCGATCTCCACGGGAACGAAGTCGTGCGCGCGCAGGCGCTTAGTGGTTGTCTCGCAGCCTTCCTGAATAAGAACGTGGGTGCCGTCGGGGCAGTGGGCATTGCAGGCAAACTGGTGCCGCGCCTCGCGGTCGGGCACCTCGATGGGCGTGTCGAACAGCGTATCGATGAGGGCCCGGCCTGCGTCGTCGAACGCCTTTGGGGCCACGAGGGCGTGGTCGGCATCGAGCGGGCAGAGGCAGGTATCGAGGTGGTAGTAGTCGGGGTCCGTCAGGTGAAGCAGCAGGATTGGCACGTCCAGCAGGTCGCTGAGGGCGTCGTAGGCCTCCGGGCTTGTGCGGTAGCCGTACCCGCCCCACAGCAGTCGACGGCCGGGGTGCCACAGCGCATCGCCCATGCCCTCAAAGTCCGCGTCC
>CAZFJR010000244.1:0-1953 GCA_964519235.1 uncultured Salinivenus sp. | reverse complement strand
CGGCCCCTCCACACGATTGATGGCCTCCAAAAACCGGGCGTACCGGACCGGCTTCACCAGATAGTCGACGGCGGCAAGTTCGAACGCCTCCACTGCGTACTCCTCGGAGGCGGTTACCAGGACAACGGCCGGCGGGGCCTCCATCGTCTTCACGAGCTCCAGGCCCGACATCTCCGGCATCTCCACGTCCAAAAGCAGGAGGTCCACCGCCTCGTCGCGGAGGGTGTTGGCCGCCTCCACGGCACTGCCGCACGTGCCCACCGCCTCTAAGCCGGCGTGACGGCCAACGTATTCGGCAAGCACCTCCTGGGCGGTGGGTTCGTCGTCCACAATGAGGGTGCGAATCGGAGATTCCATCGGTCGGGCGCACCTCAGTAGGAGAAAAAAGCGAACGCAGACGGAGTGCCGGCGTGCCAGGCCAAACGGTCCTGGGACGCAGCAGTCTTGTGCCGCACGCAAGGCAACTTATGGCTTTTTTTGATGTGGGCATTGGATACGTCTACGTGCCTACAGTTGTGCCAAAGGCTGGGGGCGACTTCGACGCCGACCGGCGCGACCGCCCCCAGAGCCTCTCGCAAGAAGGCCCTCCGGCACAGGGCCCGCTGCCCGGCCTCTTCCCCGAAAAACCGGTCCGCTCGGAGGCGGGGCCGCCCCTCCTGCCCGTTTGTTTTGGCGCGTTTCTGGGCCCGCGCGCAGACAATCGTTACGGGCTTCCCGGATTTGCGCCCGTGCGGAGAATTTGCGCCCGTGCGGAGACACCTGTCTGGGCTCCGGCAATGGCCACCCGCCGCCGGTTGCCACAAGCAGCGAAGGAGGCGCACGGCGGCGATGAGAAAAGCAGGGGGCCACGAGCAGGGCCTGCCCCAATACGTTTTATTTCCGTCAAACGCGGTCCGCCCAGACGGAACGACTTTTGATCGTTTTTGGTACAGTAACACTGAAAATGGATGACTTAATATTGTCGATTCGGATGACTTGTATGTGGATTTGTACTCTCACTGGAGTGCTTCATGCCAACGGGGGACCGCCCCCACCAGTCCCATGGGTGCCTTTGTCCAGGACTCCACTTTGAGCGCAGTGCGATCGGCCGCCGGGCCGGTCCTTCTCCTCGCGGCCGCCGCCCTCGTGGCTGCCGGGGCGGTGGTGCCGGCGCAGGTTCGCGCCCAGCCGGACCGGGCCGCCCACACGGTCACAATCGTGGTTGAAAGAACCACCCGGATTGACCTCTCGGACGACCTTCGCACGACCATAAAACAGGGCACGACGCAGACCCTTACGACCACGTATTCGGTGTACACGAACCGCGCCGAGGCCCAGGTCGTCACCGCTTCGGCGACCGGAAGCGGAGTCCTGGCGGGCCTGGAGGTGACGGCCGAGATGGCCGCCCCCGACGACGAAAGCGTGTCGACGGGGCCCAAGACGCTCTTGACGGGCGGAGACGCGCAGACCCAAACCCTCCTGGAGAACCTGAAGGGCGCGAGCGCCTCCGACGTGGATCTCACGTACCAGGTCAGCGCCTCCCCGCAGGCGCCCCCAGGCCGGTCGTCAATCTCCATCACCTACACGGTATCCGCGGACTGAGCAGGTCCGAAAGAGAACGTTCACTCTGCGCGTCCGAAAACCCTCCACGAGCACGTCATCCTGAGCTTGGCCCAGGATCTTTTCGAAGAAGAGCACTGCCCGCAGCGAAGAGAGTCCGCCTCTGGGAAGCTGAGCCTTCCTTGTGCGGAATGGCGGCCAAGGGGGTCGGATGCGCGGTTTTCACGTATTTCTGCCGTCCCACTTAGCGTCGATGGTTGGCGCGCTTTCAGGACCGGGCCTTCGGCCGTCCTTCGCCCCCTACCTGCTTTCTCAGCACGCCCCCTCCGCAGACCGTGTCCTCTTCAGACGCCCGTGAGTGCAGCTCGTCCCTCTTGGAGAGCATCGACGAGGCCCCGTCTCTCCGCATCGATA
>CAZFJR010000243.1:1480-2041 GCA_964519235.1 uncultured Salinivenus sp. | reverse complement strand
CTCGTCCTGACACTCTCGTCCTGACGATCCCCTTGCACTCCGCTTTGTTGCGTGCTGACCTCCCCGCCCCATGAACATTGCCGCCCTGGCCATCGAGAACCGGACGTTCACCTACGTCGCCACGTTTTTCGTGGTCGTAGGAGGCGTCATCGCGTTTTTGAACCTGGGCCGCCTGGAAGACCCGCAGTTTACCATCAAGCGCGCACTCGTGGTCACGCCCTACCCCGGTGCCTCCGCACAGGCGGTGGAGCAGGAAGTGTCCGACCCACTGGAGGAGGCCATCCAGGAAATGGGCACCGTCAAAACCATCAAGTCGCAGTCCGCCCGCGGGCGCTCCACGATTGAGGTGGAGCTGAAGAGCACCATCCTGGGCGACGACGTGACCCAGGCCTTCGACGACTTGCGCGACAAGGTGTCCGATGCCCAGCCCAGCCTGCCGCCCGGCGCCGGGCCCGCGAGCGTGGAGGACGACTTTGGAGACGTCTACGGCATCTTTATGGCAATTACGGGCGAGGGCTACACCAAGACCGAATTGGAACGCCACGCCGAGCTGCTGAAGCG
>CAZFJR010000243.1:0-1470 GCA_964519235.1 uncultured Salinivenus sp. | reverse complement strand
GTGGAGCTCTTTGCGGAGCGCCGCGAGACCATCTACATCGAGCCGAACCGCGACCGCCTCGCCACCCTCGGCCTGAGCATGGACCGGGTGGCGGCCAAGCTGCGCACGCAGAACCTGGTGGTGAACGGCGGCCGGGCGCGCATGGACGGCGACCACGTGGCCGTGAGCCCCAGCGGCGCCTCTGCCTCGCTGGCCGACCTGCGGTCCATCCTGATTGCCAGCCGCGACGGGCAGCAGATCTTCCTGCGCGACATTGCAAGCGTGCGCCGGGGCTACGCCACCCCGCCCCCGCGCCTCCTGCGCTACGACGGCCAGCCCGCAGTGGGGCTCGGCGTGTCGACCGTGGACGGCGGCAACGTGGTCACGATGGGCCGCAAGGTGAAGGCGCGCCTCGCAGAGCTGAAGCCGGACCGCCCCCTCGGCATGGAGTACAACTACATCAACTTCCAGGCGGCGGACGTGACCGAGGCGGTAGACAGCTTCGTCTGGAACCTGCTCACGGCCATCGCCATCGTGGTGCTGGTGCTGCTGGTGGCCATGGGCTGGCGCAGCGGCCTCCTCATGGGGGCGGTGCTGGCGGTAACGGTGCTGGGCACGTTCATCCTCATGTACGCCACCGACGTGGTGCTGCAGCGAATTTCGCTGGGGGCGCTCATTGTGGCGCTCGGCATGATCGTGGACAACGCGGTGGTCATTACCGACGGCATTCTCACGCGCCTGAAGCAGGGACGCGACCGAGTGGAGGCCGCCTCCGAAATTGTGAAGCAGACCAAGTGGCCCCTCTTCGGGGCCACCGTGGTGGCCATCCTCGGTTTCGCCGCCATCGGCACCTCTTCCGACTCCAGCGGAGAGTTCCTGGGATCGCTCTTTCTCGTCATCCTCTACTCCCTCTCGCTGAGCTGGGTGCTCGCCATCACGCTCACGCCGCTGCTGGGGGTCGACTTCCTCACGGCGCCCGACCCGGACGACGCGGTGGACGACGCCCACGACGGCCTCTTCTACCAGTCCTACCGCCGCCTGCTGCGCGGCGCGGTGAACCACCGCTGGGTCGTGGTGGGGCTGATTACGGCGCTCATGGGACTGGCCCTCTGGGGCGGCGGGTTTGTCAAGCAGAGCTTCTTCCCCGACTCCACCCGCTCGCAGTTTCTGGTGGACGTGTGGATGCCGCAGGGGACGCACATTTCGGAAACGAGCGCGGCGCTGCGCGAGGCCGAGTCGTACGTCCGGGGGCTCGACGACGTCACCCACGTCAGCTCCGTAACCGGCGGGGGCGCGCTGCGCTACGTGCTCACCTACTCGCCGGAGCGCCCCAACCCGGCCTACGGACAGCTCATCGTGAAGGTGGACGACTGGCGCGTCATCTCGGCCCTGAAGGACTCGGTGGACGCCCGCCTCTCCACGATGCTCCCGCGGGCGCAGGTGTACGCCTTCCCCTTCATGTTTGGCCCCGGCGGCGGGAGCATCGTGGAG
>CAZFJR010000242.1:0-2059 GCA_964519235.1 uncultured Salinivenus sp. | reverse complement strand
GGTCCAGTTCGCCCGGCAGTGCGTCCGAAAAGGCACTTCCGAGAATGGCGGCGACTGCATTCATACGCATGGAAGTACGGATGTGTGGAGGTGCGGAGGGTGGGGAGAAGCACGGGCAAAGTATCGACTGGACGCCCATACTTCCACACGTCCATCCGTCCACACCTAAAACTCGTACCGCAGGCCGAACTGGAATTGCCGCGGCGGCCCGGCGGTTTTCTCTTCGATGTCGGAGCCCGGCGGGCCCACCTGAATCTGGTTGCTCTGGGTGG
The DNA here is from genome assembly GCA_964519235.1 of uncultured Salinivenus sp. Taxonomy (GTDB): domain Bacteria; phylum Bacteroidota; class Rhodothermia; order Rhodothermales; family Salinibacteraceae; genus Salinibacter. The sequence continues at coordinate 1,787 of CAZFJR010000242.1, read as the reverse complement.
CGTTGTTGGCGTAGCCACTCAGGTTTTTGGTATTGAGGACATTGAACACGTCGGCCCGGGCCACGAGGCGTCCGCCCGCGATGGGCCAGCCGTACTGCGCGCTGAGGTCCAACCGGTACGACCACGGCAGGCGATCGGTGTTGCGGGACGCGCCGGGGAAGCGGTCGGAATCGCCCACGTACTGCCCGCCCCGGTACGTCCCGTCCCCGTTCAGGTCGCGGGTGCCGAAGCAAATCTCCCCTTCGCTCCCTTCTCCGGGCGCGCACGCATTCGGCACCCGGTTGATGGGCTGCCCGCTCTGGAGCAGGCCGGCGAGCGTCACGCGCAGCCGATCGATCGGGTATGCCGATCCGATGGCGCTGAGTACGTGGCGCCGGTCGTTGACGGAGGGGCCCCACTCGTCCCCGAAGTCGTTGGCGTCTTCGGCCCGGAAGTTGATGTCATCCGTGTTGTTGCGCCGGCTCGACAGCGTGTAGCTAAGGCGGTACGAGTAGCGGTCGTCGGCCCGGTCCTTCACGAGGTTGACGTTGGCGGCCCAGTAGCGCGCCTCGCCGTTCATCTCCGTCATGGTGATGCGGCGCGCACCGCCCGGCCGCGGATCGACCGGCCGCGTCTCGTTGGCCGCCGCCGGACTCCGCACGAGGTCCGAGGGATCTCGGGTGGGATCGTTCTGCACCGCGTCCAAGTCCTCACGGGTTATCTCGTACGGGGCCGGCGCATTCAGGTCGCGAATGCGGTAGAGGTTGAAGGTGCGGGTGTGGATGAGGTCCACGTACGCCAGCAGATCGTTGCCAAACTGCCGCTGCACGCCCAACGAGAACTGGTGGGTCGCTGGGTTCTCGTACCCGTTTGGGTTCAGGATTTGGGCCTGGCTCAGCACGTCCGTGGGCGTGCCCTCCACCGTTGAGGCCGTCGGGCCCTCCAGGTAGTCGGGCGGCGGCGTTGGGCCGAGCGTGCGGTTTCCGTTGAAGGTGACCTCCTTCGGGTCGGTGCCGGACGGGAGGCGGCCCTGGTCGACGAGCTCGGCGATCTGCGCCCGAAATCCGTCCGTGTTCGTATTCACCTGCAGTGCGTCGCTAACGACCGAGTAGACGATTTTGTCGTAGAAGAGGCCGTACCCACCGCGCAGCGTAGTGCGGGCGTCGAGCGCGTAGTTGACGCTGAGGCGCGGGGCAATGTTGTCCCAGTCCCCGTGCTCGCGGCCGAGGGTGGCCTCCGACAGGCTGTCGTAGTCCCAGCGCAGGCCCGCCGTCACCGTCAGGGCCGCCCCCGGGGAGAACTCGTCCTCCACGTAAAGCCCAATCAGGTCCTGCCGCACGCCGAACGAGGACGGGCGCAGCTCCACGCGGTAGTTGGTCACGTCGATGTTCTGCGCGTCTACCCCCAGCGCGCCCGGCAATCCGGCAGGCCCCAGCGAGGGGTCGATGGGGGCGGCCCGAAAGCGGTCGAACTGCGACTGCGTCAGCTGTACCGTGTAGGTGCCATTCGGATTGCCACCGCCCGTAAGCCCGTGGTCGGACAGCAGGACGTCGGCCCCAGCCTTCAGGTTGTGGTCGCCGAGCGCGTACGACACCTTCTGTTGGAGCTGGAACGTGTTTTCCACGCTGTCGAACGCAAACCCGGGGTGGCCGAGCACCGCTCGGAGGGTGCCATCCGGGCCCTGCACATTCACCCGCGGGCTGTTTGGATTTGCCGGATTTCCCGCGACCCAGTGGAACCAGCTGTACTGGACATTGCTCTCGTACACGAGCTTGTCGCCCACGTAGGTGTTTTGGAGGGCCGCGTGG
>CAZFJR010000241.1:0-2099 GCA_964519235.1 uncultured Salinivenus sp. | reverse complement strand
TCGTGGTGGGCCGCTGCGAAGTGTTCGTGCCGCTGGCCGGCATGATCGACCTGGAGCAGGAGCGCGAGCGGCTGCGTGGTAAGATCGAGGAGAAAGAAGGCTTCCTGGAGAGCGTGGAGCAGAAGCTCAACAACCCCCAGTTCGTGAACAAGGCGCCCGACGAGGTCGTCGACCGCGAGCGGCAAAAACGCAAAGACGCGACGGCGGAGCTGAAGCGCCTTCAGGAAAACCTGACGGATCTTGAAGAAGCGTAGGCGGCCGCAGAACGGGCGCGCTGCACCATGATTGTTCTGTAAACCCTGTGCACTGCACCGAGTCGCCGGGATCTGCGGCGGCCCGTACGTCTACGCCCACGATGATCGCCCGGACCGAAGCCGTGTCCGTTTTGTGCTCTTCCGATAGCTCCGCCGCCGTCATGCTTTCGTCTGCGCACCTACGCTTCTCGGCGATGCTCACTGTGGCCGTCCTGCTCGTTGGCCTGCTTGGAGCGTGTGGCGGCGACGGAGGGGACCGGGACGCGACGGTCGTAAATCCCCGTCTTCTCCAAACGCCGGAAGGGCAGCGCGTCTTTGCGGGAACGCTCGTGAACGAGGGGTCCTCTACAATCAGCATTGCCGAGATTGAAGTGGGCCTGTACGACGAGCAAGGGGGCCGCATCGAAACAATGCGCATCCAGGTGCAAGACGTGACGCCCGGCGACTCAGCCGCGTTCAGCCAAGCCATTGATTCAGATCGGCCCATTCGGCAGGCGCAGGTACAGGGCGTGCTCGTGCCGTAACAGGGAATGCCGTGCCGTAATAATCGGACAGTGGTCTCAAGCACCGAGAGCCCCCCGGCTCTTGGCCGAGGGGCTCTGGTGCCACTCCGTATTTCCGTGACGCGTTAATATTTTGGCACCGACTCGTCAATCTCGTCGCTCCATGCCAGCACCCCGCCCGCGAGGTTGGACGCGTCGTAGCCTTTTTCGCGCAAAAACTCGGTGGCCTTGGCAGAGCGGCCGCCGGAGCGGCAGTGGACCACAATCTCGTCGCCCGGCTCGGCGTCCAGCTCGTCGAGGCGGTCTTCGAGCTCATCGACGGGAATGAGCTGGTCGGCGTCGATGCTCGCAATGTCGGCCTCGTACGGCTCGCGCACGTCGAGCAGGAACGGGGCGTCGTCCGCATCGCGGCGGGCTTTGAGATCGTGGACAGAGATTTCGGCGTAGGCGTCGTCGGGCACGTCGGTCTCGGCGGTTCCGTTGGAAGAGGAGTCGTCGTCTTGCGGGATGCCGCAAAACGCCTCGTAGTCGATCAGTTCCGTCACCGTCGGGTCTTCACCGCAGACGGGGCAATCGGGATTCTTCGGTACGTTGACCGTCCGAAAGTCCATGTTGAGCGCGTCCACCATCAGCAGGCGCCCGATGAGCGGCTCGCCCACGTCGGCCAGCAGCTTGATCACTTCGGTGGCCTGCAGCGTGCCGATGAAGCCGGGCAGGATGCCCAGCACGCCGCCTTCGGCGCAGGAGGGGACGAGGCCCGGCGGGGGGGGCTCCTCGTACAGGCAGCGGTAGCAGGGACCGTCCTCCGTGCCAAAGACCGACACCTGGCCCTCAAAGCGGAAGATGGACGCGTACACGTTGGGCGTGCCCGTCATCACACAGGCATCGTTGACGAGGTAGCGGGTCGGAAAGTTGTCGGTCCCGTCCGCCACCACGTCGTAATCGTCGATGATGTCGAGCGCGTTGTCGCTCGTGAGGCGTACTTCGTGCGTCTCGACGTCAACGTGTGGATTGAGGTCCTCCAGGCGCTCAGAGGCCGCGTCCAGCTTGGGCCGCCCCACGTCGCTGGTGCCGTAGAGAATCTGGCGCTGAAGGTTGGAGGCCTCTACCGCGTCAAAGTCCACGAGGCCGATGCGCCCCACGCCCGCGGCGGCGAGATAGGTGGCGGCCGGCGAGCCGAGGCCCCCCGCGCCCACGAGCAGGACGGACGAATTCTTGAGGTTCTCCTGCCCTTCGCGCCCAAACTCGGGCAGCGTTAGGTGGCGGCTGTAGCGCTGGAGTTCGTCGGGGGAAAGGGTCGCGTCGTCGGTACGTGGTGCAGTGGCTTCCATGGGAGTGGGCT
>CAZFJR010000240.1:329-2127 GCA_964519235.1 uncultured Salinivenus sp. | reverse complement strand
GTAAGCTTGAGGGCGGTTTCCACCCCGCCCTTCGCCCACCGGAATTGCTGCGAACGCAGCGCGTTCATGTCGGGCGGGAGTTCGGCCGGCGCCTCCACGGTCGGCACGTACTGAAAGTCCCAGTCGCGCAGCTGGGCCCGGTAGCTGAGGTCGAGGTCTTCGGTGAGCGTGTCGTGCTCCCACCCCCCCGCGTCCTCGATGCAGGCGCGGCGCCAGACGCCCGCCGTACCGTTAAAGTTGATAAAGCAGCCCGCCAGTTCGCGCACGTGCTGCTCGATGGCAAAGTGCGCGTCGAGCCCAAACGCTTGCACCTTTGTCAGTAGCGAGTCGTCGCGGTTGAGGTGGCCCCAGCGGGCCTGCACCAGGCCCAGGTTGTCGTTGCCAAAGAAGCGGGGCACCATGCGCCGCAAAAAATCAGCGTTGGGCACAAAGTCCGCGTCGAAAATTGCCACGAGCTCCCCCCGGGCCAGCCGCAGTCCGTTGGCGAGGGCGCCGGCCTTGTAGCCGGTGCGGTCGGTGCGGTGCACATGGGTAATGTCGACGCCGCGGTCCTGCCAGTGCGCCACCCGCCGCGCCACCCGCTCGGTCGTGGCGTCGGTCGAGTCGTCGAGGACCTGAATCTCGAGCCGGTCCTGGGGGTAGTCGAGGGCCACACACGCGTCGATGAGGCGGCGGGCCACCTCGGCCTCGTTGTAGAGGGGCAGCTGCACCGTCACGGTTGGCCACGAGTCGTCGGGCACCGGCAGGTCGTCCGGGTCCGGCACCGGGCCGTCGCGCAGCGTGTCGGTGTTGGCGTGGACGAGGGAGAGCCACAGCAGGTTGCCGCCGTACGCGGTGAGCACCACGATGGCCACGGCGTAGAGGGCCGGGATGAGAATTTCGAGCGCCGCAAGCATCAGTGTTGACCGTTGGAGCGTGGAAGGGGAAACGTTGGGCGTTGGCAAAGGGAGAAGGCGCCTCTCTCCTCCCCTGCGCCCGTGCCCGGCTACCGGTTGCGGCCGTAGGTTTCGTGGCTCGAGACCCAGTCGGAGGAGGTGATGGCGGCGCCCAGCGACAGCTCGCCCGCCAGGGTGGCCGCCGCCACAATCTCGGCAAACTTGTGCACCTTGTCCGTTCCGTAACAGCCCATCATCTCGAGGCACTCGCGCTGCGTGGGGAGCCCCGTACCGCCGCCGTACGTGGCGACGATGAGCGACGGAATGGTGAGGGAGATGTAGAGATCGCCCGCGTCGGTGACGTCCACGTAGAAGACGCCCGCCGACGACTCAGAGACGTTGGCCACGTCCTGCCCCGTCGCGATGAACATCGCCGTGATGGCGTTCGGGGAGTGGAGGCCGTTGTTGTTGGCGCCGGAGAGAAAAGCGCCGACGGTCTCCACCTTCCATCCGTCGTTCAGCTGTTCGGGGGTGACGCGCATGTGCTGAATGAGCGTCTCGCGGTCGATGGTGGCCTCGGCCGTCACGCGCTTGCCGCGGGTCCGCATCACATTGACCTGTGAGGCCTTCTTGTCGGTGGCAAAGTTGGATTCGAGGTAGAAGTTCTGGATGGAGAACGGAGACTGGTCCATCATCCAGCCACAGGCCGCAAAGGTGGCCCGGCCCACCATATTCTGCCCCGCGGCGTCGCCGGTGCGGTAGTTGAAGCGCAGGTACGCGAAGTTATTCGACAGGTACGAGTCGATGTACAGCAGTTCGGCCACGCTGGAGGTGGACTCGGCCTCGTCGCGGATCTCGTCCAGGTGAGCCTCCACCCACCGGGCAAAGTCGCGTGCCTCGCGGGCACTTCCGAAGACAAAGAC
>CAZFJR010000240.1:0-319 GCA_964519235.1 uncultured Salinivenus sp. | reverse complement strand
GGCTCGCTGCATGCAGTCGGCCGAGACTGTCGCCTCCACGCCGCCACTCAGGTTGCACACCTTCATGCCGCGGTTGTACGAGGCCACGAGCGTGCCCTCCGAGGTGGCCAGGGGAATCAGGAAGTCGTCCTGTGCGTGTTCGCCCTGCACCGTGAGCGGCCCGGCAATCCCCAGAGGAATCTGGGCGACCCCCGTGAAGTTTTCGATGTTGCCCTCCGTGGTATGCGGGTCGAACGAGTAGTGGGGCACGTGGTCGAGCGAGGTGTCGCTGTACTCTTCGACGAACGCCTGCCGCTCCGCAATGCTTTCCGAGCTGTAG
>CAZFJR010000239.1:0-2155 GCA_964519235.1 uncultured Salinivenus sp. | reverse complement strand
TGAAGATGGCCCCGGCGTCGCGCAGGCGGTCGATCACCGTCGCGTCGTAGAGCGACGAGAAGTCCTCGAGCATTTTTGAGCCGCAGGTGACCGGGTAGCCGCGGATACAGATGTTGTCTTTGACCGCCAGGACGAGGCCGGCCAGCGGGCGCGGGTTGCCACGCTCGCGCTGGCTGTCGAGGTAGCGAGCGTGGTTGAGGGCGCCGTCCCGGTCGACGGTTGTGAAGGCGTTGAGTTCATCGTCGCGCTCGTCGATGCGCTCTAAAAAAGAAGAGACCAGGGCTTCACAGCTGGTCTCTCCGGCGTCAAGGGCGCGACGGGCCTTCGCAAATGTCGGGTACTCCATACGTCGAGAAGTGTCGGGGGAATTCTGCAGAGAGGGAAAGCGCGCAGGCGAAGGGCCGGGGCGAGGCTAGCGGCTACGACGTTGAGCCGGACTCTTGGGCATTGGATTCCGTGGCGTCGGTCGGCTCCGACTCGGGCGTCTCCTGCTGCGGCGCGCCCTGCTTTGGCTCCTGCTGCGGGCGCTGCTGCGAACCGCCCCGGGACTGCGGCGTGCCCTGCTGCGGCGCTTGGGGCTGGTTGATCTGGCGCTGCTGGCCCTCGGCCTCAATCTCGCGCGAGATTTCGTTTGTCGCGTCCTTGAACTCGCGGATGCCCTTGCCGATGCCACGCGCGATTTCGGGAATCCGCTTGGCGCCAAACACCAGGAGCAGGACGAGGAAGATGATAATGAGTTCGGGAAAGCCGATGCCGCCCATGGGTGTAGCAGCGCGTTTGGGAATGGACAGATGGGGCCGTCGTGTCCTTGGCCGGGGTCTCTGGAGAAGACGAGGCGTGTAGATACACCCTACACGAGAGCTACCAACAGGACGCAAGACAAACGAGACGGGGGATTGGGGGTTCCAGCCTGCGTGCACAACGGGGCGCCATGGGCGCACCGAAACAGCCGCCCGGGCGGTCATGTTATGCACGAAACTCTTTTCCGCGTTGCGTGCGGCCGGCACTGCAAAGCGCCGCCGAGCAACGCCGCTGTTCTGTCCCATGCACTCGGCTCGTTGTGCCCATGTCTCCGGAGACCGCCACCGACGCTGTATCCCTCACCCGAGACGACATTGCGGCCTGGCCCAAGGCCGAGTTGCACTGTCATCTCGACGGCTCGATGCGTCTGGAGACGATGCTGGACATTGCTCGGCGGGAGGGCAAGGGGGACATTCTGCCGGCCGACAGCGTGGAGGGGCTGCGGGACGAACTGCGGGCCGTGGAGGCGTCGGGCACGCTGGAGGCCTACCTGGCCTGGTTCGAGTACACCATCCCGCTGCTGCAAACACCCACGGCCCTGCGGCGTGCGGCGTACGAGCTGGCGGCCGATAATGCCGCCGAGAACGTGCGCTACCTGGAGGTGCGCTACTCCCCCATCCTGCACGTGGAGGAGGACCTGTCCCTGGAGGCGGTGAACGACGCGGTGCTCGACGGGCTCGCCCAGGCCGAGCAGGACCTCGACATCACGACGTCCCTCATCATTTGTGGCCTCCGGGACCGTTTCGAAAGCGCGTCGATGCGACTGGCCGAGTTGGCCATCGAGTACCAGCACGAGGGCGTTGTAGCCTTTGACTTGGCTGGGGGCGAGGCCGGAAATCCCCCGAAAGGACACCTCCACGCGTTCTACCGGGCGCGCAACAACCTGCTCAACCTTACCATCCATGCGGGGGAGGACTGGGGGCCCGACTCCATCCGGCAGGCGCTCTTCTACTGCGGGGCGCACCGCATCGGGCATGGCATCTCGCTACGCAAAGATCCGGAGCTGATGCAGTACTTTGCCAACCACCGCATCCCCCTCGAAATCTGCCCGACGAGCAACGTGGACACCCAGGCGGTGCCCAGCCTGGAGGCGCACCCGATTGAAACGTACGTGCGGTCCGACATTCCGGTGACGGTGAACACGGACAACCGCCTCTTCAGTCGCACCTCGATGACCGAAGAGCTCTGGCGTGTGTACCAGCACTGCAATCTAGAAGCCCGCCACCTCCGCGAAATCGCCCTCAACGGGTTCCGGTACGCATTCCTGCCCTACGCCCAAAAGCAGGCGCTCCTCCGGTCGGTCACCGAGGCGTTCCCCATGAAGGAGACGCCCGAGACGCCGCTCTGGTAACGC
>CAZFJR010000238.1:0-2167 GCA_964519235.1 uncultured Salinivenus sp. | reverse complement strand
GTCGTGGGTGGCGGTGTAGGAGGGCGACCGCAGCGAGTCGACCGGCACGGCGTGGCTGGAGCCCCAGTTGTGCGGGAGCCCGAGCGTGTGTCCCACCTCGTGCGCCACCACGAACCGCAGCAGCTTGCCCATCACGTCCGTGTCGAAGTTGCGCCCGCGGGCCTCCGGGTTGGCCGCGGCCGTCTGCACAAAATACCAGTTTCGGAGCAGGGTCAGGACGTTGTGGTACATCCCGATGTCGCTCTCCAGAATCTGGCCGGTGCGGGGGTCGTGGACGTTCGGTCCGTAGGCGTTGGGAACCTCAGAGGCGAACCAGCGGACGGTCGAGTAGCGGATGTCGTCGGCATCGAAGCTGCCCTCCACGTCCGACGCGTCTTTCGCTACAATCGCGTTCTTGAAGCCCGCGGCGCGGAAGGCCTCCTGCCAGTCCTCAATGCCCTGCCGCACGTACGGCTTCCACTTGTCCGGCGTAGCCGGGTCCACGTAGTACGCAATCGGCTCCGTCGGCTCCACCAACTCGCCGTTGCGGTACGCTTCGGGGTCCGACGGCTCTAGGCGCCAGCGCGTAATCACGCACTCCTCGGCGGCCTGCTGCTCCTCGGAGCTGTAGTTGATGCGCTCGACCCCGAAGTAGCCCACCCGCTGGTCGCACAGGCGTGGCGTCATCGGAGTCCCCGGCAGCAGCACCATCGAGTGGTTCATCTCCACACTGATGGTCCCCGTCGACTCGCTGGAGGGCGGGCTTTCGGCCTGATAGGTGAGGATGACCTCCACATCCGTGTTCTGCGGGAAGCTCTCCACCCCGTTCAGGAACGTCCGCTCCCCGTCGAGCCGTCGGACCCGATACTCCTCGCGGGCCGACTGCGGCAGGCCGAGCGACGAGACATCGCTGGTGTAGAGGTCTGTGGCCTCGAAGACCACGCCGGTGGAATCCTCGTTGCGCGCCGCAATCGAGAACGACTTCAGGATCGGCTCGAAGCTGGAGTTCTGCACCGCCTGGTAGACGGGATCTTCGGGGTTGGCCGTTTTTTCGTGGCTAACCACGCGGAGAAGCAACTCGTCGCCCCGTCGCTCCCAGCGCAGCACCTGCGTGTTGATCTTTTGCCCGCCGTACGCAAGCTCGGCCTGCGCCTTCGACACGCGCGAGACCATCAGCAGCTCGCGCCCCAGGAGGGAGTCTGCGATCTCAAAGTAGAGCTTGTCGTTGAACCGGTGGGTCGCAATCAGGCCGTCGTCTGAGCGGGCCGAGTCGGGGATGACCTCGCCGAACGGCTTGAGCCCGCCGGTCTCTTCGCCAGACGCTTCCGGTTGCTTCTGCGCAGCGGCCTGCTGCTGCCCGCCGCCGTCCGACGCCCCTCCGAGGCCGGCACAACCCATGACGAATGCAACGAGAACAGCGGCGGTGGCCCAGCGCAACCAGCGCGAGGCGGACGAGACAACAGTGTACATGCGGGCACGAGGCAGTGGTGGATCGAAAAGCGGCGGCCCGTTCCCCCGTCACAGTTTCCCCGAACGGTGTGGTGGGACAAAGAACGCTTGTCCGCCATCGGACATGAACCGAACCAGGGCGCCCAAAGGCAACCGCACCGCCGCTCCTGCCGCGAACTGCACCTGCGCGTTCCGAATTGGGGACGCCTGTGGATGGATCGACCAGACCCGTGTTGCCTCTTTTGCCCTCGGCTCGCGGTTACCCCCCGAACTGCGCGAGAGCGACGAAGGCCAGAATGAGGACCACGAAAAAGCCAAGGGCCAACAGGATTTGCCGGAGGACGCGACGATTCATGACAGATGTGAGGGTTGAGTCGAGACCTATGGCGGACGGCGCGGGAGGCCGCGCTCGCACTGGGCGCGTCAATTCACCGCCCCTGCATGTTAAGATCGACCAAACCAATGGTCTTTGTCAACCGTGGCCCCGACAATGCCTCGTCTCGCCCCCGGCGCCCTCCGGACCTTCCTACACGAACCGCTTGCTCCGCAGACAGCGCTGGAGCCATCGCTTCTTTCGTTTCAGCAGCGTCAGGCTCATGTCCGACTGCGCCTTGCGAAAACGATCCTTCGCCTTCGCGTGCACGTCGCGGATGTGAATGTCCATGCCCCGGTTCTGGAGCGCGTGGGCCACCTGCGTGGCCAGCTCCGAGCACTCCTTGCGGAGATCGTCCTCCTGGGC
>CAZFJR010000237.1:0-2198 GCA_964519235.1 uncultured Salinivenus sp. | reverse complement strand
ACTTAAGCGATCTGAAGGACCGGTCCGAACGGATCCGGTTGGGCCGCAAGGTGCGTGCCTACTTTGTTCACCTGTTCACGGCCTCTGGGGTGGCGTTCGCGTTTCTGGCCATGCGGGAGGTTGTGCGGGTTGACCTGGACCCGCGATGGGTGTTCGGGTGGCTGACGCTGGCGGTGTTCATCGACGCGGCGGACGGGCCCCTTGCGCGGCTGTGGGACGTGAAGCTGTATGCCTCTCGCATTTTAGGGGGCACCATCGACGAGATTGTCGACTACCTCACGTTCACCTTTATCCCCCTCGTTCTCGTCTGGCGGATGGACTGGCTGCCCGGCTGGGACGGCCTCTGGGTGGTGCTTGCCATGGTGGCCAGCCTCCTCGGCTTCGCCAACACGTCGGCCAAGCAGGCCCAGGAGGGCTTCTTCCTCGGCTTCCCTTCGTACTGGAACGTAGTGGCGTACTACGTAGGGCTCATCGCGGTGGAGTACGGGACGGCCGGCGCATACTTCTCGCTGGGCTCCGTTCTTCTCCTCACAGTGCTGACCCTGGTGCCGGTCCGCTTCGTGTACCCCAACGAGGCGCCGTCGCCGTGGCGCGCCATCGTGACGGCGGGCGGCATTGCGTGGCTGGGGCTGCTCCTGGCGCTGCTGCCCACCTTCCCCGAGCTCCCGGCGTGGGGGGACGGCTGGGTGCTCTGGGTCTCGTTCCTCTACCCGGCCTTCTACTTCGGCTTGTCCGGCTGGCTCGACTGGACGAGCCGGCAGGCGTAAGCCAAAAGGCGGGCGGGGGTCACGATGGGTTGAGCCGGGACAGCTGCGCCGCCACATCCTCCACCAGCGTGTCGAGGCCAGCTCCCAGGCGCGTGACAAGGGCCGGGTAGTTCCCCACGGGCCACGCCGCAGCGCGGTGACGGGTCGTCTGGCGGGCCAGTACGGCGTCGGTGCCGGGGCGCAGAACCGTCCACTCCACGACGACCTGGGCGTGTCCGTCGGGGGGCGGCGCGTCCTCGTCCGCCTCGGGATCGGGGGGAGGGCCCATCCCCTCAAACCGAAGAACGTGCAGCTCCACCACGTAGTCGAACGAGGCACCGGGCGACCAGGGCACCACCTCCACGCCCCGAATCTCGGGCCGTGCGGCCAGCCGGGCGGCCACCGTGCGGCCGATGCCCCGGTCCAGCTCCTCTCCCCACCGATGAAACTCAGCGAACTGGACCTGGTGCGGGCCACGCCGGGTCACGATGCGCGTGGCGTCAAGGTACGAGGCGAGGCGGGGCTTGCGCAGGCCCACCCGGAGCCCCGTCGTGTCTGCCGGAGAGGGTGCCTGTGGGGACGCCGCGGAGGGCGCCGCACGTTCGCCGAGCAGGTAGTACGTCGCGTCGCTCGTGCGCGGCTCCAGCAGGCGCACGCAGCCGGTTATCGACAGGCCGAGCAGGCCGGCGGCGAGGGCCCAGATAAGAAGCATGCGGGGCGGCGGTGAAGGCATCATGGAGGGCATGCGGCTACGGCTGCGGGTTGGAGGGCGGAGGCGCTTCTCGACCGCGAAGGAACATGCTGGGGTTGCGCTCCAGCGACTGAATGAGCACGCGAAGGGCCTTGGTCGCTTCGGACAGGTTCGTGAGGGCCTCCTGCATCTGGTAGCCCATCCCCGAATCGGTGGAGAGGGTCTGGTTGGCCTGTTGCAGGGTCTGGCGCATCGTCTGCAGGGTGGCCCGCAGGTCCCGGCTCGTCTTTTTCAGCTCCTCGGCCGTGGGGTCGACGCCCTGGTCGAGCCGCTGGAGCAGCTGCCGGGCATCGCTGATTGTGGTGCGCAGCTGGTCGGTGGCCTCGGGCAGGTCGCGCAGGGCGGCGCGCACATCCTCGGACTCCACCACGGCCTGCACCGACTCGATGGTGGCCAGCACTTCGCGGTTGATCCGGGCGGCGTCGAGTTGCTCCAGCTTGTCGTTGGCGTTGACGAGGAAGGTGACGAGGTTCTCGTTGATCTGGGTCACGTCAAACTGGCGCAGGTCGGTGACGAGGCCCGAGGCGCCCTCGCCCAGCTTGGCAAGGGGGGAGAGCTCGGTGGGGATTTCGAGGCGGCGCCCCGGGGCGGTGGCGTAGACGGCCGAGTCGGGCTCCGAGACGTAGGTCAGCTCCACGTAGAGCTTGCCGGTGACAATGCTCTCGAGCTGGAGCTGGGCGCGGAGGCCGTTGTCCACCTGC
>CAZFJR010000236.1:0-2246 GCA_964519235.1 uncultured Salinivenus sp. | reverse complement strand
ATGGGCCGTGAAGAGGTGCGACCGGAAGTTGACCGGGGACACGTAGCCGTTGGCCTGGTCGCTGAGCGGGTCGACGACGATGGGGAGCCCGAAGCCCTCCGTGTCCGTTCCCACGATGGAGCGGGTACTCTGGAAGGAGCGCTGGAGTGCATTCCGAAAGAGGGCCGTCGTCGTGTCGGCCCCCGCGGGGTAGACCCACTCGAAACGGTCGGTGTCCACGACCCGGTAGTCGGCCTGGGGGCGGTACCGGGCGTCGTAACTGATCTGTGCCTGCGCGGTGGGCGCCGCGAGCGTGAGGGCGCCGGCCAGCAGCGTCGCCAGGAGCAGCGTCCAGGCGAACGCGCGATTGGACAGGGCGGAGAGTGTGGGGCGGTAAGAACACAAGCCGGCGAACAGAGGCATGGGGAAGCGCAAACGGTTTTCTTCGGACGGAGAACAATGGGGGCGACTTCTCGCAACGGACACTAATCGTGATTGCACGGGAAGACACGCGATCTCAAAACCCTGAGCGGGCACGGCAATCGCATCAACTACGCAACGTCCTACACCGTCGCTCTGAGCTTGACTCAGAGCCCATCCAACCCTGCGAGAAGGCCACATTGGCCGGATGGATAGGCTCCAAATCAGGTTTGGAGCGACGAAAGTAAGTGCATTTCACCCTGAATGCCCGAAAACAGGCGATCTGAGGCTCTTTTGAACCAAGCAGACATTGGGTGCGATTGCCCTGCCTGAGCGGGCCGTTCCGAGCGGGGTGGAGGAACCTCCCAGAAGCAAGCGGGCGAGTCCGGGGGGATTTCTCGACTGCGCTCGAAATAACGGGTCATGAATTTGAGTTTTGAGATCGCCTTGACACATCAAGAATGAGCGTTGACACTAAGAATGAGCGTTGACACTCCACTAGTCGGTGTCGGCCAGCCGGACGGTCACGCCGAACGTCGGCTGCAGGAAGGTCGTCCGCGAGCGACGGATGTCCAACTCGCTGCGGTCGAGCTGGCCGTTGCCGTTCTGGTCGTTCAGCGCTCCCTCGGTGAGGTACTCCGCCTTCTGGCCCAGCAGGTACTGCACCCCGAGATGCAGGTCCACTCTGCGCACCTCCTTGGCCGGATGGTCCTGCCGGTAGACCTGAATGTCGATGCCCGCCCCCACCCCGCCGCTGAGGGCAAAGTCGTCGAAGTTGGTGGAGCCGGCCACCTCGCCGCCAAGGTCGCCGTCGAAGTCGTCCTCGTCGACGCGGGAGCGGGTGAACAGGTACTTGAAGCCGGCCAGGGCCTCGGCGTAGGGCCGAAAGCGGCCCGTCCGGGGCTGGAGGCGAGCCGTCAGGTGCGTCTCCAGCACGTTGTTGCTGGTCGACACCTCCACCGGCACGCGGGGCCCGACCGTCGAGCTAAACGGCACCTCTTCCTCGACGTGGCCGTAGCCGAAAAACCCAAGGTCGAGGCCGAGCAGGACGGGGCTCTGGTCCATCCACCCGGCAAGGGAAAGCCGGATGCCGGCCCCGGTGCCGACGTTGTTGCGGAGGCCGCCCACCGGAACGCCGCCGATGAGTCCCCCGCTCACCTGCCCGGAAATCTTCGGCGCGTCGGAGGTGTCGGGCGGGCTCTGGGGGGCAAACTTGTCCTGGCCCACGGCGGGCGGGGCAGCCAGCAGGGCGGCGACCGCCAGCAGGAAGGCGGCAGCGAGCAGCGTCGTGGTGGAGAACCGAGAGGGAGAGACCCGAGATCGCGAGACGGAAGCGACCGAGAACATGACGGCACAGAGTTGTTTTGTGTGAGCGGAATGCGCAGAAGAGCCCGTCGTCGAGAGCGCAGCGTCTCCGGCGCAGGCCCCAGTGTCCATCGTTGCGCGGGGTTGTATCGGGGGGTGGAAGGGGGAGTTTGCCCCGTTCGATGGGCGTAAGATGCTGTTTGTGAGCGTTCACGTCGCTGGACGGGCGTAAGGAGAACGCAGGCGCAGGCCGAAGCAGCCAGTGGGCATCGGCGCTCGTTCCGTCTTCTGCGACTCAGATGGGCACTTGTGCAGCGGGGAGATCCCTCCGTGCGAAAAGCAGAGACGACGTGCAGGCCCGGCCGTGCCTGTGCGCGAGAGGAGAATTTTGCGAGCGAGAGGCATGTCCTCGTTCGAGAACGACCGTTTCGGGATCCCCTGTCCTCGAATCCAAAAGCGGCAGCGCACGCTCATCGAGCCATATTCGCGCTCACAGAATATCACTTCCGTCTCTCCGCGCGTCCTGGTAGACTGCATCCATG
>CAZFJR010000235.1:0-2253 GCA_964519235.1 uncultured Salinivenus sp. | reverse complement strand
ATCTTTTTGGTTCGTTTTTGCATCGAGGCAAAAATGAACATCCTCGCCAGTAGAAATCGGCGGATGTCGTTCACCGATAATATCTCCTGTCGAGAAGCTCTCCATCAATAATCTGATCCTCATTCCGCCCCAACCGCTCGCCCTACCGCCCGTGCAAGCGCCGCCCGGGCCAGCGCATAGTCCGCTTGGGCCGCGGCGAGTTGTGACCGCGCCTCCCGGAGCGTCCGTTCCGCGTCGAGCAGGTCCGACACGACGACCATGCCCTCCTCGAACCGCGACTGCACGGCCCGGTAGGCCGCCCGCCCACTCGCCAGACTCGTTTCGGCGGCGGCCACGGCCTCCCGCGCCTGCGCCACATCTTCCGCACGCTTTTTCACCTCGTTTCGGACCGACTCGCAGCGATCCTGCAGCTCGTAGCGCGCCTGCTGCCACTGTGCCCGCGCCCGGTCGGTCGCCGCATCCGTGTGGAAGCCGAGCGACAGGTCCCACGAGAGCTGCACCCCCGCCGTCCACGTGCCCTGAAAGCGATCCTCCGGGGGGAAGAGCTGCTCGTTGGGGCGGGCGTAGAGATACGAGCCGGTGAGTGCCACCTGCGGAAACCAGTCCGACTGCGCCACGTCCACCTCGGCGGCCTGCGCCTGCACCGTTTGCCGCAGGGCGCGGAGGTCGGGACGACGCTGCAGCGCCCGCTCCACGAGCGCATCTGCCGGACGCTCCGTCTGGGAGAGTTGCACCGTGTCGGCGAGAGTGACGGGGGCTTCCAGCGGGCGGCCCATCTGGTCGTTGAGGGCGCGCCGGGCGCTCTCCACGGCGTTGCGGGCCCGGAGCCGTTCCGCTCGGACCCGGTCGCGCCGCGCCTTCACCCGGAGGACGTCTGCCCCCGTGGCCCGTCCGGCCGCGCGCTGATTCCGAATGTCCGTGAGCCGTCGTTCGATCAGTTCGACGCTTTTCGCCGTCGCCCGGGCCTGAGCACGGGCTCGGTAGAGGCCCCAGTACGCTGCCCGTGTCTCGAACGCCACCGTCTGCTCCGTCGCGTCCACCTGCGCCCGGGTCGCCCGCGTCCGGGCCTGCGCGGCGTCGTGCTGGTTTGGGATCCGGAACCCCGTGAAGAGGGGCTGTGTCACCGAGGCCCGCGCCGAGTACCGGTCCAGAATGGCGGGGGCAAAGGTGACCGGTTGCTCTCCCATCTCGCCCGGCAGCTCGACCGTGTAGTCGACGTTGCCGCTCAGGCGGCGGTACGAGGCCTGGCCCTGAATCTCCGGAAACCACGCGCTGCGCACCTCCCGCACCGAGGCCGCCGCGGCGCTGGCCCCCTGCCTGGCCGCCTGAATCGTCGGGTTTGCCCGCAACGCCTCCTGGACAGCCTGATCGACAGTGAGGAGAGACGGGGGTGCCTCCGCGCCGGGCGCCTGGCCGTGTGCGGGCAGTATGCCCGGCGCGCCCCAGGGCCCGAGCACGAGTGCCAGGACGAAGACCAAGTCGGAACCGCGAACGGGGACCATGTCGTGTCGAGGGGAGGGCGAAAAGGGCGCGGCGAGTTGGGCGACGCGCGGCCGTGCCCTACAGAAGGAATCTGTCTCCAGAGGTTGCATCGCAGCGCCGTGGCGCGCCGGAAACTGCCGGACGAATTGGAGAGACGAATGCTTTGATAGAGCCCGCTAGCGACGCGTAAACAATATCGCTGGTAGCCTTGGAAAAATCCAAGCCTCTCGGATGAGGCCTCGGCGACGGGAGTGCTGCCGCAACGGCGCCCCGGGTGGGATCCTCCAAGCACTTCCTTGCTGGGAGGCCCACGGAGGACGACCTCGTGCGTTGGGGGGCGGCGGTCGGGAGAATCAAGAATCGGCCCCGACGACCTCCAGTTGGTTCAGTTGGTCAGCACTCAAATCGAAAAGAACACGCAAATCGTTTGTGGAGCGCCGATTTGACGGCAACCACACACCTTGTCATCCACCAGCAGGATTGAAATCAATCCTTCATTTCGCTTCGACGACGATGCCCCCAATGTGCCGTCCGGACCTCTGAATGTGGAGGATTCATGATAAAGCGGCGTGGGTTGACATATCGTCAAAACAGTTCGTCGTTAACAGCATGTCAAAGCCTCAACGAAGCAAAAGTTTTCCGTTGGGGAAATCTATTCCGTCCGTCGCTGGATGCTAGACGGTGCCATACGCCGCCATGTACCACGCCATCATCAAGCGCATTGCGCGGAACGCATTTGAGGACCTTTCGGACCGGAACGCCGAGGCGCTG
>CAZFJR010000234.1:0-2258 GCA_964519235.1 uncultured Salinivenus sp. | reverse complement strand
TGCAGATCGTGGCGCCCGACCGCGAGATGCCCGGAATCATCGCAAACGACTGCGCCACCCCCACGACGACGGCCTTGATGCCGTTCAGCTCGCCTTCCGGCTGCGGCCGAATCATCGTCAGAAGCAGAAGAAGGCCCGTCACCAGGAGCATGGCGCTCGTGAGCTGCGGACTGCTAAACGCCTGCTCCAGCGCATCCCGAAAGAGCACGTACGCCACACCGGTGGGAACGAGCGTGACGAGGATGAAGACCCCGAGGCGAAAGGTGTCGTTCTCGACGTAGCGCGCAGGCACCTCGGCCGGCGCCCGCAGGCCCGCCCAGGCCTCCCGGAGCAGCTCGGCCACCTCGTCCCAGTACACCGTGAGGATGCTGAGCACGGTGCCGAAGTGCACGAACACCTCGAACGTGACGTCGGCCGTCTCCTTGTCGAGCCCCAGCAGGTACTGGCCCAGGACGAGATGGCCGGACGAAGAGACGGGAATGAACTCGGTAAGGCCCTGAACGAGGCCAAGGAGCAAGGCTTCCCACCAGGTCATCGTGGAGAACGGGGGCTGAGCGAAGGAGAGCCGGATAAACACTTCGCCAACCTACAAAGCACACCGGCCCCGCCCAAGCCCGCGGCTTGAAACCAGGATGAGGTTGTGGGGCACATTCCCCCGCCACTACGTGCCTCTCTGAGGATCGAAGGGGAGACGAATTGGTTTCATTCCTATCTCCATGTCTCCGCACGTCCAGCCCTCTACACTTTAACGCGTCCATGCCCGCCTGCACCTACTGCGACGCCCCCACGGACGACCCCGTCACGGCCGAGGACCTGGACGGCATCTTCTGCTGCTCGGGGTGCCGGGAAGCCCACCGCGTCGCCACCGAATCCGACGACCACGCCCCGAAAGGGCACGACCATGCCGCAGACCACTGCTGCCATCACGGCGACGAGCACGAGCATGACCACGACGATCACACACAACACGAGCAGACACGCGAGACGGCCTTCCTCCACGTCCGCGGCATGCACTGCACCAGCTGCGAGGACTTTATCGAGACCGTCGCCGCGTCGACGGACGGCCTCCACGAGGCCGAGGCGAGCTACGCCTCCGACATGGCCAAGGTGGCGTACGACCCATCCCGGCATAGCGAGTCGGACCTCCCCGCCCTCCTCACGCAGGCCGGCTACGAGGCCCACCTGAAAGCGCCGGACGAGGACACAGCCGACCAAGACGCCGCTGTCCGGCTCGTGTTCGGCGGCTTTTTCACGATGATGGTCATGGCCGTGTACATCGTTCTTCTCTACCCCGTACACCTTGGCGGGGAGGGGCTGGTGGACCTCAGCGGCACGGGCGGCACGTACGCCCTCACCAACGTATGGGCCTACACCACCTTCGTCCTCCTCATGACCGGGTGGCCCACGCTGCGGGGGGCGGCAGTGAGCCTGCGCGTGCTGCAGCCGAACATGGACCTGCTCGTGAGCCTGGCCGCCGTGAGCGCCTACCTGTACAGTGCGGGCGCGGTGCTCATGGGACAGACGGACGTCTATTTCGACGTGACGGTGGTCATCATTATGGCGGTGTCACTGGGCCACTACTACGAGGATCAGGTGAAGCGCCGGGCCACCGACCTACTGAGTGCCCTTACCCGCGAGCAGGTGGACGAGGCGCGTCGGGCCACGGAGGCGGGCACAGAAACAGTGGCCGTCGACGCCCTCTCGCCGGGCGATCGTGTGTTGGTACGGGCGGGGGAGCGGATCCCGGTGGACGGCACGGTGGTGGACGGGCGCGCCGCCGTCGACGAGTCGCTGATGACGGGCGAGTCGCTGCCGGTGACGCGGGCAGAGGGGGACGACGTGATCGGCGGCGCCGTGGTGACGAACAACGCCCTGACGGTTGAGGTGGGGAACGCGGCCGAGAGCACGCTCGACCGCCTCGTGAACCTCATGTGGAACATCCAGTCGAGCCAGCCGGGTGCACAGCGCGTGGCCGACCGCATTGCGGCCGTATTCGTGCCGCTCGTGCTGGTGCTGGCGGCTGTCGCCTTCGGCTGGCAGCTGTGGAGCGGCGCCTCGGGGACGGCGGCTCTCCTCACAGGACTCGCCGTCCTCATCGTGTCCTGCCCCTGCGCGCTGGGCCTCGCCACGCCTCTCGCGGTCGCCTCCGGCCTGCGGACGGCCCTGGAGAACGGCATTGTGGTGCGGGACGCGTCGCTCTTCGAGACGGCGCCGAACGTGGACACGCTGGCGGTGGACAAGACCGGCACCCTCACCAC
>CAZFJR010000233.1:0-2305 GCA_964519235.1 uncultured Salinivenus sp. | reverse complement strand
CTACACGCTGACACTGCGCCGCACCGGCCCCGCGGGCACTGCGCGGTCCAGCCAGTCGGGCTCCTTCACGCCCCCGACAGGGGCGACCGACACCCTGTCCACCGTTCGGATCCACTGGAGCTCCGACGACCAGATCACCATTCGCCTGGCGGTGCAGCGGGGCGGCACCGTGATCGACGAAGCCCGGTGGCAACAGGGGCCCTAGACAGCTATGTTGCGCAGATTCCGCCCCGACACTCGTTTCTTTCGGCTCCAGCGCAGCGCACAGTCCCCCAACGATGCAGGGCGCACGCGCGGCGCCGGTGTTACCGGAAGACTGCTTCCTCCGAGAGCCCCAGGCCCGTTCCCCCAACCGCCGATCAGGCCGGCCCAAATTTTCCACCGAATACAAAAAAACGCGACGCCAATGAGGAACTGCTCACGGAACCGTGAGCAGGCGGGCATCCCCATCAACGCCGCGCGATGCCTTCACGATGTGAAGGCGACACACTCAATTGGGGACCCTGCTCAGTGTTCCCCCGTGGCCTCGCCCGTCTGGGGCACCCGCACGACCTTCGCATGTTGCTCCACGCGTCGGCAGTTGATGTCGGCAGCTGCGGGAGCACGTCTGATGGGGCACATCTGACGATTGCAGAAGCCTGTCCCCATTCGGATCGGTCTCCCCTCAAGATGGGGCCGACAGGCGTGAGCACTGCCTCGTCTCAGGTGTCCAGAGATCAATCTTTCGATCCATCCTTGGGCGTCCCGTCCGAGCGAGCAGAGGGGCCGGGCAATGGCTGCCTGCCTCGCCCGTACAGGCAGCGCGGCCCCCGGTGCTGGCGGCGGTCTCGTCCTACATCCTCCCTTCACTACCCTTTTCTTCCCAAACATGCCCTTCTCGTTTCTTCGATCGCCTCTCCTCGCCGCCCTGCTGAGCAGCAGCCTGCTTCTGTTCGTCGCCGGGTGCGACGAGGAGACACTCGGCCCGCAGACCCGCGGGACCGTTCAGGGTGTGGTTCAGGACGCCGAAACCAACGCCCCCATCGCCCAGGCCAACGTCACCACCAGCCCGCCCACCCAGTCGGTTCTCACCAAGGAAGACGGCACCTTTTCGTTGCCCGATATTCCCACTGGCAATTACTCCGTGGAGGCCACCAAGACCGGCTACGACGCCCGTGCCGTGCAGGTCAACGTGCAGGAGAACCAGACCGCCAGCGCGACCCTCCTCCTGGAGCGGGGCGACGACTTTGGGGAGCCGTCCGACTCCCTCGCCGTGGAGGTGACCAACTGGTTCAACGACCGCATCAACCGCGACAGCACCGGAGCCGATAGCATTTTTGCCGACGTGGAGTACAGTGCCCGCAACGTGGGCGACATGCGCATCCGGGCGTACGAGGTGTACTTCGAGATCGAGACGGGACAGGGCGTCTTTTCCCGGGAAGTCGGGGGCGACAGCCTTGCCTCCGGCCAGCGCGATCTGGGCGGCTTTCGCACGCTCGTCCGGGCGGAGGCCACGGCGGTGCAGGTGACGGACGTGTACTGGGAGGCCTCGGCGGACTGAAGTGCGCGGCCCCGGCGCCTCTGCGGCCCAGACGGGCATACGTAGCTGGAGCGTCGGCCCCGTCCCTTGCACTCCTGCGTGGAATTTCGTCTCTTCACGAGTGTCCATCTTCTCCCAGTCACCCTTCTTCGCCGCATGCCGCGCCGCCTTCTCGTCCCCCTCGCGCTCCTGCTCGGCCTGCTGCTGACCCTCGGCTCCCCGCGGGCCGGCCATGCCCAGCGCACCGACACCCTCGGCTCGTCCGACTCTCCCATTCCGGGGCTGGACGTGGTGCCCCAGTCGCAAAAATCCGACGTTCCCTACGTGCCCACCGCCACGCCGGTCGTAAACAAGATGCTGGAGATGGCCGACGTGGACGGGGACGACCTCGTGTACGACCTCGGTAGTGGCGATGGGCGCATCGTGATCCAGGCCGCCAAGCGGTACGGCGCCCGCGGCGTGGGCATCGAAATCGATCCCGAGCTCGTGGAGAAGGCGCGGGCGAAGGCGCGGGCGGCGGGCGTGAGCGACCGGGTACAATTCCAGCAGGCGGACCTCTTTGAGACGGACTTCAGTGACGCCACGGTCGTGACGATGTACCTCCTCCCCTCCGTCAACAAAGAGCTGCGGCCCCAGCTCTTTGAGCAGCTCGCCCCCGGCACGCCGGTGGTGTCGCACGACTTCGATATGGGGGCGTGGGAGCCGGAGCAGACGGCCAAGCTGGAGGGCGACCTCGTGTACCGCTGGACGATCCCGGAGGAGGTGCCGGCGCATCTCCAAGAGGAC
>CAZFJR010000232.1:0-2312 GCA_964519235.1 uncultured Salinivenus sp. | reverse complement strand
GTGAATCTGCGTGACCGGCCGCCGAGACGACAGCCGCGGGGCAAGCAGATCGATCTCGCGCTTCAGGTAGCGCAGGTACTTTTCGATCCGCGCCGGGTCGTGGGTCACCTTCATGTGGCACCCGCAGTAGTAGCAGAGCTGGCGGCAAAAGGGCAGATGCAGGTAGAGCGACAGCGGGGCCTCCGGGGCCACGGCGTTCGAGCGCTGCACCGTTTGCTGGAAGGCCTCCCGCCCCACGTCGTCGCCAAAGTGTGGGGCAGTCGGGTAGCTGGTGTAGCGGGGGAGCGACCGGTTGTACCGGCGAAGCAGGTCGAGATCGGCGTCCATGTCGTCGCGAACAAAGCAGTGCAAAAAAGCGGCCCACGAGGCAGCGAGAAGAGCGTCCGGAGAAGAGCGCCCGGCCGTGCTCACCGCGCCTCTGTAGGTCTATAGGGGGCAGGGGTGTGCAGGTCGGCAGTGCCGCAGCAGAGACAGGGTAAAAGCAGAGGACCAGGCTTCCCAGCGCAGAAGGTTACTAAACAGAAAAGAATATGTTTTTGTCCGAATTTAGACGAACCTGCTGCCCGCTGCCACGAAAAATAAAGTGCCTTGTGGACACGTGTCCCCCTTTCACCCACCTTCTTTCATCATGAGCGAATCGATTTCCATCGTCGGGGGCGGCATTGGCGGCCTCTCGACGGCGTGCTACTTGGCCGACGCTGGGGCGGACGTGACGGTGCTGGAGCAGCACGATACCCTGGGCGGCGTGGCCGGCACCGCCGAGATGGAGGGCTTCCGCTTCGATACCGGGCCCTCCTGGTACCTGATGCCGGAGGTGTTCGAGCGATTTTTTGACCACTTCGGCCGGTCGGTCGACGACGCCTACACGCTGGAGCGCCTCGATCCCAGCTACCGCATCTTTTGGAAGGACGGCGATCGCATGGACGTGCCCGCCGATCCGGAGGCACTCGCGCCCAAGCTGGAGGCCTACGAGGCGGGAGCGGCCGATGCGTTCCACCGGTACCTCGACCATGCGGAGGAGGTGTACGACCTGGCGATGGAGCGCTTCATCTACCCCGGTCGCTCCAGCCTCCGCGACTGGCTGTCGCTGGATGTGCTTCGCTCGGTGCGCGCCCTTCCGCTGCTGCGCTCAATGGACGCCCACGTGCAGGGCTACGTGGAGCACCCGAAGCTGCGCCAGCTGCTGGAGTATAAGCTCGTCTTTTTGGGCGGCTCGCCCTACAACACGCCCGCCCTCTACACCCTCATGAGCCACGTCGATTTCAACCAGGGGGTGTACCACCCGCACGGAGGCATGCAGGCACTGGTGGATGCGCTCGCGGAGCTGGCCGGGGACCTGGGGGCGACGTTGGAGACGGACGCGCCCGTCGAGGGCTTGGATGCGCGTGGGACAGGGGTTCAGGTACACGCCAACGGGCACACGCACCGCGCCGATCGGGTGGTGGCCAACGCGGCCCCGCCCCACGTTGAGCGTACCCTCCTGCCCCCGGCCCAGCGCGACCACGATGATGCGTACTGGGACGGTCGCACCTACGGCCCCTCGGCCTACCTGCTGTATCTTGGGGTGGAGGGCCCCGTCGACCCGCTCCTGCATCACTCGCTCGTGCTTCCCCCCGACTGGGATCCGCACTTCGAGACGGTGTTCGACACCCCCGGCTGGCCCACCGATCCGGCCTACTACCTCCACGTTCCCTCCCAGACCGACCCGACGTTCGCCCCGGACGGCCATCACTCGGTGTTTGTGCTGGTGCCCATTGCGCCTGGGCTCCGCGACGGATCGGCCCGACGCGCCTGGATGCGCGAGCGCGTGCTCGAGGACCTCGCCACACACGTGGTGGACCTGCGGGACCGCATCGTCACGGAGCGGGACGCCTGCGTGTCCGACTTTGCCGAGCACTTTGGGCAGCCGCAGGGCAATGCCCTCGGCCTCGCCCATACGCTGTGGCAGACCGGCCCCCTGCGCCCCTCGCACCGCGCAGACAACGCCCTGGGGCTCTACTACGTGGGCGCCGACACCCAGCCGGGCGTGGGCCTGCCCATGTGCCTCCTCAGCGGCGAGCACGTGGCCGACCGAATCGTCGGCGACACCGCCTGAGCCGGCCTTCGGCCGCGCATCGAACCTGCGTCCTCCCGCCACTCCCCACTCCCTCAACGTGCCCATGCCTGCCTCCTCCACTGCCACCGTCCCCCACTCCTCTACGCGCCGGGCCCCGGCGCAATCGCCCGCCACCGCCGCCGTGTGGGCGTCGCGCATCACCCTCGGGGCCCTGGCGCTTGGGGGAATTGGGGCTTCCCTCTTCAACGTCTCACTG
>CAZFJR010000231.1:0-2344 GCA_964519235.1 uncultured Salinivenus sp. | reverse complement strand
TTTGAGGACGGCTCCGTCATCGGGGAGCAGCGCGTTTCGGGCGACGACTTCTTGCAGACGGCCACCCATTCGGAGATCCCCGGCCCAGATCAGATCGATGCGCTCCGCCCCGACGCGTATACCTCCCCGGAGACGTATGTGGAGGCGCAGGTAGGCCTGTGGCTCGGGGGCGACACAGAGATTGACGTGGGCACCGACGACGGCCGGGTCCAGCTCGGCGAGGAGCTCCGCGGCCACGTCCTTCTTCGAGACCTGCTGGACATTTTGGGTGGATCGCCCCGGCCCGCAGATGCGGTGGCCGAGGAGCTGGCGGAGCGTGATCTTCTTCCGGAAACAGGCTCGGCAGAGTACCGCCGGGCAGCGCTCGACAGCTTCCTGGCGCTTCTTTCGTGGGCTCGGTCGTGGGCCGAGGCAGAAGAGCAGACGGACGTCGCGCCCTTCGTGCAGATGCGCAGCCAGCTGTGGCTCCGGGAGCTCCGCCGCATGGTGGCGAGCATAGAGCCGAATCCAGGGCTCGCCTACTGGGACGATCTTCCGGAAGAGTCTAGCCGAGAGCCGCATCTCCCGGTGGCGCATTGCTTGGAGTGCGGGGCGATGGGCTGGGTCGGGATCCATCGCCAGAACGAGAGCCACTTTCGCCCGGATTTGAAGGGCATCTACCGCCGCTACTTTAACGACGAGCCGACCTTTTCCTTCGCGTTCCCGATGGCGCCTGGCGAGGAGATTGAGGCCGAGGGATTTCGCCATCAGCTTTGCGGGCACGACCTCCAGTTTAGCGACCAGAATGCAGAAGTATGTGAGTCCTGTGGTCAAGGCGACAAGCTGCTGGAAGTCTTCCGCCCCAAAAACCGGAAGACCACCCAGGATGGCCAGCAGGTTGGAACCAACGACTGCCCCTTCTGCGGTACCCGAGGGGGGCTTACAATTCTAGGGTCGCGGGCAGCGAGCTTGACGAGCGTCCTCATCTCCCAGCTATACGCCTCGTCCCACAACGACGACAAGAAGCTGCTGACCTTTTCCGACTCGGTGCAGGACGCGGCCCACCGGGCCGGCTTCTTCGAGTCCCGAACGTACCGGTTCAATCTCCGCGGCGCCATTCAGAAGGTGGTGCAGGGGCGCGATCCAACGCGTCTGAGCGACCTGCAAGGCGAGGTTGCCGGCCACTACCGAGAGCTCATGTCCGAGGAAGAGTTCGCATCGACCTTCATTGCGCCGGACATGGAGTGGTTTCGGGAGTTTGAGGCGCTTCAGGATCAGGGCCGCATTCCCGACGGGGCCACGCTTACCACAGACGTGAGTCGGCGGCTCGGGTGGGAGGTGTGGAGCGAGTACGGCTTTCGGGCCCGCATCGGGCGCACCCTCGAAAAGACCGGTTCCTCCGTCGCAACTCCCGACCCGGATCGTCTCCTGGAGGCCACAAGAGAGCTTCTATCGCACGTGCAGAACCTGGGCAATCTCCGAGGCGTGGGAGAAGGCGAAATTCGGGGGTTCATCGGGGGGCTTCTGCAGCACCTCAAGAACCAAGGGGCCGTGTTCCATCCGGAATTGGGGACCTACGTTGAGCACGGCGGAAACGACTACATTCTCAACAAACGGCCTCACCTGCCCAACTATGGACAGTCCTCCCGCCTGCCCGCCTTTATTTCTGAGAAGAGCACGAGCCGCTTTGACCCCATCCTGACCTCGTCCACGCAGGGCAATAGCTGGCTGGAGGCGTGGGCCCTGAAGTGCTTTGGGGAGCAGGACCCCATGCTGGAGGGCATTCTCGATGCCCTGTACGAGCAAGTGCTTAGCACCCTCGTCGAAACAGGGCTGCTCGACCGGCGGTCCACGCGGAAAGGCCACGGCGTGTGGGGACTCCGCCCCGATGCCCTCCTCGTATCCGATGAGGTGGCGCAGGTCCGGTGCCGGCAGTGTGGCCACAACGCTTCGGTTGCCCAGTCCGCCCTGGAGGCCTGGACGGGGACGCCCTGCCTGCGGTACCAGTGCACTGGAACCTACGGGCCGGAGGACACCGGGCGCAACTACTACCGCCAGCTCTACAGCCGAGGGGACCTCAAGCGCATCGTTGCCCGAGAGCACACCGGCCTGCTCGGCCGCCAGCAGCGGGAGGGCCTGGAGGCCTCGTTCCAGAGAGACGCCGAGGGCGAAGGGGAGCCCTGGGATCCCAACCTGCTTTCCTGCACGCCCACCCTGGAGCTCGGCGTGGACGTCGGGCAACTGTCCAGCGTGTTTCTCTGCTCGGTGCCGCCGAGCCCATCGAACTTCGTTCAGCGCATCGGTCGCGGGGGGCGCCGGTCCGGCAACGCGGTCGACGTGACCGTGGCCAACGGGCGGCCCCACG
>CAZFJR010000230.1:0-2423 GCA_964519235.1 uncultured Salinivenus sp. | reverse complement strand
CAGCGGGGCTCGGCGCTTGTCTCTTTTCCGGAACGCCGTTGGAATATAGGAGGTGTAACCCATGTGCGCAAACGCGCCCGGTTTCACCCAGCCGGCGCCCCGGCGGCTCCGTCGTCTCGCTGTGCGCCCACCAGCCATCCGTACCGCAGAACGCCGAGGTGCTGCGCCGCCCAGATGCGCGGCAGTACACGGGCAAACCCGTGTCCGGGATGAGGCTTGTCGGCAAGGATTCGTCGCAGGGCCGGATCGCTGAAGAGCCCCCGCGCCACCCGCCGGAGCACCACCGTCCACGTGCGTCGCACCAGCGGCGTCAGGTCGTCGAGCCGCTCGACGCGAAGCCCGGCCTCCGTCGCCCATCGGTGCAGGGCCGTGGCGGTGGGAAGCCCCCAGAGACGCCCCGCCTCGGAGATAGGAGTGAGCAGTCTCCGGCGCGCCCAGGGCGGCGCGCAGGGCGCGGCCATCCACACGCAGAGCACGAGACGCCCCCCGGGACAAAGCAGCCGCGCCGCCTCCTGGAACACCCGTTGCGGAGGGTGGATGTGCGTCAGGCTCTCGATCCCGACCACAGCGTCCATGGATGCGGCCGGCAGGTCGTGCGACCGGAAATCCTGGAGACGGTACGTTGGTGTGGGCCCGTCTACCGGCGCGCGCCGCGCACGACTGTACTGGGCCCCCGAGACTGTGAACCCCGTCACCCGCGCCCCGTACTCGCGGGCCCAGAGGCGAGCCGGCGCCCCGTACCCGCAGCCCACGTCGCACACGCGACTGCCCGGCTTCATTCGCGCATCGCCCGCCACCCGGCGCACCAGGCCGCGTACAGCCTGGCCCACCGAAAGCGAGGGCTTCGTCCAGAGGCCGTGGTGCAGGTGCTCGCCCCACAGGCGTCGGTAAGGAGCGTCGAGCCGGTCGTAGTGCCCGGCCACCCACTGTTTGCCCGACGGGAGAGACAGCGGCATGCAACCTTGTTGTCGTTTTGGAGAAGGATCCACGCGGCACGCTTGATTGGACGGGGGACTCTCGTTTTGTTTCGTGGCCTCGATTCTGTCCACCGTTCTCCCGTCTGCATGCCCCCTTCCCACACGCCCGAGACGCGCCGGGACCGTCTTACGAACCAGTGGGTCACGTTTGCCCCCTCTCGGAGCGGGCGTCCCAAGCGCACGTCTGCCCACCGCGAAACAGAGACGCCCGCGGACACTGCGGAGGGCCCCGTGGAGGGCTGCCCATTCTGCCCCGGCCACGAAGACATGCTTCCCTCCCTCCGCTGGGAGCTGACGGATGCGGATGCATCGCCCTGGTCCTGGCGCACACGCGTGGTGCCAAACAAGTACCCGGCCCTGACGCCCGACCGCCCCCCTCCCTCCTCGTCTGCCAGCGCGTGCGGGCTGTACCAGTCGCGGGCCAGCCGGGGGACGCAGGAGGTCCTCATCGAAACCCCGCACCACCACCAACCCCTGGCCACAATGCCGGTGGCGCAGGTAGACGCGGTGCTCCGCACCTATCTGGAACGGTACCGCGCCGTTCGCCAGGGCGACAGCGGCCTCTTTCCGTTCCTCTTCCGCAACCACGGCGCCAGCGCCGGGGCCTCCATCGCCCACCCCCACAGCCAGCTCATCGCGCCCGACGTTCCCCCACCGCTGATTCAACAGGAGGAGCAGGCCGCCAAGGCGCGCTACGACGAGCTCGGGCGGTGTCCCTACTGCGCCATGGTGGAGGCGGAACTGGCCGCCGAGGCGCGACTCGTGCGCACAGACGATCACTTCGTCGCCTTCGTCCCGTTTGCCGCCGAGGTGCCCTACGAATTGTGGATCGTTCCCCGCGAGCATACCCCCGAGTTTGGCCGCCTGACACCCCCACGGCGCCAGGCCCTCGCCGAGACGCTCCGCAGCGTTCTGGGACGCCTGCGCACCCGACTCGATGACCCCGACTACAATTTCTTCGTCCGCACAGCCCTCGACTACGACGCCGACCAGCCCCATCTGCACTGGAGCCTCCGCATCCGGCCCCGCACCACCGTCCTGGCCGGCTACGAACAGGCCACGGGCGAACGCATCAATCCCTCCATCCCCGAGCGCGACGCCGCCGTCCTTCGAGACGACGCGTAGCCGAGCCCTTCTCGCCCGTCGGCACCTCGCCTCTACGGCACTGCCGGGAACCCAAGCAGCCCAAAACGTCCCGAACGAAAAAAGCCCCGAGGCCAGAACGACCTCGGGGCTTTTTGTGGCGGGCGCTCCCAAGCGGCAAGGCTCTCCGCCGCCGGGAATGCCCCACGTACGTTCACGGGCAGCAGGCCTTCACAGAACTGCGAAGACGCGTGCGCTTCCTCCTACCCAATCTTGTAGAACTTCTCGTGGGTGACCTGTCCCTCGTCATTCCAGGTGCGCACGGCCACCTGCTTCTGCTCGATCCGGCCCACGCCTTCAAGC
>CAZFJR010000229.1:0-2472 GCA_964519235.1 uncultured Salinivenus sp. | reverse complement strand
GTACTGGACATTGCTCTCGTACACGAGCTTGTCGCCCACGTAGGTGTTCTGGAGCGCCGCGTGGACGCCGTCGCGCTACTCTGTGCTGGCTGCACTGGCAAACCTGACCCCGCCCGTGAGCCCCCCGCCCTGGTTGTCGAGGTGAACGCGATTGGCGTTGAGCCGCACCGTGGAGCGCCACCGCTCGGACCAGCGGTGGTCCACGCGGGCCGAAGCGTACGTGAGATGGTTGCGGCCGTCGAGGGTGGCCCGCACGCCCGGCGCGTCCAGCAGGTTGTCCTTAAAATCGGTCGTGTGCTCCAGATTCACGTAGAAGAAGGTCTGATCTTTCACGATCGGCCCGCGTGAGGTAGAAGGCTTCGCCCTCGTACGCGTTGCTGCCGGACTTGGTGGTGACATTAAAGATGCCGTTGCCGGTGCGGCCGTACTCGGCGGAGTAGGTGCTGGTGAGCACGGTCACGTCTTTCACCACGCCGGTGGGCGCATCGAACTGCGGCCCGCCCAGGAACTGCTCGTTGTTGTCCATGCCGTCGATTAGGTACTGCGTGTAGAGGCCGTTCGTCCCGTTGATGGTGACGTTGGGGGCCTCGGGGAAAAAGCCGGTGGCGGGCGTGACGTTGGGCAGGCGGTAGAGGCTCTGCGTAACGTTGCGCCCCTCCACGGGCAGATCTTCCAGGGCGGCGCCGTCGAGGCTCGACGACACCTCGGCGTTGACGCGGTTTACCTCGGCCACGCTGCGCCCCCCCTCGACCACCACCTCGTCCATCTCGAACGCGGCCAGCGGCTGCAGAAAGAGCGTCACGCTCCGCGTAAAGTCGGCGCGCAGCTCCAGATCGGCGGCCCGGGCGGCGTAGAAGCGGTCGGTTTCTTCAATGTAGACCGTGTAGCGGCCGGAGGTGGAGAGGCCGCGCCACGCCACGCGCCCGTCGCCCCCGGTGGAACGGGCGTCGGAAACGCCGATGGCCTCGTTGACGAGGTGGACGGTCACGCCCTCGACGCCAGTGTTTTGTTGGACGTTGAGCGCCGTCACCTCCAGACCCGTTTGTGCGTGGGCCCACGCAGGAGCCAGAAGGCCGAGCGCGAGGCACACCCCGGTGGCACGGAGGCGACGCGGAAGGGCGGCGAGGAGCGATGCAAACAGGGGCGGAGTCATGGCGAAAGACGGGAGGGGCGGGGGACGACCGGGCGAGAAACCGCTGCTCCAGGCCGCGTGCGGGGGCGAGACGTTGCGGGGGCTCGGGCGCAGGGCCGTGTGGCGCCTGGAGGAGCGCAGTGCGGACCCTCCGCCGCACCGAGAGACAGGTACGGCGGGGGCCTCCAGCGATGTGCGGAGTCGGTGCGCGGCAGGTCCTGCGACCGAGAGGCGACGACCGAGAGGGCCCGGCCTCTTCCCCTACGCGCATGGACTCCGTGGAGGGGCCGGAGGGGCGCGGGGCCGGCGGCGCAGAGCCGTGCGTGGAGAGGCCGGCGCCGTGGTGGGGGCGCCAGCAGTAGAGATGCCGCCCAGAACTGCGCGGAGGCGATCTACGAGGCCCCTGGGCGGCGCGGGCGCCCGGCGCACCAGGTGCACGAGGTCCGCGTGTCCGTTTACGTCCGCGCGGGGCGGGCGCAGGGCCGGCGCCGTCCCGATGTCGGACGCGAGGTGGTGGTGCAGCGCCGCAAGCAGGGTGGGCGACTGCCACGGAAGCGTAGCAAATGTCGTCCAGTCGAACTGCGCCCGGGTCAGCCCAATCAGGTACGTCCCCGCCCCGTTGGCCGTCGGACCCAGGACCGGCGTTCCGTCCGCCAGCCGCGCCTCCACCGCCGCCCAGTCCACCTCGTGCAGGGTGGGGCAGTCACTGCCCACAGCGATGACGCGGTCGTACCCCGCGGCAAACGCGTCGGCGAAGGCATTGGCCAGGCGAGCCCCAAACGTGTCGCCCCGCTGCTGCGGACCGTGCGCCTCAAGCACCGGGAGGGCGCTTTTCGCCACGGCCTTCCGTGCGTGTTCGTAGAAGGCCGTAGCCACCCGCCGGTTTTTGACGTAGCCCGCCTCCACAAACCGCTTATTGTGCCACTCCCGTGCGGGACGGTGGCTAAAAAACAAAATGGCGGTGCGGCCCTCGGGCATCGGACGGGGGTCCGTCACTGAGCAACAGAGCGAACATGCGCGCCAGCACACCGAAGCGGACTCCGTACTGGCCAGGTGGTGCCTCTACAAGGTGGTGTGCGTTCCGGTGCGGATGCGTTACACGGCCCGGTGGGCTTTTCCCGCCGGGCCGCAGTGGCGGAGACACGCGCCAAAACAGATTTCATGCCTGCACGCGCTCGTCGGTCGGCTCGTTCTTTTCCCATGCTCCCCCAGGCGACTGTTCAGCGTACTGCAGATCGTAGAGCTTGCGGTAGAGGCCGTCCGCGGCCAGCAGCTCCTGGTGCGTCCCCCGCTCCCGGATCTCCCCCTTGTGCATCACCAGAATCTTGTCCGCGTCCTGG
>CAZFJR010000228.1:0-2489 GCA_964519235.1 uncultured Salinivenus sp. | reverse complement strand
TACCAGCAGGAGCCCGCCCACTGCGGCATCGTGTTCGTCTCGCGGGTCGCCGGTTTGCCGGTTTCCGGATCAGTCGTGTTCACCCAGTCCTCGATGGTGGCCAGCGGCCCCTCGGGCGTGCCGCTCGGTTCGAAGACGTCGATGTCGGGCAGCGTGACGGGCAGTTCGTCCTCGGGCACCGGCTTGTCCTCGCCATCCTCCGTGAACACGATGGGGAACGGCTCCCCCCAGTACCGCTGCCGGCTGAAGAGCCAGTCCTGCAGCTGGTAGTTGACGGTATGCTCGCCTTCCCCGTTCTCCTCCAACCACTCGGTGATGGCCGCCTTTGCTTCGTCGTTGTGCAGTCCGTTGAGACTGAGGTCCTCGCTCGCCGAATTTACGTGCGGCCCGTCGCCAACGTAGGCGTCGTCCTCAGTGTCCCCGCCCTCCACGACCTCTTGGATCGGCAGGTCGTACTTCGTGGCGAAGGCGTGGTCGCGCTCGTCGTGGGCGGGCACGGCCATGATGGCGCCGGTGCCGTAGGAGGCCAGCACGTAGTCGGCCACCCAGATTGGGATTTCCTCGCCGGTGACGGGGTTCACGGCGGAGCCGCCGGTGAAGACGCCGGTCTTTTCGCCTTTTTCTGCTTTCCGCTTCCGTTCGCTTTTCTGAAGGGCCTCTTCCACGTAAGCCTCGACCTCGTCGCGGCGTGCATCGGTCGTGATGGCGTCGAGCAGGTCGTGCTCGGGGGCCAGCACCATGTAGGTGGCGCCAAAGAGGGTATCCGGGCGGGTGGTGTAGACTTTCAGGGAATCATCTACGTCCACGAGGTCGAAGTACACGTTCGCCCCCTCCGACCGGCCAATCCAGTTGCGCTGCATCTCCTTCGTGCTCTCCGGCCAGTCGAGGTCCTCCAGCCCCTCCAGCAGGCGGTCGGCGTACTCGGTAATCTTGAGCACCCACTGCCGCATCGGCACGCGCTCGCAGGGATAGCCGCCCCGCTCAGATTTTCCGTCGATCACTTCCTCGTTGGCCAGGACGGTGCCCAGTTCCTCGCACCACCACACCGGCTCCTCGGACTGGTAGGCCAATCCTTGCTTGTAGAGCTGCAGGAAGATCCACTGCGTCCACTTGTAGTAGTCGGGATCGGTGGTGTTAATCTCCCGCTGCCAGTCGTACGAGAACCCGAGCCGCTTGAGCTGGCGCTTGAACTGCGCGATGTTCTTCTCGGTCGTCTCCCGCGGGTGGGTGTTCGTCTTGAGCGCGTACTGCTCGGCGGGCAGGCCGAAGGCATCCCACCCCATCGGGTGCAACACGTTGTGGCCCTGCTTGCGCTTGTAGCGCGCCACGATGTCGGTGGCCGTGTAGCCCTCCGGGTGCCCCACGTGGAGGCCCGAGCCGCTGGGGTACGGAAACATGTCGAGGACGTAGAACTTCTCGTCCTCCTCGTCATCCGGCACCGCGTCGGGCGTACGGAAGGTCTGGTGCTCCTCCCAGTAGCGCTGCCACTTTTCTTCGATGTCGTGGACGGGATAAGCCATGATGCGGGGCAATCAGGCGAAAGGGGTTCGAGGAATGGGTGGGGGCGTTCCGCCTCTTCAGTCTGCCTCTTTGGGCCGGCAGGTCGGCGTAGCGGCAGACATGTTGTACGGAACGAAGACGGATAAGGGATCCTCTTCAAACACACAGGGTAAGCACCATCGTCCCCGTCTCTCCACTGCCCCCGACAAAATTCAATCGTTCTATGCCCGGCGTCCAGAGGCCCGACCTCCAGTCCCTGCTGGAGACGGCCGAGACAATCGCGGTGGTGGGCTGCTCGGCCACCCCTACGCGCACCAGTCACAAGATCGCCCGGTCCCTGCAGGACCGGGGCTACCGCATCGTGCCCGTCAACCCCAACTACGAGGAGGTGCTGGGCGAGCCCTGCTACCCGGACCTCCCAAGCATCCCGGCGGACGTGACGATCGACATTGTCAACATTTTTCGCCGGCCCGCACACACGGCGGACATGGTGCGCTCGGCGATCGCGCGGGGGGAGCAGACGGGGGAGCGCCCGGTGATCTGGACGCAGCTTGGGGTGTCGACCTCGGAGGCGGAGGAGCTGGCGGCGGGGGCGGACCTGCCCTACGTGCGCAACCGGTGCATCAAGATCGAGCACGACCGGTTGTTTGCTTGATTCCGCTGAGGGTTGGGCGCTGAGAGTTTAGCGAGAGAGTTTGGCGAGCACTTCAGGGAGGAAAAGCCTGGGCCCTTCCTCAATTCTCTACGCTCGATCCTCTATTCGCCCCTTGGCTGGGTCGGGGGCAGGTCCGCGGCGGCCAGCTCCAATGTGTCGTCGAATCGCGGCGCGACGGTGTCTTCCCGCTCCAGCGTGCGTCGCTCGCGGTACTCGTCGCCTACGGGATCGTGGTAGCGCTCCACCGTCTGGGCCTGCAGGTTGACGATCCAGGACTCGGGGATGTCGTTCGAGGCGTAGCAGACGCGCTTTTCGGTGCGATCGTACGTCAACG
>CAZFJR010000227.1:0-2558 GCA_964519235.1 uncultured Salinivenus sp. | reverse complement strand
ACCTCGATCTCGACGGGCGCTGCTTCCTGCACTCCTACGACTGGACAATGGACGAGGACGGGACGGCTCTGGAGAACATCATGACGGGGCCGCTGGTGGTGGGCGAATGGATCAACACCCAGTACTACTTCTCAACGGTCGACAATGCGGCCTACGGCAGTGGCTCGAAAGTCACCCAAAACGTGGTAGGCAAAGTCGGGGTCGTGCAGGGCAACGGCGGCGACCTCATGACCGGGCTCCCGCTGCAGTCCCTGATGGCCGACGATGAGACCGTGATGCACTGGCCCCTGCGCCTTCTGGCCGTCATCCACGCCCCCGTCGACCGCGTCGACGCCATCATTGAACGCCACGCCATCCTCGCCCAGCTCCTCGACCACGAGTGGCTGCACCTCACGGTGATGGCCCCGGAGCCGGACAACGCGTTCGTGCGCTACCAGCCCGGCGGCACGTGGGAGGCCGAATCGTCCATCGTGTCGTCCTCCGAGGCGGAGACACCGGTCTCACCGGGGACCGCGTTGTAGCACGCCACTTCTTTTGAACTGCAACCCGAATTGAACGCCGATCCAGCCATGAGCGACCCCCCAACCAACAGGGAAGCACAGCACACCCTTCACCCGGCCAAGAAGATCGAAATCATCGTCCGCGGCGAGAAGGAGGCCTTCGTCCGTGACCTGCTGGACGAATCGCAGGTGAGCGGGTACACCATTCACCACAACGTCACCGGCCGCGGGGCGCACGGCTTCCACGAGGGGCGCCTCCTCTTCAACGACCGCGACAGCCTCGTCATGTTCTTTGCGGTGGCGGGGCAGGAGACCATCCAAACCCTCGTCGATGGCCTCACGCCGCTCTTCGAAAAGAGCTCCGGCGTCATGTTCGTTTCCGACACCAGCGTGGTGCGCCTGGACAAGTTCATTCAAGAAGAATGAGATGGGACAACCGCATATCGGCCTTGCCCGGACTGAGGTGTAGTGCCGGTATTCGAGCGGATCATAAATCGTCTGCCAAAGGTTGTTCAGAACGGGGGCAAACGGCTGAACTCGTCGATTCTCTCCAACGGGACTCGCGTCCACATGACTGTTCGACGCATATTTCTGTCGCTGTTCGTTCTTGGCCTATTCTGCCAGGCGTCGCCCGCCCACGCCCAGGAGAAAGTCTTTGGAGAAGAGGTGCTTGGGCCGGGTGTGAAGATCACCTTCCTGGTGGCCCCGTCGGGCGACGTGGAGCCGACGGCCCAGAACCTCTCGGAGGCGCGGTCGGACCTGCACCTGGAGGTGCTCGCGGGGTGGACCGAGGAGGCGAGCGACGACGTGGGCGCCCCGGCGGGCGGCTTCGTGCCGTACCTGCACCTCTTCGCCACGGTTCAGAATGAGGAGACGGGACAGGTGAAAACGGCCACGCTCGTCCCCCACATCAACCAGTCGGACAACGTTCACTACGCCCGCAACATTGCCCTTCCCGGCGACGCCGACGATCCGTACACGGTGGCCTTCAAGGTGCACCCGCCGGAGACGCTTGAACTGGCCACGCACAAGGACTGGCGCACGGCCTATGGCAATCGGCTCTTCCCACCGGCCACGGTCACGTACAAGAATCTCCAACTCGGCGAGGTCGTGCGGGCAACGCGTTGAGCGGACAGGCGTTTGGGCGTGATGGCACACGGGCGTGGAGGGCCTCCTCCCAGGTCCGTGCGCCCGCTCGCACCCCACGCTCGAACACACCCGCACGCCCGTGCCGACTCCGCCCCGCCTCGTCCTTGAAACGAGCCTCTATGCCGACGACCTCGATGCCACCGAGCAGTTCTACGGCGAGGTCCTGGGATTAGACGTCGTGCTCCGCACCGACGGCAATCACGTATCGTTTCGGTGTGGGGCCGGCGTGGTGCACGTCTTCGACCCCGTTGCCAGCCGCGACCGCGAGTCCCTTCCGGCCCACGGGGCCGACGGTCCCGTGCACGTCGCCTTCGGCGTCCCGACGGACCAACTCGCCGCGTGGCGACGCCACTTCAATCGCCACGACGTGCAGGTGGAGCAGACGAAGCAGTGGGACGAGGGCCAGCGCTCCCTTTACGTCCGCGACCCGGCGGGCAACAGCGTGGAGCTGGTGAGCAGCACGCTGTGGAGCACCACCTCCCGCGGCGAGCGGCTGCGGCGCGTCCGGCCCGTGCT
The DNA here is from genome assembly GCA_964519235.1 of uncultured Salinivenus sp. Classification (GTDB taxonomy): domain Bacteria; phylum Bacteroidota; class Rhodothermia; order Rhodothermales; family Salinibacteraceae; genus Salinibacter. The sequence continues at coordinate 393 of CAZFJR010000227.1, read as the reverse complement.
CGACCTCGACACGACCGAGTCGCGCCCCGTCGAGCGGTTCCAGAACGAAACCCTGCGCCCCATCCTGAAGCTCTTGAACCCGACGATCCTGCGCCTCGTGGCCGAGCGGCTGTCGCGCTACGGGGTGGGCTTTGCGGACATGGATCGCACGGATCAGCGCGACCGCCTTCGCAACCTCCTCAAAGAAGACGGCCGCCTGAAGCGCACGCTCCTCGGCATGGTGGTGGGCCATCTCACCGAGGAGGAGCTGGAGACGTACCTCGCGCACAAAGACGAGGTGCGCCGCCGCACCGTGCCGATGCTCCTGGCCCGCGCGCAGGATCAGATCGCGACGGTTGCCGAACTGGTGAAGGAGAAGGGGGAATAGTTCCTAACGTGAGGACCGCCAATCAT
>CAZFJR010000226.1:0-2581 GCA_964519235.1 uncultured Salinivenus sp. | reverse complement strand
GTACGGGACGCGCTTTCCGCCCAACGCTACCGGCTCGCTTCGTCTTTCGGGCGGGCGGGTGCAAGGGTACCGCTACAACGGAACAATGGCGCCGCCCGTCACCACCTTCCACGGCCTCTACGACCGCCACAGTGCGCACAACCAGGACGCGTGGGCGCTGCCGCCGCGGTGGCAAACGGCCGTCGATTCGCTGGAGCTGTGAACGCCTCTCAATCTGGTGTCCACCGTCGACATTTCGGGCGGCAGTTCGGGATCGCCGCTCCTGAATGCGGACCAGGAGGTGGTCGGGGTGGTCTTTGACAGCAACGTGGAGGCGCTGCCCAACGAGTATTTGTACCGCACGCGGGGGGCGCGGGCCGTGGCGGTGGATGCACGCGGCATCCTGGAGGCGCTGCGTACGGTGTACGACGCCGAGCGCCTCGTGCAGGAACTCACCGCGACCGACCCTTCCTCCAACGAGTGAGCCGGCCGGGGGCGCCTTAGCGGGGGGCGGTGCGAGCGGCCGCCTCCAGGGCCGTTGCAATGGCGGGCGTGACGTCGGTGAGAGAGCGCGCGTGGGTGAAGTAGGGGGCGGCCCAGCCGTACACAAACAGGGGGACGGGGTTGCGGGTGTGCTGGGTGTGGCGGGTGTCTTCCAGGTTGCCGTGGTCGCTGGTGAGCAGCAGTGTGTCGTGGGCAGGGTCGAGAAGGGTGAGCAGCCGCCCCAAGAACCGGTCCAGGCGCCCCAGTAGCACATCGGGCGCGAGGTCGATGCGCCGGTGCCCCACCTTGTCGGTCTGGAAGTGCTCGAACAGGGTGAGCGTGTGGGCGCGGTGCGTGGCCACCAGGTGCTCGGCGGCATCGGCGGGGGTGCGGGGCGCCACGTCGAGTTGCAGCGTCTCGCGCCAGCCGCGGGCCGTCAGGTCGGCCGCCACGGCCCGGCGGGCCCGGAGCGCGTCGAGGGTGCGCAGCGACACGTCGGCACTCGTGCAGCAGCGGGTGGTCACGGTCTCGCGCCGCGAGGAGGCCTCAAAGAACTGTGGCGGAAAGGCGTTGGCGAAGGCGGCGGGGGCCGATGTCGGCGACAGGGCCTGCACGCGCTGAAACAGGTTGCGGTGGTCCAGCGCCGCGTGGGTGGCGGAGTGCGGAAACGGCCCGAAGTGGCGCCCCACGCGCTCTGCACAGTTGACGCCGGTGAAGAGTGTTGCCTGGCCGGTGCCGCTCTGCGGCAGTCCGTCCACGCCGAGGGTGGTGTCGAGGGAGCGGACCACCCGGTGGGCGGACTGCCGGGCCGGCAGGGGGCGGGTCCAGGCGGCCCCGCCGCTCAGCTGGCGAAACGCTGGACGCGAGCCGTGGGCCAGCGGATTTTCGGGCCCGGCCGGCCCCAGCCCCACCCCGTCCACAAACACAAACAGCAGTCGGCGCATGGCAGCACGAGCAGGTGGTGGAGGGCACGCAGAAATTCTCTACGCACCATCCACGCAGCAGTTTGGAGGGGCCCAGTCGTGCTGACGGGTGCTCAGTCCCGCAGTCGATACTGGGTCTCGAACCCAGCAAAAAGGTCCAGGTAGCGCTCCAGCATGTGCGGCATCAAGAATCGCTGGCGGACCGTTTCGCGGGCCGTTTTTCCGAGGCGGGCGCGCAGCTCCGGCGTACGCACCAGCTGCACGATGCGCTCGGCGGCCTCCTCCACCGAGTCGACCAGAAACCCGTTCTCGCCGTTCGCAATCTGGTGCCGGATGCCGCCCACGTTGCCCCCAACAACAGCGCTCCCCTTCCACATCGCCTCCGTCACCGTTAGCCCGAACCCCTCCCGGAGCGACTTCTGCAGCACCACTGCGGCCCGTCGTTGCAGGGCATTGACCAGGGCGGTGTCCTCCACGCTCAGGATGCGAATGCGCTCCTCCTGCTCGTCGAGCAGCGACTCGTAGACCTCCGTCCCCTCCGGATCGTCGGTGGCCACATTGCCCAGCAGCACAAGCGTCGCGTCGATGTCGCGCCGCGCCTTCTTGAAGGCCGCAATCACGCCCTCCGGGTCCTTCCATCGATCGAACCGCGACACCTGCACCACGAGCGGCCGGTCCCGTGGAATATTGTAGTGGGCCAGGCGCTCGTCAATTTCCTCCTCGCTCAGCTCCTTGTTTTTGATTGAGAACGGGTCGATGGCCGGCGGAATGGTGCGCTGGGGCGTCTGGAGGTTCTGCCGGTAGGCATCGAGGCTCTCGATCACCGCGTCGTACTGTTCAATGAACGACTGCAGGTAGTGCCACAGCTCCGCATTGGGGCGCGATAGGTCCACGTGGCACTGCCAGATCCAGGGCCCGCCCCGGTGGAAATGCTGGATAAGGGGCAGCGGCTGGGGGTCGTGCACCACCACCATGTTGTGGTGATCGAGGTGCGTCCGCACCGCGTTTTTGTAAACGATGTCCTCGTAGTGCTGCTTCTTCAGGTCCGTCAGGTTGATGTCGCCGCCCTGGAGGGCGTTGTGCATCTTTTTGGTGATGCTGAAGAAGTCGGGCGCCCCCTGAATGACGCGCCAGCCGGTGCGGATGCCCACGTTGTTCATCAGCAGCGTGAGGTCGTCGAGCAGCTCGGCCACGCC
>CAZFJR010000225.1:0-2582 GCA_964519235.1 uncultured Salinivenus sp. | reverse complement strand
TTCATGGCCGAGGACGGAGAACTTGGGGCGTACGCCTACACGACCCTCGGGGCCTTCGGAGGGGTTGCCGCTCTCTTTTCCAGCCTGACGGTGAAGGTGACCGATCAGGAGCTGGTGTTCTACTTCGGCCCCGGCTTCTGGGAGCGGCGCTTCGCGCTCGACGACATCGCCAGCGTGGAGGTCGTCCGGAACTCTCCGCTCTACGGCTGGGGCATCCGCTACACGCCCCACGGCTGGCTCTACAACGTGTCTGGGCTGCGGGCCGTGGAGGTGACGATCCGGGGCGAAGAACAGCTCCGTATCGGAACGGACGAGCCCGAGGCCCTGACGCAGGCATTGGAAGAAGTGACCGCCCGGTAGCCATGCCTCGCGTACGCCCACTTTTAAGAACCCCTGTCAAAACTGGTAGTGGCCCTGCAAGAGCTCGTGACTTCGTTGCTTCAAACTGGATCTATTCCATTGGTCGCTTCGCTCGTGTGGGGCCCATCCGGGCGAACAGGAGTGCTTTTTCTGGTCGTCCGATGGGCTCTGAGTCGAGCTCAGAGCGACGGCGGGGTATGATGTTACAGATTCTAAGCATGGGTCGTGCTGCGGTGCGTGGTCTGTGCGCCACCGTACTGGAACTGGCCCCCAGGTTGCATACGGGCAGCTGGCCCTGGCTGTCGACTCGCTTGGGCGGGCTCTCGTTGAAGACCAACCAGGCGCGGCGGTAGTCGGGCTGCTGCGTGAGGACATGACAGCCGTCCCCGCGTTCGGAGCCGTCGATGCCACCGGGTGTCCAACGATGGCCCGCACCCTCTTCGGGGTTGGCTCTATTGCCAAAGCCTTTACCAGACTGTTCCTGGCCGATGCAACTGAGCAGGGCGATGTGGCGGGCACTCACACCCCGAGTGTAGGCCGGCTCGGATCGCTCTCGCATCGGCTTCGCCTGGTACGAGACGCGGCGCGATGGGCACCGTGGTGGCACAACGGCGGCATCGGTGGCTTTCGGAGCATGGTCGCCCTCGACCGCACCGCCGGATACGGCGTAGTGGTGCTGGCGAATGTCGTGCTCGCTCCGGCCAAGAGAATTGTCTCTGCCTGAGCGCCCCTGGCATCCCCTCGCGCGGACTGAGCGACCAGCCCAGTCCGCGCGCGAGGGCCCTCCAGCCCTGGCGAGAGCAGTTCGAAAAGACGGGTCACTCGTCGTCGAACTCGATATCGGACACACCGTCCTCAAATTCGTACTCCACCTCGAACTCCACCACATTTCCGGTGTCGCTGTAGTCGTTCCGGGCGAGGTTCTGTACCGTGCCGTCCGGTCGGCTGAACCACCGGGCCGGGTCCAGGTTGACCGTCAGCCGGCGCGAGGGGTCGTCGCCCCCAATCTCGAACGGGCGGTCTTCCAGTTCGACCTCTACCTCGATTTCCGCTTCGAAGTAGGTGGTGAACGAGCGGGCTGTGTCGCCCTCGGGGGTGAACGTCCCCACAGCCACCATGCTGGCACTGCCCGGCCAGTTGGAAAAGCCCGCCTGCTCGATGTCGTCCTGCAGAGCCGGGAGTCCCTCGTCGTCATCGCCGTCGTCGAGTTCGGCGTCCTCTACCTCAAAGCCAAACTCATTGTAGAGGCCCGGCGGCACCTGGTCCGACACCACCGACGCAACCTCGGTGGTGTCCAGTGGAAGGTCGAGGAAGGACGGCTTCTCGGATTCGAACTCGGCGCTGTCGGCGTCGCCCTCGAGCTCCACCTCGTCGAGAATCAGGCGAATGTCGTGGATCCGCAGCGTACCGTTCGCGCCGGAAAGCACCAGAGAGTCGGTCGTGGCGCTCGTGTTCAGCGCCTTGCTCCCCGCTCGGTCTGCTTTGGCCGACGAGGGGGCGGTGGAGAAGCCGACTTCAACGCTGGGGTCGTCGGTGGAGGTAGATGTTCCTGCCGAGTCGCAGGCCACAAATGCAGCGGCCATCGCGACGAGCGCGACGAACGAGGCCCATCGTGTGTCGAGTAAATGCATAGAGGAAAAATGTAGGTTGTGAGGCAGAGGCAATGAACGTGCGTCCCCTGCGAGGCCGCAGGGAAGAATAGTTTTGTGTAACCGTAGCATCTTTCTGCACCGACAATTCGCGTTCCGAACTGTGGTGCCTGCCGTCGTTTCACGGAATGAGAACAAAATCGCATCGTCTACCCGGCAGAGGCAGGGGCGGTCGGCTGCCAGCAGAACGGTGCCGACAGGACGTGTTTCATCTGCGTGGACAGGGCGTTTCGCATGTGTCTCAGATGAGACGGTCTGTACCGGTAAGTCCCGGCGAAACGTGCACAGGTAGAGACAAGGGGGAAGAATGAGCAACGTTCTACCCGCCGGACGAATCTATTTCTGTCGTCGACGAACGGGAGGGCGAACGCTCCGTTCACCTTGGGCTTCTGGTCCTTTCACGCGCCGCAACTGTGCCTGTGCCCCTGCTGCCCGATGCCCTCCGGACCGAACTGCGCGCCACGCTCCGCCTCGCCGGGCCCGTGGTGGCGGCGCAGCTGGCGCACATCTCGATGGGGTTCGTGGACACGGTGATGGTGGGGCGCCTGGGGCCGGAGGCGCTGGCGGGCGTGG
>CAZFJR010000224.1:0-2647 GCA_964519235.1 uncultured Salinivenus sp. | reverse complement strand
GCGCCCCTTCGCGTCCGCACCGTTGTCTTTCGTGCGGCGCTGCGATCAGGGACGGGTATCATGATCCACCACGTCGCCCGGTAGTCCTCAGGGCTATACGCGAGCCCGATGCGGGCGGCGCGGAGCACGCTCTCGGCAATGCCCCTCTCGCCTACGAGGTAGGACCGGGCGGCCTGTGCAGACTCAGACTCGCCCACGAGCCGCTCGTGCCATTTCTCAACCTGTTCGTGGGAGGCGGGCTCGGGGTCGTTGTCACTGGACGTGGAGGTTTGTGCCTCGGAGGAACTCTCATTCGTCGTAGACGTGGGCGCCGGTCGTCTCGTGGTTCGCAACCGAGAAGACTTCACCGCAAAGAACGGCAACGAGCGCACCGTGCCGCTCCGTGGGGACGCCCTCGACGCGCTCCGAGAAATGCGAGAGGCGCGGACGCCGCTCGACAACGAGCCGGTGTTCGTGGACGCGGACGGCGACGTACCGAAGCCGGATCGGGTCTCCAAGCGGTTCAAGTTCTACGTCCGTAAGGCGAAGCTCTCCAACCGGGAGGAGCTCTCCTTCCACTCGTGCCGTCACACAACCGGCTCGTGGCTCTCCATGCAGGGCGTGCCCCTCCGAGTGATTTCAGAGATTCTTGGACACTCCAATACCCAAGTCACGGAGATGTACAGTCACCTCAGCCCGGAAGTGATGGACCGCGCAATGGAGGAGACGTTCGGAAGCGCGTAGCCACTTGGGAACCGTTCCCAATATATTCCCAAGTCGTTCCCAATTCCATGCAATTCCTTTCGAGTTCTCGCAAGATCAGGGAGACAACCCCAAACAGAAAACCCCGCCTGAATCGCCGTCTGTGGGCGTTCAAGCGGGGTTTTGCCGGTGCCCGAGAGAGGACTCGAACCTCCACGGCCTAAAAGGCCACGTGACCCTGAATCACGCGCGTCTACCAATTCCGCCACTCGGGCATTAGAATGCTAGGCATGCTTAACGTCCGTGGCCCACTGGGATGTTCCTTGAAATTGCTACGCACTTCCAGCGTGAGCCCTCCTCCCCACTGCGAGACGCGCTGGTGCCCCTCGCGTCCGCCAGTGCTTGTGCCGAGCGCGGAGAGACGGCTCGCACTCGCACCGGGCAATGTTTACGTTGCAATGTGTCGCTTCCTGTCCCACACCCGCTCCCCATTGTGTCATGCGTGTCCCCCGCTCCCTCGCCCTGCTCGTCCTCGGGCTCCTGCTGAGCCTGCTGGGCACGCCCCCCGCCCAGGCGCAGTACGCCCAGGACTCCCTCGCCTTCGACCTCGACCACGTGTTCGACCTCGAATACGCCGCCGACCCCCAAATCTCCCCGAGCGGCGACCGCGTGGTGTACGCCCGCACCTTCATGGATACGATGGAGGACCGCCGCACTGCCCGGCTCTGGATCGTAGACGCGGACGGATCGGACCATCGCCCGATCACAGATCCCGAAACGAATGCCTCCCAGCCCCGGTGGTCGCCCAGCGGCGACCGGGTGGCGTACGTAGCCGCAACCGACGACGGCGCCGAACTCTTCGTGCGCTGGATGGACAGCGGAGAGACGGCCCGCCTCACCCAACTCGAGAACCCGCCGAGCGGAATCTCGTGGGGCCCGGACGGCAAACGGATCGCCTTTACGATGTTCGTCGAGGCCTCCGCACCGTCCTTTGCCGAACTGCCGAGTCCTCCCGACGGGGCCGACTGGGCGGACCGGCCCGACGTCACTACGCAGACGATCTACCGCCGCGACGGGGGCGGCTACACGGAGCGGGGCCACACTCAGCTCTTCACGGTACCGGCCTCAGGCGGCACGCCTCGGCAGCTCACCTCAGCCCCGCACGACCATGGCGGCGTGCCCGTATGGACGCCCGATGGCGAGACGCTCCTCCTCAGCGCCAACCGGCACGAGGACGCCGCCCTCGACCCCCTGAACACCGAGATCTACGCCGTGGACGTATCGAGCGGATCGGTGTCGGCCCTCACCACCCGGGAAGGACCAGACGGCGACGTGGCGGTGTCTCCGGATGGCTCCACCCTCGCCTACACTGGCTTCGACGACCGGGAGCAGGGCTATCAGGTAACGAAGCTCTACCTGATGGACCGCGACGGCACCAACGCCCGCGTGCTCACAGAGGACTTTGGGCACGACGTGCAGAACCCCACCTTCACCGCCGGGGGCGAGCGCATCGTCTTCCAGTACGTGGACGAAGGGTCGACCAAGATCGGCAGCATCACGCTGGACGGCAGTCGGCAGGTGGTCGCCGAACAGGTGGGCGGCACCTCCATCGGGCGCCCCTACACAAGCGGGTCCTTCAGCCTGGCGGCGAACGGGCGCGTGGCCTACACGCACGCCACCGCGCAACGGCCGGCCGACGTGGCCGTAGCCCAGGCGGGACAGGATCCCCGCGTCGTCACGTCTCTCAACGACGACCTCTTCGATCAGATAACACTGGGAAGCGTGGAGGCGTTCACCTACACGTCCTCCCACGACGGCAGAACCATTGAGGGCTGGATTGTAACGCCGCCCACGTTCGACGCGTCGAAGGAATACCCGCTCATTCTCGAAATTCACGGCGGGCCGTTTGCGTCGTACGGCCCCTACTTCTCCGCGGAGGTGCAGCTCTACGCCGCCGCCGGCTACG
>CAZFJR010000223.1:0-2767 GCA_964519235.1 uncultured Salinivenus sp. | reverse complement strand
GAGATGAAGTAGACGGTGTCGCCGACCCAGAAGGGCCGCGTGTCGATGCCCCCCTCAAACGGAATTTCGGTGACGCCGTAGTCGTCCAGGTCGATAATCCAGAGGGGGTGCGTCTGCCCGCCGCGGTAGCCACGCCAGTGGGGCTGCCAGCGCTCGATGGGCTGGTACACCATCTGCTCCCCGTCGGGTCCGTAGCGGCCCACGTCGGCGCGGGGAATGTTGAGGGCGGTGGGCTTGCCGCCATCCGGCGAGACCGTCCAGAACCGGTCGTAGGACGCGGGGGCACTGTCGCGGCCCGACGCAAACAGCACGTGCGAACCGTCGGGCGCCCACCCCTGCACCTCGTCGCTGCTGGGGTGCCACGTGAGGCGCTCGGGCGTGCCGCCGTCGATGGGAACCACGTAGACGTCCGTCTGCCCCTTATAAGTGCCCGAGAAGGCCACCTGCTCGCCGTCGGGGGAGAGGCGCGGGTGCGAGGCCACGCCGCGGAAGCTGGTGAGGCGCTCGGCGTCGCCCCCGTTGTGCCCCACCCGCCACAACTCGCCCGCATACGCGAACACAATGTGGTTCTGGCTGACGGTGGGCTGGCGGAGGAGACGCGTGGGATCCTCGTCTTGTGCCATCGCGGGATTGGCCAAGGCGGCAACGAGGAGGAGCAGCGCGCAGCGGCGGAGGGCTCGGGCGATCATGGCAATACCAGACAGGAGACGGAAGTGTGCGAGCGAAGGACGATTTTAGAGATGTATTATAAAGATCTGCCTTCGCGTGCGGGAATTCAACAAAGAGTTGCCCCTTCGCATGAGCACCACGGCGCACCGTAGGGATGCGTGCCTCTGTGTACGCCACACGCCCCCACACACCGTTGCGGCCTGGAACGTGCCCGCACGATGGGCGTGACCGTCTTGTGAACATCCACGCCCGGTGCTCTACGGACGGTGCCTCGTTTCGGCGGCCGCTCTGGGCTGCTCCGTCCCCCACCGCCCCCGTTTTCCGCGATGCAGGTCGACACTCGATACACCGACGGCACCCTGGTCGTGCGGCCCACGGGCGACTGGACGCTCGACCGCCCCCTGCCCGACATCCAGGCGGTGGCGGTCAGTGCTGCCCCGTCGAGCCCCGTGCACGCGGTGGCCTTCGACACGTCCGACCTGGGCGACTGGGACAGCAGCCTCGTGGCGTTCCTGTACGAAACGGTGGAGTACGGCCGCGCCCACGACCTGGAGGTGCAGACCGATACCCTGCCGGCCTCCCTCGCGCGGCTCGTTTCTCTTTCGCAGGCCGTGCCCGAGCAGGACACGACGCGCACCGAGGCCCCGCCGTCCGTGCTCACGCGGCTCGGCACCTGGGGACTGATCGGGTACGACGAGGTGCGGGGGTTCGTCCGCTTCCTGGGGCAGGCGGTCCGGAGCCTGGCCGCCGTGCTGACGGGCCGCGGGCGAATGCGCTGGCGCACCTTCGGGGTGGCGCTGCAGTCGAGCACCGCCTCGGCGCTGCCCATCGTCACCGTCATCAGCCTCCTCGTGGGGCTCATCATCGCGTTTCTGGGGGCCGTGGTGCTGCGGCGGTTCGGGGCGGAGTACTTCGTGTCGTACCTCGTCAGCTACGGCATGCTGCGCGAGCTGGGCGCTCTCATGACCGCCATCATCATGACGGGGCGCACCGGCGCGGCCTTTGCCGCCGAGCTGGGGAGCATGAAGGTGGGGGAGGAGATCGACGCGCTGGAGACGTTCGGCATCTCGCCGATCGACTTTCTGGTGACGCCGCGCATCCTCGCGGTGGTGGTGGCCCTCCCCATGCTCACGCTCTACGCGGACCTCCTCGGCATCCTTGGGGGCATGGCCGTGGCCGTGACGATGCTCGACCTCACGACGACGCAGTTCCTCACGGGGCTTTTGGAGCCGGTCGTCCTCAGCGACGGCCTCATCGGGCTGTTCAAGGCCGTCGTGTACGGCAGCATTATCGGCCTGGCCGGGTGCATGCGGGGGATGCAGACGGGCGACGACGCCTCGGCGGTCGGCAGCGCCACCACCTCCGCCGTCGTCACGGGCATCATCCTCATCGTCCTCGCCAACGCCATCATCGACTGGGCCGCGGCCGTGCTCCAGTTTTAGCGCGGCTCGCTGGCCCTGCCGAAAACGATGCGCCTGCCCCACCCGGAGGCGGCCGGAGGGGGATGCGCAAATCGGAGCGTGTGGGCCGTGGCGGCCGGCCGGTCGTGAGCCGTGGAGACGCCTCACAAGGCTCTCATCATGACGCCCTCATCACGAATCTCTCATCACGAATCTCTCATCACGAGTCGCGCCGTATTCCGACTCGTCATTCCGACTCGTCCTCGCGCACCGCTCGGCATCCGCATTCGTTGTCCATGTCGTCTCCCGAATCTCCCCCCGTCATTTCGGCCGAGGATCTGCTGCTGGCCTTCGGCTCGTTCGTAGTGATGCGGGACCTTACCTTCGACATCCACCCGGGCGAGATTTTCGCCATCATGGGCGGCAGTGGGTCGGGCAAAAGCACGCTCCTGAAGCACCTGATCGGGCTCATGGAGCCAAGCGCGGGCACTGTGCGGGTGCGGGGGCGCGACCTCTGGACCCTCTCCGATGCCGAACGGGCGGCCATGCTGCGCGACATGGGCGTGCTGTACCAGGAAGACGCGCTCTGGAGCACCATGACCCTCGCCGAAAACGTCGCCCTGCCGCTCGAAGAGCACACTGCCCTTTCGGACACGGACATTCAGCGCATTGTGTCGCTGAAACTGGCCCTCGTGGGC
>CAZFJR010000222.1:0-2780 GCA_964519235.1 uncultured Salinivenus sp. | reverse complement strand
GCTGAGGCCTGAGAGGTCACTGCTCCCTTACGAATGCAATTCTCAGCACGCGTTGTGCCATATGTCGAAAGGTATGTGTTCCCCTCTCTAAACGCCAAAACGGAGCTACTTTGTCGTCCCAAACTTGATGTGGGACCCGTCCGACTGGAAGGGGGAGGCGTCGGCCATCGTCAGATAGGCTCCAAATCGAGTTTGGAGCGACGGATGTGATGTTTTCTCCCGGAGGAAGCATTTTCCGGTGACACGCACATGGCTTACACCATAGCACGGGCTGTTCTCAGTGCCCTGAACGTCCGGACATTTGGGGCCAATCACCGGACATGGCTGATGTCTACGGGGCAACGGCCGGTTTGGCGACCTCGCGGGACCTATCAAGCGATCCCATTCGGGACGGATCCGGCGCACGACGCTGAAGCTTTCGCCCGAACGGGGGTCGCTTGCGAACCGGAATTGACGAAGAGGGTCCCGCTATGATTGATTCTTTCCCCGTACGTGTTCTGCTCGGACGGTTGGTCCTCCTCCTTGGGAGTGCGTGCGGGTGCCTTCACGGTGCACACGCACAGGTGGAGCCAGGATCGGCCCACAGAGTTGCCTCTGAGGCGCCGCGGGCGCTTTCCGCCGATTTTCCGAAGGTCCCTGACTCACTCGCATCGCTAGATCGATCGTCGATTGATCTTCCGCCAACGCGGGCGGCGGGCCCCGCGCGCTCCCCGCTGTGGGTTACGCCCTCCGGCGCACGCTCCATCCACGGACTCAGTGTCGGGCCCGTGCTGTCGTGGCCGGGGGCGAATCGATGGAAGAAGGTGAACGGCGTGGGCGTGAGTTTCATCGGCTTTGGGGCGGCCCCTGTTCTCTTTTACGGTCCGGGGGCCCTGATCATGCCGCTCGACCAGATCGGCTTCCTCAGTGATCGCGACCAAGATGGCATCCTGACGGTGAGTGGCCCCGCGGACTTCGACACCCTCCGCGTGGGGGAGATGTCGAGTTTCGGCGGCCCTGCGAGAGGGGGCGAGTTTGGGACCGTCGTGAACGGGCTTCTTCTCTCGCCCGGAGGAGCCCCGGCGCGCCACGTGCGCGGCGTCAGCCTCTCGGCCTACCTTGGTGGGGCGGGTCGGACGGATGGAGTGGTCGTCAATGGAATCTGGTCGATCTCCGGTGAGCACAGGGGGCTACTCGTCGGCACGGTGGCCAACGTGGGGCGCGGATATGGCCTCGTGGCGGGCGGATCCGCACTGTCCATCGAGATGACCGGGGTGCAGGTGGCCGTCCTCAACCAGTCGGGCCGGCTGCGCGGGGTGCAGGTTGGACTCTACAATTTCAGCGGTGACCTGCAGGGCTTCCAGATTGGCCTGGTGAACCGCACGCCGGAGCGGACGCTTCCGCTTCTGAACTGGAGCTTTGACTGACCATGTCTGCTACGAAAGGTGGCGAATGCGGTGCTGCCCGGGCTCGACGACGGTGAAGGCGGACCGCAATTCGTCGTGCGAATGATTTTTGAGCACGCGTAACAGCTCTTTGTGGACGATCTCTTGAGTCGACGGCGTGATTCGGAGGTAGAGCACGCCTGCGGGCTTGCCCCTAGCGAAGACGAGACGTCCGAAATCCCGATCTCGGGTGAGCAAAAGGCGGTTGCGCGCAGTGGCCTTCTGCAAGAGCACACGGTCTGGTGCCCGTGCCAGATCAAGATCCGAGGCGGTAGTGACGTCGTGTCCCTCGCTTGTCAGGAGTTCAATCGTCCCTGCCCACACGTCATGGTCTGCAAGGAGGGTCACGAGGCGGATGGGGACACGTGAATTTCTTCGGCGTCGATGGTGTCAATGGCGTACTGCACACACGCCTTCACGTCGGCCTCGTCGAGGTCCGGATAGTAATCCGTCGTGATCGACTCGAAAGAGAGCCCTTCCTGCACGAGTTCGAGAACGTCGCGCACGGGAATGCGGGTCCCCGCTACGCAGGGCTTGCCGAAGTGCACCTCCGGATCGACGACGATTCGAGGAGACTGTTCAGCGGGCATATCTGCGCGGTGAGAAAAGGAGTTGGGGAGTGCTGAGACGGAGGAGACTGAGCCTGTCTCGTCTGAACAGTGCTCTAACCAGCGATCCAGGATGTCGGTCCGGCGATCGCAATAGCCACTGCCCCATGCACTTCGGGACCCGTAACAATCGCCCCTGTCGCCTCGTCCCTCGCAGAGTGATGGGCCCCGCACGCGCCTGCATCTTTCGGGGGCGCCTCGCGTTAGACCCGTGGTCGATCTTGTTTCCTGTGTCCTCTCCGCCCCATGCGACTGACCGACGAAGAAAAAGCTGTCCGCCGCGAAATTGAAGACTGGCAGCACGCCGACGCCTCCATTGCCTCGCAGGCCATGGACTGGGCCATGCGCCCCGTGGACTGGGCCGTGGAGCAGGTGGTCGCGCCCGAGCAGATGGACGCCGTGACGGAGCGCATCGAGCAGTTTCTGTCGACCCTCAGCGACGCCTCGGAGTGGACCCACGAGGCGGACGACATCCTGGCGGCGGCCGAAGACCGGGGCATCCCGGCCGACACGGTCAAAGACCTGCGTAATCGCCCCATTGCCGACCTCGACGAGCTGGCCCGCAGCCGCTTCCGGCAGAACACCATTCTCGCGGCGCTGGGCGGGGGCGGCACCGGGCTTGCGGGCACGGCCTTCGTCGCCGCCGACATCCCGCTGCTCTTCACCATCAACCTGCGACTCATCCAGCAGATCGCGGCCAGCTACGGCTTCTCGCTGGAGGGGCCGATGTTTCGGCCGCTCGTGCTGT
>CAZFJR010000221.1:0-2796 GCA_964519235.1 uncultured Salinivenus sp. | reverse complement strand
CAGCAGGTGCCGCGCCTCCCCGAAATGACCGACGCGGCCCTCCAGCGCCTCGACCAGAACGACGACGGGTTCCTCCTTCAGATCGAGGGCGGACGCGTGGACCACGCAGCGCACGAAGACGACACCGGCGGGCTCATCTACGACCAGATCGAGTTCGACCGCGCCATCGGGCAGGTGCTCGACTTCGTGGAGGGGCGCGACGACACCCTCGTCATCATCACCACCGACCACGGCAACGCCAACCCGGGCATCAACGCCGCCGGCGACCGTTACAACCAGTCGAACCCGATGTTTGACCGGGTGGCGGACTTCCAGTACACCAACAGCTGGATCCTCTCGGAGCTCGACGAGAACAGCACCTACCGGCAGATTCAGGACCGCGTCGAGGAGGCGTGGCAGTTTCCCATCCGGCGCGATGAGGCGGAGCTGATTCAGGACGCGCTCCGGGGCAACTACCAGGCCGCCTACCGCGAGAAGAGCGCCCCGGACCTCCTCCTCGGCGCCATTCAGGCCAACTACACGTCCGTCAACTGGCTCGGCGGCGACCACACGTCCGACTACGTGGAACTGGCCGCCCTGGGCCCCGGCAGCGAGGCGATCGGCGACTTCACGCGCAACACCGACCTGTTCGACCTGATGGTGAAGTCGGCCGGCGTGCGAGAGTACGCGCGAGGGTAAGCTGTTCCAAGTTCCGACGGTGCTTTCGGTGCCGCCGCGAGTCTTCGGTGCACAAACGCGGGCGCTCCGGCACGACGCAGGTTATCCGAGCCGATGAGGCGGGGTTGGGTGCCGAATCAGGAGGACGCGAAGGAGCATCGTCAAGACGACCAGGGCGGTGACTGTGATGCCGACCGTGATGCCGCCGGGGCCATCGAAGAAGGTAAACACCAGGATCAGTCCGAGCCCCGAGTTTTGAATGCCGGTTTCCAGAGCGAGGGCCTGTTGGTTCTCAGTTGAGAGGCCGGTCCAGTACGTGAGCTGGCATCCGGCCTCGAGCGCGACGGTGCTGTGGATCAGCACCAGGGCCATGCTCGGCCGCGGCCGCAAGAGCCACCAGTGCGAAGGTGAGCGCCAGGAGCAGCAGAAACTGCGAGCCCACCCCAATGAGAGCGGGCAGGGGGCGGCGGGGAAGCCGCCGGAAATCCTCGGTCGTCAGAGTGAGCGTCACGCCGAACATGATGACGCCCAAGGTGGCGTGAGCGGCAGCAGGCTTTGGGCACTGAAGTTCAGCCGAACGGCGTCGATTTCGGGCATAGGAAGGCCTCAACAGTAGTCGGAGGGCGGCGACGCCCTGAGAGCAGTGGTCTTGGTGGGGCCGCGTGGTGGGATCCGTGCCCGACGAGGGCGAAAATACAAAAAGTCTGCCCCGCGACGATGGGGATAAGCTTTTTCTGACTGACCACCTGGTGCTAACATACAAAAATCGACCCCCGGGGCATCAAGGGATTTCTGTGAGGGAATAGTGAAGATTTCGGCCTATCGATGTCGCTGCACGGAGGCGGAGAGTGGAGAGACAGGGGGTGGGGCTGGAGTCGCCGATTCGCGACACCACTGCTTCAAACAGCGCGTCGCGCCCTTGAGAATCCATTCCGAGCGGAGCGATGAGCGACGGGGGACTTTCTGCTCTGTGACTGCCCACCGTGTCCGGGAACTCCCGAATGGAAGACCCTCCCCTCGAATGCCTTCGCGGATCTCCGCTACTGGCCCTGAACGGGGCCGACGGAAGGGGAACGTATGAATACGGGCGTTGAGCGCGGCTTCTAGGAAACTGGTCTCCGACTGATGGGTGCTTTAAAATACATCAGTCGCGTCATCTACGTAGTGTCGCCCTACCGAGTAGGAGGTCTCGCCTCGTTGCCGGTTTGCCACTCAGAGGTGAGGCATCTTCAACACAGAATGGACACAGTGCCATGCAAAAAGGCAAGCTTAAGTTTTTCGATACCTCGCGCGGATTCGGCTTCATCGAACCGCTCGACGGGAGTGAGGACGTTTTTCTCCACGCAAACAACATTTCGGGCATGACCTCCGGTGGCGACCTGCGGGAAGGTCAGACGATCGAGTACGAAACCGAGGAAACGGAAAAGGGCCTCAGCGCCCTCAACGCCTCCCCGGCCGACGAATTTTAACCGTGGACGATGCGTCTCAGGGGTTCTGAGAGGCGTCGTCATTCGGTGAGAGATGGAAGGCCCGTTCCACAATGGAGCGGGCCTTTTCTCGTTGAGGGGTGGAGTCCGGACGACTACGCGTCGCGTTCGGCCGTATCCTCCACATCGCCGGCCAGCACCTCGTCCTTCACCCCCTCCAGGTATTCCAGCGCCGCGTCCCGATCGTCCGGCAGGTCCGAATCTTCGAAGACGACCTCCTTGATCGCCCCCAGCGCCCGGTTCTCCGGCCCCTCCAGCCGCCGCTGCATCGCCTCGAATAGCTCGCCGCGGCGGAGGGCCTCGTCTTTAATCTCCATGAGGTGGTCGAATGCCGCCTCGTGCTTGTTGGCGATCTCGCCGTCGAGGATGGCCTCGCGGATCCACGTCTTGGCGATGCCCACGGCCACGCCCTCCTCAATGTCGAGCGTCTCCATGATCTCGTAGCCGTCCACCGGCGGTTCGAAGTTGCGGAGGCGGTCCTTCTCTTCCACGATCTGCATTTTTTCCTCCACGCGGTCGAACGCGTTGAGGTAGCGCCGCCGCCGCGCCGGGTTGCCCGAGGTCACGTCCGAGCGCACGAGCGTCATGAGGTCGTCAATGTCGTCCCCGGCCTCGTAGAGCAGGCGGCGCACGGCCGAGTCGGTGACCTTCT
>CAZFJR010000220.1:0-2798 GCA_964519235.1 uncultured Salinivenus sp. | reverse complement strand
TGCGGCGGGTGAGGTGGAGGTCCTGTACCGCAGCGCCGGTACGAATCGTGTGCCCGCGGTCGGTGACGGCGTCGGCGAGCGCCTGGGCCACGCCGGGGTAGTCCACGATGCCCGCGCCCGGCACCTCCAGCGCCGCCACGCCCTGCACGTGCGGCTCCAGCTCCTGAAGCCGCTCCGCGCCGATCCGCGTGCACGCCACGTCGTTCGCGCGGCCCTTTTCCGCAATTCGCTCCAGCTCCGGCACCTCGCTCTCCTCCGTGGCCACGACCACCTTGCCGCACATGTCGTACGCCACCCCTTCCCGCTCGCAAAACTCGACCAGGGCCCGCTTGCCCTCGCGGCAGTTTTCTGCCTTCAGGGAGCCGGGGTCGTAAAACACGCCGGAGTGAATAACGCCCGAGTTATGGCTCGTCTGGTGGGCGGCCACCCGGGACTCCTTTTCCAGGACGACGACCGAGGTGTCGGGATGCTGCTCCGTGAGGCGGTAGGCCGTCGCGAGGCCCACAATGCCTCCACCAATGATGGCGACGTCGTAGTGCGGCATGGGCACGAGGGGGAGATGTGCGGCGGATTTTTCACGATCACAACGCGTACGGACGGACGGTCGGTCGGATTCATGCGGTCGGATTCATGTGCATGCGGCGCGCAGACGGGCAACACCCTCGCCGGGCGCAAGTTTGGGGGGATGCTCTCTTTCTGCAGCCTTCTGTACACTCATGGCGTCCCGGGCGCTTCTGGTTGGCACGGCGGTGGGCCTCCTCCTGGTGGGGGTCTGGATGGGCGTAGATCGCCGAGGTCCCGACGCGCCCCCCAAAGACCCCGGCGCGGCGGCGTCGGGGCTGGGGCACGACGGCTCGCCCAAGGGGCCGGTCTTCGACGTGCAGTCGGTTACCCTCGATGCCCGCACCCGCCCCGACTCCAGCCTGCTGGTGCGGCTGCGCGATCTCGGCGTCACGCACCTGACGCTGGTCGCGTTCGGGTGGCAGGAGCGCGCCTCGAGCACGGAGATCGGGGTCGATACCACGGCCGGATGGTACAGCGAGTCGCACGTTGGCATCCGCACGCTCTCGCGCCAGGCCCACGCGCTGGGGATGGAGGTCATCCTCAAGCCGCACATCTGGGTGGGCGGCTACGACGAGGCACAAAACCGCAGCGAGATTGGGTTCGAATCTGCGGACCGCTGGCAGAAATGGGAGGCCGAGTACCGCCGCTTCCTGATGATGTATGCCCGCCTGGCGGCCGAGGTGGCCGCCGATGTGCTGGTGCTGGGCACCGAACTGACGCGGGCGGCTACGGAGCGCCCCGACTTCTGGCGCGGTCTCGCCGCGGATGTTCGCGCGGTGTACGACGGCGACCTCACCTACGCGGCCAACTGGCACGAGGCCTACCGGCAGGTCCCGTTCTGGGACGCCCTCGACTACGTGGGCGTCCAGGCGTATTTCCCGCTCACGGACGCCGAATCGCCCTCGTCGGCGGCGCTTCGGGACGGCTGGGCGTCGCATCGGGACGATCTGGCCGCGGTGCACGAGCGAACGGGCCGCCCAATTCTTTTTACCGAGGTGGGCTATCGGAGTGCGCCCGGTGCGGCGAAGGCTCCGTGGACGTGGCCGGAGCGGGACGGAGCGGCAGCGCCCAACGACGCCCTCCAGGCGCGCTGCTACCAGGCCTTTCTGTCGACCTTTGCACAGGCGCCGTGGATGAAAGGGAGCATCATCTGGAAGTGGCACCCGCCCGCCGAGGTGGAGCGGCGCACCGGATTTACGCCGCAGGGCAAGCCCGCCGAGGCGGTCCTGCGCCGCTGGTTTCAGGGCACAGCCACGGGAGCGCGCTCGTCTCCCCCGCCGCGCTCCACGATCCGTCCGACGCGGTGATCTCATGTGCGAAAGGCACACTCACGTGCGAAAGGCACATGTGCACTCTTCGCCCGGAACGCACGCCTATGCCGTCTGTGCTGAACCCGATTCTGTGCACGCGATTCCGGCGTTCCGGGCGGAGAACGATGGATGACGATCTTTCGTGCCTGGTAGAACTTGCGCCTACGAAAAAGGCAGGCTGCGGCCTCAGGCGCCGCCCGGATGCGATTGGAGTCCTCTTCGTTCCAGTTCCTCCCTCCCCGTTCCCATCCCTGCACGCACCATGGTTTCCGAGCTATTCGCCCCCGACGCCTGGACCCTCGTCGACGGCTTCGACTTCGACGACGTGACCTACCACCGCGCCGTCGACCACGGCACCGTCCGCATTGCGATCGACCGCCCCGAGGTCCTCAACGCCTTCCGCCCGCCGACCGTGGACGAGCTGTACCGGGCCCTCGACCACGCTCGTCAGTCGCCGGACGTGGGCTGCGTGCTCCTCACCGGCAACGGGCCGTCCGAGAAACACGGCAAATGGGCGTTTTCCTCGGGCGGCGACCAGCGCATTCGGGGCCAGGACGGGTACCAGTACGAGGACGACGAGGGGGCGCCCGACGAGGCGCGGCCGGGACGGCTGCACATCCTGGAGGTGCAGCGCCTCATTCGCTTCATGCCGAAGGTCGTGATCGCCGTGGTGCCGGGCTGGGCGGTGGGCGGCGGGCACAGCCTGCACGTCATCTGCGACCTTACGCTCGCCAGCGCCGAGCACGCCACGTTCAAGCAGACCGACCCCGACGTGGCCAGTTTTGACGGCGGGTTCGGCTCGGCCCTGCTGGCGCGGCAGGTGGGGCAGAAGAAGGCGCGCGAGATTTTCTTCCTCGGCAAGAACTACTCCGCCGAGGAGGCGGTGGAGATGGGCATGGCCAACGAGGCGGTGCCGCACGAGGA
>CAZFJR010000219.1:0-2835 GCA_964519235.1 uncultured Salinivenus sp. | reverse complement strand
AGGACCACCGTCAGCTTGAGGGTCCGGTCGCTCTTGGCCGTGAAGGCGCGCATGAAGAGGTGGGGCCACATCGAGAAGCCCACGGCCGACACGAGAACGGCCGAGCTGTAGCCCGCCCAGCTCCAGGCCGACCCGTCCGCGGCGAGGCCTGGGGCTTCGAGCATCGCTTCCTTGCCGCTTGCCGCGATGGCCTCAAACATCGGACGGATGCCCCCGTGCAGCGCCTCCGGCAGGTAGAGCCCCAGGAACCACGCCACGGCCATCATGAAGAGGCCCTGCACCGTGTTCGTCCAGCCAATGGCCATCATGCCGCTGGCAAAGACGTACACCAGCACCACGCCGTAGGTCACCAGCGCGCCGAGCCACTGCGGGACTACGCCCTCCGAGATGGTTTCCAGTAGCAGTCCCGCCCCCTTCATCTGCAGCGTGAGGTAGGGCACGAACGCGACCACGCTGAGCACGGCCAGCACCACCGAGAGCGTGCGGCTGTCGTACCGGTGTGACAGCATTTCCGCTTGGGTCACGAAGCCGAGTGCTTCGCCGACCTGCCGGGCGCGCGGCCCCAAAAAGTAGAACGGCACCATCCCCACTGTGCCGTACGCGATGATGTAGAAGGCGGCCGCGCCCCGCGAGTAGGCCCAGCCCGGCGCGCCGAGAAAGGCAAACGACGAGAAGACCGACGCCCCGAGCACGAAGTAGAGCACGACCACCCCGAGCGTACGGTCCCCCGCCACGTACCCCGTCACGCTCGCCGACACGGAGCGCCCCGACCACACCCCGAGCCCCAGCACCAGGACGAGGTAGAGCCCACAGATGAGCAGAATGACGGCCCACTCGGACATGGGGAAGGGGCGAGAGGGGAAAAGGGGGCGGGGGCGAGAGGGGACGGCCGAATTAGTCCGTCTTGCCGTTGTCGAGCTCGTCCGTGCGGTAAAGGAGGACGAGGGCGACGAACATGACGATGAGCCAGCCCACCACCCAGGCGAAGGAGAAGGGGAGGCCCAGGACGTACGGCCGGATGCGCCCGGCGAACGGGTAGACGGGCCAGATGAGAGCGAGGCCCGAGATCACGGTTACCGCCAGAAAGGCAAGGAGCGGGCCGCGGCGGTCGGCACGCTGGAGGCCCGGAACCACAAGGCCCGACGGGAAATTGTCCGTTTCGTCAGCCACAGGATGCAGGGGGGAGCAGGCGGGACGAGCAGGAGGCACGGCCTCGGCGAGCTGCTCACCGTACGCGAGGAGCCAAACGGTGTGGAGACGCCGCGGCGGATCTCTGCGTGGCCGTAGGGGTGGTGGAAGATGCAGACGCCACGGCTTCAACAGGCGCGCCCTGGGCCGAGGCAGTGCCGGAGTGGTGCGGGTTTCCGCCGGTTCGACAGGAGTAGAAGATGGAGGCGGCAAGGAGGAGGGCGGCCGCTCCCCCAAGGAGCGTAAAGATCCCGGCGGCAAGAGTGCGCTTCATGGGCAGCGAGGCTTTGATGTATTGACGGTAACGTCTGCTGGCGGTGACTCTGCGTTGGAAGAAGACGATGCGGCCTGCGGCTAGGCTAATAAGGGCATCGGTACAGAAAGGTGGCCATTGTCGTTCAGAGAGGCAAGGCCCAACGGACATTTCGCACAGACGGCAGCAGCCGCTCGGCCAGAACGTTTGGCGAAGGCCGGAGGCGGTGTCGGACGCGACAACGCGGCTAAAACGGCACCTCTTCGTCCGGTTCGGTCCGCATGTCGGGCTCGTGCTCGGTCTGCCGGATCTCAATGCCCTCGGCGGAGAAGCCGAACAGATCCTCGGGGGAGAACACGAGGCGGAAGTCGGCCTCGTCGAAGAAGGGCTCGAACTTGCTCGCAAACTCGTCGAGTCGCTTCAAGTAGTATGCGGTGTTTTCGTCGGGATCGTTCGGGTCCCAGTCGTCGGCCCGCTTGCAGTGCTTGAAGGCCGTAACATTGGCGTCGTCGCCCGTGATGTAGTACGAGATGCGATCGCCCTTCCGCACCGGCTGTCCCGTCGTCTCGGCCTTTTCCTTCGCCAGCTCGTAGGCCGCGGCGCGCGGGCGCTGGCCCTCCGTCACGTCCCGCTCGTACTGCTCGATCGTGTCCTTCAGGCTTTCGGTGCGGGCGAAGCTGTCGGCGCTCTCCCAGTCGTGCTCGATGATTTTATCGCGGGTGTCCACGTAGAGGTCGTGCAGGCCCTCCACGTCGTGGTCGAGCAGGCGGCGGATGGCCCGGCGCACGAATTTGCGGCCGAAGGCCTCGTTGGAGCGGGAGATGAGCGAGGAGCCCTTAAACTTGAGGGTGTCGTCGTAGGTGAGAAGCGCGTAGTTTTTCTTCTTGTACGAGAGCATCTTCTTGTACCGCCCGTCGAAGCCCACGCGGATGCCCTCCGGCATCGCCTCCGTGAGTCCCACGGTAAAGTCGACCTCGGCCTCTTCCCCCCGCACCCCATCCGGCGGCACGAACAGCACCCCGTCCGTATCCACCTCGATCACGGTGCCGCCCCGCTTCCGGATCTCGTCGATGAGCTCACGGAGAATCTGCTGCCCCGTGCGCGCCACGCGGTCGGCCTCCTCAAAGTCGTTGAAGGCGGAAAGAGAGAACCCCAAGACGCCGTAGAAGCTGTTAATGAGCACCTTGTACGAGGACTGCCGCGCGTCCAGCTCACTGCGGATTTCCTCGTCCTCGGCGTCCTTCATGTCCTGCTTCGTCTCCAGGCGCAGGTCCGTGAGCCGCTCCAGCAGCTGCGGGAAGAGGTCGATCTCGTCCCCGGACGGCTGCACGTCGTAGTTGAGCATGATGGAGGGGTACAGGCTCTCCACGTCGGCGTAGACGATGGGGCCCAGG
>CAZFJR010000218.1:0-2886 GCA_964519235.1 uncultured Salinivenus sp. | reverse complement strand
GCTTCTATCAGCACGACTCGCCCTACACCTACTTCACGTCCGACGACCTGCACCTTGGCGAGATCAGCCTGGAGTGCTCGCGCGCCGGAGCGGCGGCCGGGGCCCTCTGGTGCACGCTAAAGGCGCTCCCGTTGGCGCCGGACGACGGGCTCGGGCCCATCCTGGCCGCCTGCGTTCGGGCGGCGCGGACCTGGACCGACGCGGTAAAGGCGTCCGACGCGCTCGCCGTCGTGGTGCCGCCGGAGACCGACATCGTCTCGTACGTGCCGGTCACCAATGCCCCCACGCTCTCGGCCCTCCACGACGCCAGTCAGGCCCTCTTCGACACGGCGATGAACGAGCCGGACGATCCCATCTTCACCAGCGTCTATCGCCTCTCCGCCGACGCTCTTACGTCCCTCCACCCGTCCCTCACGGCCGACCGCGACGAGGCGGCCGTCCTGCGCAGCGTCCTCATGAAACCGGAGCACGAGACGCACGCCGCTTCCCTGGTGGACCGCCTGGCCGACACGGCCCGCTCCCTCGCGCCCCCGCCAGGCTCAGTTCGTGACCGTGACGGTGCCGCGTGAGATGAAGGCGTTGGGGTATTCCTGACTGACGACGGAGAGAGCCTGCTCGGCCGCCTCCCGATCGGCAAACGCCCCGATGCGCACTCGGTAGTAGGGCTGCGAATACTTGACCACAATCGGCGGGTCCGCGCCGAGCGCCGCCCCCTTCGCCTCGGCGTTTTCCTGCTGCCACCACTGCCGCACCCGCTCCCGAAAATCCTGCGCCGCCTGCTTGTCGCGGGCCGAAAACACCTGGATCCGAAACCCGTCGATGGCCCGCCGCACGCCCTCGTCGGCCCGCCCTCGCATTAGTCGGGTAGGAACCTGGTGCGACACCGACACGGGCCGCGTCGGCGGGGTCGCCTCGTACGCCGACGGATCGAACGTTTCGTACTCGGCCACAGAGACGCTCGTCCCGTCCGCCGGGCCCGGGGACGGCTCGGAAGGGCCGCCCTGCCCGGCGGTCCGGGACGATCCGCTGCAGCCCCCCACCAGCACGGCCAGCACGAGGACGGCGAGCGGGAACTGGGAGCGCGGGCGAATCCGCATGATGAGCCTGAAGAACAAGTGAACAGAACATGACATACGAGCGCGCCCTCTCCTCAACGTCCCACCGGATGCCAGGTGGTCTTGAACTCCACAAACGGCGTCATCCAGTAGGGCGACTGGCTCTCGCCCGAGCGCCACTCGGCGGGTGAGCGATCCGGACGAAACTCCATCCGCGTGACGCTCTCCGCCCCCTCCCGCTCCAGAATGGTGCGCTCTTCGTCGGAGGCGCCCACACTCAGAATGGCGTCCACGTCGCGGTGTCCGCCCACGTGCTCGCGGAGTTCCTCGCGGTAGCCGGTGAGGATGTTGACGACGCCGCCCGGAAGGTCGCTCGTGTCGAGGACCTCCGCAAGGTCGAGGGCCAGGGTGGGCGCGTCGTTCTCCACGATCAGGATCACCGTGTTGCCGGTCGCAATGATCGGCGCCATGCAGGAGACGAGCCCCAGCAGCGGTGCGCTCTGTGGACAAAATGCGGCGACGACCCCCGACGGCTCCGGCACGGAGAAGTCAAAATGCGAACTGGCGACGGGATTGACTGACCCGAACACCTGCGCAAATTTGTCGGTCCACCCTGCGTACCACACAAGCCGGTCAATTGCCGCGTCGACCTCCGCTACGGCCTCGCCTTCGTCGTACCCCGCGGTGTCGATCAGCGTGTCGACGAACGCCTGCCGTCGGGACTCCAGCATCTCCCCCATCCGGTACAGGATCTGCCCGCGGTTGAAGGCGCTCCGCCCGGCCCAGCCGTCCTGGGCCTCGCGGGCCTCCACGACCGCATCTCGAACGTCCTTGCGCGAGGCGCGACAGATGTTGGCCACGAATTCGCCGGTCTGGTCAGTGGCGGTTATGTACCGTCCGCTTTCGGTTCGGGGGAAGCCCCCGCCGATGTAGAGCTTTCGGGTTTTGTAGACGGGGAGCCGTTCGTGGGCGTCTGTGGCTGCCATGACTGCGATGGACGTTCAAGGTACGGAAGAAGACCGTGCATGCCCCCCTCGCGGCCGAAGCCGCTTTCCTTGTAGCCGCCGAAGGGGCTGGCGGGGTCGAACTTGTTGTAGGTGTTGCCCCAGATCACACCGCTTTTGAGCGCCTGCGAGATCGAGAACAGCTTCGAGCCCTTGTCGCTCCAGATGCCGGAGGCGAGGCCGTACTCGGTGTTGTTGGCGCGCTCCACCGCCTCCTCGGGCGTGCGGAACGTGGTGACCGACAGGACGGGACCGAAGATCTCCTCCTGCGCGATGCGGTGCGACTGGGTGACGTTGGTAAAGAAGGTGGGCGGGAACCAGAACCCGTTCTCCGGCAGGTCGCACTCGGGCTGAAACTTGTCCGCCCCCTCCTGCTCGCCGATGTCCACGAGGCGCCGGATCTTCTCCAGTTGCTGCTTGGAGTTGATGGCGCCGATGTCGGTGTTCTTGTCGAGTGGGTGCCCCACCCGAAGCGTCGAGAGGCGGTCGCGCAGCTTCTGCGTCACCTCCTCGGCCACGCTCTCCTGCACCAGCAGCCGCGACCCGGCGCAGCACACGTGCCCCTGGTTGAAGTAGATGCCGTCGACGATGCCCTTCACGGCCTGGTCGATGGGCGCGTCCTCAAAGAGGATGTTGGCGCCCTTTCCGCCCAGCTCCAGCGTGAGCCGCTTCTTCGAGCCCGCCAGCTGCTTCTGGATGTGCTTGCCCACCTCGGTGGAGCCCGTGAACGCGACCTTGTCGACGTCGGGGTGCTCCACGAGGGCCGCCCCCACCTCGCCGGCCCCGTGCACGATGTTCACGACGCCGGGCGGCAGGCCCGCCTCCTG
>CAZFJR010000217.1:0-2894 GCA_964519235.1 uncultured Salinivenus sp. | reverse complement strand
GGACTGGGGGCAGCGCCACGCCCCGCGCGCCCTGGCCAAGCTGTGGGCGGCGGGCTACCGGGTGCGGGCCGCTCACAAGCCGTTTGGGACCGAGACGCACACCTTCGACGCCGGCTCGCTCGTTGTGCTCCTGGGCCGCAACCCCGACCACGACCGCCCGGCGGCCGACATGCGCCGCATCGCGCAGGCGGCCACCGTGAAAATTGTGGGGCTCGACACCGGGCGCATGACAACCGGCCCCGACCTCGGCTCCGAAAACCACGCCCCGGTGCGCCCGCCCGAGGTGGGCCTGCTGGTCGACCAGCCGTTCTCCACCTACACCAGCGGGCAGATCTGGTACCTGTTCGACCAGGAGACCCAGTACCCCCTTACGCGCATTCGGGCCGCCAACCTGTCCGAGTCCGCAACGAGCGAAGGGCGCTACGCGCGCTACGGCAAGGCTTCGCTGCGAGACCTCGACGTGCTGGTGCTGCCCGGCGGCTACGGCCTCGGGGCGGTGTTCGACTCCACGCAGGTAGAGGCGCTCCGCGACTGGGTGCGCGACGGGGGCACGCTCGTGGGTACGGAACAGAGCGCCCGCTTCCTCACGGCGGGGGCCTCCGGCCTCACCGACGTGGAGGCGCTGGAAGACACCACTGGCAGCCCCATCGGGCCGTACACCCCGTACGCCGCCCGTGACGACTCGGCCGGGCTCGATTACATCCCCGGCGCGGCCCTGCGTGGCACCCTCGACGCCACCCACCCGCTCGCCTACGGGCTGGGAGATCGCGTCTACAGCCTCACGTACGGCACCACGGCCCTGGAGCCGAGCGCCGACCTGCAGACGGCGGGCCACTACGTCCCGGACGCCGAGGCGCTGCGGGCCAGCGGCTATGCTGCCCAGCAAAACCTACAGCAGCTCGCCGGGCACACGTTTGCCGGCACCGTGGAGATGGGCGCGGGAAGCGTCGTGTTCCTCGTGGACAACCCGCACTACCGCATGTTCTGGCGCGGCCCGAGCCGCATGATGCAGAACGCCGTGATGCTGGTGCCGGGGCTCCTGGAGTGACCCGGCCTGCGGACGCCCGCGGCGCAGTGACGAAGCGCGGAGGCTCTCCGCGTACCTCTGGCAAAGATCCCCGAGGCAAAAAGTCGTAGAAAAGCTGTCCGGAGCGGGGGGGCAGGTCCCGGAGGTGGGAACCCGAAAATAAATGCGTGGATTGGGAAACAGTCCACTTGTCATTCACACACTGCTTCACCACCTGACCAATCGACGCTGTGGACAAGTACCTGCGGGAGTATCCGGGTGTGCTTCTCGGGGCAATGGCCGCCGCTGGCACAATCAAGATAGGGGCCTTGCTCTGGCAGGAAAAACTCAGTACCTGGCCGATGCTCCACGTCCTCGTCGTTCCTCTGGCGCTTGCGGGGCTCGTTCTGGGACTGGGAATCGGCCACGACCGGCTTGTGACCCTGCCGGTGGCACGCCGGCTTGCGTCGCTCGGGGCGTGTCTGCTTGCGGCCGTTCCGCTG
Source organism: uncultured Salinivenus sp. (assembly GCA_964519235.1). Lineage (GTDB taxonomy): Bacteria > Bacteroidota > Rhodothermia > Rhodothermales > Salinibacteraceae > Salinibacter. The sequence goes on along the minus strand of CAZFJR010000217.1, from coordinate 1,385 downwards.
GCCGTTCTGTTCCTTGGTCCATCGGAGGCGGTTGCGATTGGGACGGTTGTCGGTCCCGCAGGAAGTGTGCTGGTCGGACTTCGCATGGGACATCCCCGGACGATGCCGGGCGCCCTCCTGTCGGGGGATCGGCATTCTCCCAGTGGGCACGTGGAGGTGTAGTCGTGAGGGCGCCGAGGGGCTCCTGAGTCCCACGCAGGGCGACGCTCCGGGCCAGGGGACAAACGCTTGTGCTTCGCCCGGGTCCCTTCGCGCATCCCTCGCGGCGTCTTCCTCGCAACGGCGGCAGAGCCGTGAGGGCGGGAGGAAGGCCGATTCGGCCTCCTGAGATTTGTGTTGGGCCACGCTTCGGGGTATATTGACACGCGTAGGCAGTCACTTCTACGCGACACGTCTTCTCAAATCCCGGCCCTTCCGTCATGGCCCTGTCCGGATGGTCGTGGCTCGTGCGCACCTTGCACCCGGCCTGGCGAAAAGAGCGCCGCGTGCTCCGGGCGTGCGAGCAGGTGTTCGACGAGGACGAATACCGACTCGTGCGGATTCGCGTGCGAGTGGGCGAGCCCTCCCTCGCGGACGTGCTGCCCCAGCCGTCTGCGCTCTGGGGCATTCCCCGGTACTTCACGTACGACATTGAGGCCGAGGCCTCCCCGGACTTTTCCGAAGCGAGCCCCCGTCAGCGGCACCTTGTCCGCCGCTACATCCAGCGAAACGCGAGCCACGTCCACCACCACGGCCGGGAACCGCTCCGGCCACGGCGCGCCGATGCGCCCTCGCCCCCGTCCGCCGACCGCTCCGAGCCGGACGGCCGTCCGCGTCTTGTCTCGGCCGTCCGCCTAAACGACCGCAACTGGTGGTTCGCCCGCATGGAGCTTCGCCCCGAAGCGGTGGTGATTGCCGGGTGGACGTGGTGGGGCCGAGCGACCGAGCGCATCCCCATGGACCAACTGCTGCTTGTCGAGACGTGGGCCGAGCGGGAGGGAACCAACGTCCGCTTCGAGATTGACGGCGCCCCCCCGCTTCGAGGACGGATCGAGAAGGGGCTTGGGCTGTGGGAGGCCCACCTGGACTCCGACGAGCGGATTGCACTGAAGCGCCGGGTGGACTACTGACCGTGCTTCCGTCGCTCCAGACTTGATTGGCTTCATCAGTCGCTTCGCTCGTGTGGAACCCATCCAGCCGAATGCGAAGGGGGCGGCGATCCTCAAACCGGCTCTGCGTCGGGCCAAGGGCGACGAGGGCGCTGGTTCCCCTGGACGGCGCTGAAGGGGCCGCCATACTTTGCACCATAGCGTTGCACTACAGCGTTGCACCGTAGCACGGGTCGTCCGCAGAGGGGGGCTGTCGCAGTCTTCGCCGGGCCGTGGTCCTTGTGCCGCAAGAGGGGC
>CAZFJR010000216.1:0-2899 GCA_964519235.1 uncultured Salinivenus sp. | reverse complement strand
GCTTCGAGGTGGAGGGTGGCATCGTCGACGGTCGAGAAGACAGAGCCGTTGGGGACCTCGGTCCAGGGCTCGTCGGTGATGCGCTCCGAGGCGAGGACGGTGGCGCGGTAGTCGGCATCGGGGGGCGGGGCGGCGTGGTCTTCGCCGCAGAGGGGGCAGGCGCGGACGTGGGAGCGCTCGAGCATCCAGAGGGTGCGGTTCAGGCGCGATCCGGCGAGCGTCGTGCCGTCCGTCCACAGCAGGTTGAGGGCGAGGATGTCCTCCAGCTCGTCGTGCGAGAGGGCCTGCGTGTCGGCGTCGGTGGGGTGGGGCTTGGCGTGGGGCGCCGCGTCGGCCACCCACGACTGCAGGTGCTGCAGGGCCTCGCGGGTGACGCTGTGGAGCGGGGCGTCCGGGGCCTCGTCGCGCAGTTGGAGGAGGAGCGCGAGGACGTGCTCACTGTCGGTGGTGCCGCGCACAAAGCGCCGGCGCTCGTCGGAGAGCTGGTCGAGCAGGTGGGGGCGCACGGCGTCGAAGGCAGGCACGTGGCCATTGTGGATGAGGAGGGCGGGGCCGTGCCGGAACGGGTGCGTGTTGGCGTGCGAAGGGTCGCCCACGGTGGCTCGCCGCACATGCGTGAGCACCGTGGTGCCCTCCGTGCTCAGCGCTTCGTTGCGGTACGCGTCGCTTTCCGTGGCGGGCTGCACCTGCCGGAAGCAGGCGGTGGTGCCGTCGGTGACCTGGCCCATCCCCCAGCCGTGCGGGTTGGAGAGGCCGCGGGCGTCTTCGCGGCTCTGCTGGATCAGGGCATTCTGGGCGTCGAGCAGTTCACAGGCGGAGCGGGTGGAGTGGGTGGCCTGTAGGCCGTAGAGGCGACACATGCGGAGCAACGGGGGGCGGTGGAGGACGAAGAAACAGGTTCTGCGTTCGTGATGAGTTGGGAACGCGAGCCAATCGTTACAGCGACTGTCTGTGCGCTTGGCCGGTGCAGGGCCCAATCTGCCGTGCCCCCGCCGGGAGGCACAGGGGCCCCACAGCGCCGCACGAGCCGTCCTCCTCGGGGGGCTCCCGACTCAGTAGGTGTAGCCCGTGGCTTCGCCGTCGGTGACCTCTACACCGAGGGCGTTGGTGATGCGGTTGACGAAGTTGAAGTAGGCGGTGACGAGGACGATGTCGAGCACCGCACGGTCGCTCCAGCCGGCGTCGCGCAGGGTGTGCACGTCGGCCTCCCGCATGGTGCCGGGCGAAACGGTCAGTTTCTGCGCCACGTCGCACGCCGTTCGGAGTTGGTCATCGAGGTCGTCGAGCGCGGCATAGTCGTCGGCCAGCTGCTGCGTGCGGGCCTCGTCGCGCCAGTAGGCCTGCAGCGCCTCCGCGTGGTGGCGCACGCAGTAGTCGCACTCGTTGGCGGCGGAAACGATGACGGCAATCGCCTCGCGGTCGGATCGGCTCAGGGGCGAGGAGCCGAACAGAACGGCATCGTAGAGATCCAGGTGCTCCTTCAGGGCCGCGGGGTTCAGGCTGTGCCCCTTCAGCACGTTGGCGACCTTGCCACGCTTTTCGGCAATCGTGTCGTAGAGCACCTTCAGGTCGCCGGTGGCGTCCTCCGGCTCAATGAGGTCAATCCAGGCCATCAGATCGGTGGGGGAAAGGAATGGAAGAAGGGATTTCTGGAGAGGACGTGCCCTCCGACCGAGTCGTTGCCCCGGCACGCGTTTCCGTCCGATTTTCGATCGAACAACGAGGGCGTTCCAAGTAGATGAGTGGGCAGGCAGGCCGAAGGGTTACGACGGGGCGACGAGATGTCCGTCTTTGTGTTCAAGCAGGTCGTTCTCCAACATCGTGGCGACGATCGACTCGATGCGCTCTCGGATGTTGGAGCCGACGCGCGCAAACCCAAGGTGGCGTCCCACCTGTTGTACGAGCTCGTCCTCGCCGATTCCAAAAGACACGTCTACGATCTCCTGAGCTGCCCGGGCGATTTCAGGGCGGGGGACGTACGCAATGTCCCGGGTCCGCCCCTCCAGGGCGCCCCGGTCGCGCACCGGCACCTCGTCCTGCTCCGGATCGAACAACAGGGAGTCCGTCTTCCGAATCCAGCCCTTCCGGGCGGCATACTCGGTGGCGTCCTCCAGCGCCTCCCGGATGCGGCTCCCGAGACGACTCACCCCCGCGGCCTCCACGATGCGCCGCGCCATCACCTCTTTGTGGACCGGGCTCTCCACCTGCACCACCTCTTCGACCCAGCCCGCCAGCCGACGCGTGGGGGCTTCGTGGAGGCGGCCCTGCACCTGCACGGGGGGCGATGCGGTTTCGTAGGGTTCCACCGGGAGGTCCGCCTCCTCTTCGGCCTTCGCCCGCTCGATGTCGCGGTTCGGGATGCGAGACACCTCGCCCCCCGACGCGTCCTCGCCTGATGGATCCATGCCCGACCCGTCCTCCGCCGACCCGTCTTCCGTCGACCCGTCCTCCGCCGCCCTCTCGCTGCTGCCGCCCGCATCGTCGTCGGGCGCGGTCGCTCCCACCTGCGCCCGCTCGATCGCCGCGACGGCGTCGCCCAACTGCGCCTCCGGGTTGCGAAACCAGTCGGTGCTCCAGATGCGGTGAATCGTCCAGCCCAGGTTCTCGAGCACGGACTGCCGGGTGCGATCGCGCACGCGGGCCATGCGGGCGCTGTGGTAGGTGGCCCCGTCGCACTCGATGCCCAGCAGGTAGCGGCCGGGGCGCTCCGGATCGCGCACGGCGAGGTCGATGTAGAAGCCCGCCACGCCCACCTGATGCTCCACGTCGTAGCCCTGCGCCCGCAGCCGGGCCGCCACGGCCTCTTCGAAGGGCGAATCCGGCCCGCGCCCCGTAGGCGTCGGCAGGGCGAGCTCGCCGGTTTCCGCGAACTGGAGGTACTCCTTGAGCACCTCCACCC
>CAZFJR010000215.1:0-2924 GCA_964519235.1 uncultured Salinivenus sp. | reverse complement strand
CTCTTCACGCGCCCCCTGTAGGGCTTGACCTCACAAACACACACCGGCCACCATGCTCTCCTTCCCTCCCCAGTGGATGCAGTGGACGCTGCCGACGCTTCTCTTCCTGGGCTTTATCATTCTCATGCTCGTTGGGCTCACCGTTTGGGACATGAAAGACCCCGGCTGGGCCCGCCAAGGCCTTCTTCCCATCGACACCACTCGGGGCGACCGAGTGTTCATGGGCCTTCTTCTCACCGGATGCACCTTTTGCCTCTGGCTCTACTTCTTCAGCCAAACGGCCGTGTGGGGCGTCGTGGTAATCGGCGCACTGCTGATGATGGGTACCATCAACTTCTTCTAGATCAGCGTTCTCTGTCGACGTCTTCTAACGGCCCACGCTTTCTAGCGGCCCACGCTGGGGATTTGGGGAGCCCGCACCGGCACTGCCCAAACGTCTCTTGAGCAATGCCTCGCGCCCACGAGAGAAAAATACCCCCCTCTTCCAGCGCGGAAGAGGGGCGTTCCCTCAGGGCAAGGGGCGCGCACGCGGGAGAGGGCGGATCTGAGACGAAGCCGGACGACACAAGACCTCGTTGGTACATCGCGTCCGGAAGACGTCTTAGGTACAGATCCAAAATTTCCCCATGCCTCGTGTCGTCCCCTACTTTGGGAAGATGGGATCATTTTCTTGGAAGATTAGACTATCGATGAAAGAAAGCGCTTTCTATACTTTGGCAGGTTCGAGCGAAGGCACCACAACATAACACTGAGGCGCGGAAGCGCTTTCGATCCGTCCGCTGGTCTCAAGTGCACACGCCGGACCGCTTTCAAGAGGGGCGTCCGCGCCCCGCCGTGCGGCGCTCGTTCCAGCTCGGAAGGTGGGGAAGGCCCGTCCACCCTCCGAGCGCGGCCGTCCCCGGCCGCCCGCGTCCTTGGCCTCGCACCGTCCATCTACTCCCCTGCGTGCCGCCCCCTCTCCCGGGTCTTTTGTCCCGGACGGTCCTCACGCCGCTGCCCTCTGCAGCCCGGCTGCATGCTCAACCAACCGCGCACTAACCAACCGCGCACCAACCAACCTCGATTCATTTTTTCATCATCAACGGTGGTTTTGATATGACTACCCTGTATAGCAACCGCCCGGCACCATCATGGCTGGCCTTGCTGGCCCTGTGTGTCGCGGCACTTGCCTTCCAACCGTTCACTGCCCACGCACAAGACTGGCCCGACGAGCCCAACTACCCGGACATCACCGCGGAAGAAGCGCGGGAGTATGCGGAGAGCGAATACGGCCCGCTGAACGAGCGCGAGCAGGCCGCGGTGAAATGGGCAATGGAATTTCAGCCGTCCGTCCTGACGCTCAAGGAGCAGATCGACGAGCTGATGTGGTTTGCCCAGAACGCCGACCAGCTTCGCGGCACGTCCGTCTCGTCGGTGGCAGAAACCATTAAGACGCACAAGTGGGAATCCGACGTCCTCGCGGGCGCCTTTGCGGAGATCACCGGCATTGACGTGACCCACAACATCATCGGCGAGGGAAGCCTCGTGGAGAAGCTGCAGACGCAGCTCGCCTCCGGCCGGAGCGTCTACGACATCTACGTCAACGACGCCGATCTGATCGGCACGCACGTGCGCCTGCAGAGCATGGTGAACCTCACCGACTACATGAGCGGCGAGGGAAGCAGCGTGACGAATCCCGACCTCGATGTTGCCGACTGGCTCAACCCGGAGTTCGGCCAGGACTACGAGGGCGACCAGATCATGCTGCCGGACCAGCAGTTCGCGAACCTCTATTGGTTCCGCTACGACTGGTTCACCGATCCGGACATCAAGCAGATGTTCCGCAATGAGTACGGCTACGAGCTGGGCGTTCCCCGCAACTGGGCCGCCTACGAAGACATCGCCGAGTTCTTCACCGAGTCGGTGGATCCGGAGGACGTAGGCGCCAGTGCCGACGAGATCTACGGCCACATGGACTACGGCAAGAAGAGCCCGTCGCTCGGCTGGCGCTTCACCGACGCCTGGCTTTCGATCGCCGGCGTGGGCGACACCGGACTGCCCAACGGCAACCCGGTCGACGAATGGGGCATTCGCGTTGAGGACCGCATTCCGGTCGGCTCCTCGGTGAACCGCGGCGGTGCCACAAACGGCCCGGCCGCCTACTACGCCACCCGGAAGTACCTGGAGTGGATGGACAAGTACGCCCCGCCGTTTGCCACGTCCATGCGCTGGTCCGAAGCTGGCCCGGTGCCTTCGCGTGGCAACATCGCGCAGCGGGCCTTCCAGTACATTACCTTCCTCTCGGCCGACCCCTTCACCTCCCCCGAGTCGGAGGTGACGGACGACGAGGGCAACCCGCTCTGGCGGATGGCCCCCACACCACACGGTCGCTACTGGGAAGAGGGCATGAAGGTCGGCTACCAGGACGCCGGGAGCTGGGCCATTCCGAAGCAGACGACCGGAGACAAGCGAAAGGCGGCCTGGATGTGGGCCCAGTTCGCTGTGTCCAAGACGGTGGCCCTCAACAAGTTCAACGTGGGGAACACACCGATCCGGAAGTCCACGGTCAACTCCGCCTACTGGGACAAGCACGAAGGCGAGCTCGGCGGCCTGATTACCTTCTACAAGTCGCCGGTGGAAGACCAGTGGACCGACACGGGCCTAAACGTGCCCCACTACCCGCTCCTCGCCGAGCAGTGGTGGAAGCAGGTGTCGCAGGCCGCCACCGGATCGAAAACGGTGGAACAGGCCATGGACGACCTGGCCAGCATCCAGAACTCTCTGATGCAGCGCCTGCGCATGCAGCAGTACTCGCCGAAGCTCAATCCTGAGCGCTCGCGAGAGTACTGGCTCAACCAGCCCGGCGCGCCGAAGGCCGAGCGTCCGCCGGAGGACCCGGTCACGGTTCCGTACGATGAGCTCATTCAGGAGTGGCGGAGCGAGTA
>CAZFJR010000214.1:0-2937 GCA_964519235.1 uncultured Salinivenus sp. | reverse complement strand
GATGGATGTTGCAGTCATCGGCGCAAATGGAGGCATCGGACGCCGACTCCTTCCGCGTCTTGCCGACGCCGGCCACGATCCCATCGGCATTGTCCGCTCCGAGGATCAGTTCGACGGGGTCCGTGAACGTGGAGGCGAGCCCCGCCTCGGCGACCTCGAAGGCGAATTTGCTTCAGCGCTGGAGGGGGCCGACGCGGTCGTGTTTACCGCCGGCGCCGGCGGGTCCACCGGCTGGGACAAGACGATCCTGGTCGACCTCTGGGGCGCGAAGCGGGCGGTGGACGCCTGTGAGGAGCGGGGCATCAACCGGTTCGTCATGATCAGCTCGCGCGGGGCCGGTGATCCCGAGTCTCGTCAGGGCCCGATCAAGCCCTACATCGTGACGAAGCACGTGGCCGACCGCACCCTCCAGCAGTCGTCGCTCGATGAGACGATCCTGCGCCCCACCCGCCTCACGGATGAAGCGGGGACCGGCCGCGTCGCGGCCTATTTTGAGGAGGACCCGGAATCGGGCGATCCCATCCCCCGTGCCGATGTGGCCCAGGCCGTGGTAGAGTGCCTCGATCACGACGCGACCACCGGCCGCGCCATCACGCTCTACGGGGGCGAGACGCCGATCGAAGACGCGATCCCGGCGCCGCGTGGAGGTCACGCATCGGCGTACACCTCAAGCCCCAGGTCTTGAAGGTAGGCGTACGTGGGAGCAAATTCCTCGCGCAGCCGGGGAGCCAGCTCGGGGGACAGGGCTTCCGTCTTTGCCCCCGCCGTGCCCAGCAGGCGGAGTAGCGCGCGCTTTGCCCACCGCGCCCCGGCGCTCCCCAGCAGCCAGCGGTACGCCCCGGGAAACGCGTGGCGGAGGGGCTGCACGGTGTGCCGGTACACCGCCCGAAAGGCCGCGCTCCCGGTCGGGTTCTCGGGGCGGTCGTCCGCAGGCGGGCGAGGAGCCGGTGGCAGGTCGAGGGTGTCGAGAAGCCTCTCCCAGAAGGCATTCGGCGCCTGCCTGCCCGCCTCCAGGCTCACGATCGTACATCTCGTCCGCCGTGCCGGGGTGCCGGTAGTACATCACCGTGGCATCGCCGAAGTAGCGGTAGGGCTCGTCGAAGGGGAAGTGGGCATGGTAGTCGGCCTGTGTGGCGGTGCGTTCTCCCGCGACTCCTTCGTCGCCGAAGAAGTAGAGCTCCTTCTCCGCGGCCATGAACACGTCGGGGTGCTGGGCGAGCAGGTAGTAGAGCCAGCTCGTGCCGGCTTTGTTGACCCCGATGAGGAAGAGGTTCACCCGGTTCATGGCGCGTCCGTGTGGCGAAGAAGGTAGAGCTGGGCGGAGTGGCGGTGTTCGTGCCGGGCGGCCCACAGCGTAGACAGGAGCGCGACGACGGGGGCGCGGAGGAGCCAGCCGTCGCGGTACTGCTCGCTGAGGAGCGACACGTAAACGGCGTCCAGGCGCATGGGGCGGATGTCGGAAACCGTCAGCCCAGCGTGGGCGGCCAGCCGCCGCACGTCGTCCGGGCGGAAGTGATACAGGTGGCGGGGCACGTCGTACGCGGCCCAGTCCGCGCCGTAGAACTGAGCGTCGACGGCGGCGCAGTTGGGAACGGCAACGAGCAGCGTGCCGCTGGGGGCGAGGGTGCGCTTCAGCTGCTCGACGGTTGCGAAGAGGTCCGGGACGTGCTCCAGCACGTGCCAGAGCGTAATGGCGTCGAAATGATCGTCGGGCATCGTCCGGAGCTGCGTCGGGTCGTCCACCGCCACGCCGTACTTCTGGGCGGCAACGGTCTGGGCCTGGGGGTCGGGATCTAAGCCCTGTGCGTCCCACCCCTTCGAGCGGCAGAGGTTCAGGAACTCGCCCGTGCCGCAGCCAAAATCGAGCAGCCGCCCGGGGGAATGGGGCACCAGGGACGACACGAGGCGGTGCTTTGAGCGCAGCGTGTAGAGGCGCGCCCCCCGGTACAGGACGTCGAGAAGGCCCTGGCTGGTGTCCTGGTGGGGCGTGTAGTCTGTACTCTCGTAGTATCGCCCCATCTCGTCGGCGCTCGGGCGCGGGTTGGTGAAGCGGAAGCCGCACGCCTCGCACTCCACAATGTCGAACCGCTCCCCCGAGGCCGTGTGGTCGCGGCACGTCAAGAAGTGCCGGAACGTCTCGTGGTCGCAAAGGGGGCAGTGCGTGAGAAGGTCCACAGGCGGAAGGGGGGACGAAGGAGGAAGAGGAAAGCGCGGAGGGAGGACGGGCCGGGAGGTGCACGGGGACCGGTCCCTTTGCCACCCATACGTTTTTGCGTCCCCTATTGCCGCCGTCGCTGGAACAGCAAAATTGACCCACCGTTTCGACGCATCTGTAGAAACAGGCGTGCCTCTCCGCCCGCCGCTCTCGTCGCGCTCGCGTCAGCGGTTCCTCGCTCATGGCTTCCTCCTTCCGGTCTCCCACCCCGCGCGCTGCCCAGACGGACACGCTGTGGGCGCGGTTTTCCCCCACCACGCGCCACGCAGCCTGTCTCGGCCTCTTGTTGGCCGTAGCGCTTGCCTTTTACGCCCCGGCCGTCTTCGAAGGCAAAAGCATCCAGGGCACCGACAGCATCACCTTCCGGGCCAACGCCCAGGTGACCATCGAGCACCACGAGAAGACGGGCGAGTGGAGCCGCTGGGCGCCCAACGTATTCAGCGGCATGCCCTACATCAACTACAAGCTTGCCGTCGCACAGCTCGACACCGCCGTGAATGCAGTCCGCGGCGTTGCGTGGCCGGTGGGTCATCTGTTCGTGTTAATGGCAGGGGTGTACCTGTTTGTGTTTTACCTCACCCGCAATCACCTCTCCGGGCTCTTGTCGGGGCTGGCCTTCGGGTTTACGACGTACATTCCCATCATCATTGGGGTGGGGCACGGGACCAAGTTTGTGGCGCTGGCCTACGCGCCGTACGTTCTGCTGGCGTTTGTGTATACGC
>CAZFJR010000213.1:0-2992 GCA_964519235.1 uncultured Salinivenus sp. | reverse complement strand
CCTCGGCGCGGGCCCGGTCGAACACCTTCTTCAGCTCCTCGCCGACGTACTGGTCCCCGGCGCTCGCGCCCGTCACCGTCGGCAACGCCTCCATGGCCGCCTCGGCCTGCGTGCGCAGGCGGTTCACGTTCGCCCCCACGCGCCGCAGGATCGACACGGCCACGCTGTCCGGGTCGCTCAGGAACGCGCCCAGCAGGTGCGGCGGCTCGATGCCCTGATGATTGTTGGAGGCCGCCAGCTCCATCGCTTTCTGAACGGCCTCTTGGGCCTTGACCGTAAATTTTTGCAGGTTCATGTCGTGCAGTTGGGGTTGGTGCAACGGATGGGAAGCGGCGAGGCGACGCTCTCGACGCCGTCATCTCCGCGTCGCTCACCCGTTATTCCGTCGAAAACTGTACCAACCTGTAACGACCTGACAGGATGACAGGACAACGCGTGGCCCCTGAAGACGGGAAGCATGAAGAAGGTTTGGGGTCCACCAACCATGTCTTTTTTCTTCAAAATGGTAACGCGCTGCGTCATTTTTGGGAACCGATGACGCGCTGCGTTATTTACGTTACTGCATCGTAGCAACTGCTGTACGTGCACGGTGCATTCGCAGGCTCACCCACTCATTCCCCGGAAGACTGCCATGACGGCCACGAACGACGACCCCACAAATGGGAGCCGCACAGACTTTGCCCTGAAGACCCTGCCCGACGAGGTTACGGGCCGGGCCCGTGAGATCTGGCTTGCCGGCCTCGGGGCCCTGCAGCGCCTGGAGGATGAGGGCGATAAGGTATTCGAGACGCTGGTGGAGCGTGGCAAGCGCTACGAGGACACGCGCCGCGACCAGATTGAAGACGCCACCGAACACCTGCGCGATCGGCAGCAGGAACTGACGAAGAACGTTACCGAGCGCCTCGACAACGCCACGAGATCGGTGGAGAAGGCCGTGTCGGACACGCTGAGTGGAACCCTTGGGCAGATCGGTGTGCCCACGCGCACTGAGGTGCGAGACCTGTCGCGCCGCGTGGGTGAATTATCCGAGAAGCTGGAGGCGCTCTCCGAGATGCTGGAGGCGCAGCACCAGGCGGTGGACGCACGGGTATTCCACGTCGTGCCCGGCGACGAAGGCTGGATTGTGACGATGGAAGGGGAACCGGACCCCGTGAGCACGCACGGCACCAAGAAGGACGCCGTGAGCGCCGCCCGCGAGACTGCCAAGGCACAGGCCCCCAGTACGCTCGTTCTTCACAAACAGGACCGCTCGGTGCAGGAGAGCTTCTCGTACGACGAAAACGCCAAGTAGGCGACCGAGGGCCCCGCATCGACCCTGGGAACGGCCCATTTCTCACCCGGGATGGGCCACTCTTTTTGTGCTGCCCTGCCGGTCCGGGGTGCATCATTCCGCGCGGTACGGGTCGGCCGCAAAGGTGCCCGCCTCTACGTCAACCCGGTAGGCCGCGTCGAGGGGCCGCTCGTCGAGCCTGTACGTGTCTTTGTCCGTGAGCCGCACGACCTGCAGATCCGTGAAGGTAAGCGGCGTGCCGGGCGTCAGCGTCTCGGGCGTATGGTCGGCGTGTACGAGGTAGGCCGCGTCGCCGTACACGGTGGCGGTTTGGTCCGGCCCCACCACAGCGGCCGTCGCCTCGTTGAGGCCCAGCCCGTAGAAGGCCTCAGCCCCGCGCTCGTCGATCTGCCGGGCCACAAACGCGATCAGCCGCCCCATCCGGTCGCGCTCGGCGAAGTGGCTGTCGGGAACGACGCGGCGCAGCGACGTCCACCCAAACATCCCGTCGGCAACGCGAATCCGGTCGTCGTACGGATTGGCGAGGGCCTCCTCGGAGCGGACGCTGCCGGTGCACCCGTCGTACACCGCTTCGCCCTGGATGGCAAGCCCGGCACTCCCGCCCCCAACGCCTCCGCCCCGCTCGTACACGTCGATCACAGCTGCGTGGACCGCCTGCCCGGCCCAGCCGACGTACTCGCACTGGTTGCCGCCCGCGAAGTAGACGCTCTCGGCGCGCCGCACCATAGCCGCCACCGTATCGGCGTCCGCCGTGCGCGAGTCGGGGAGCGTGATGGTGGTGCACGAGTGCACGCGGTCCTGCCTGATCAGGCGGTCGCACTCCGGCGTCTCACTTCCCGCGGACGGAAACGAGGCGGCCAGTACGACCACATCGACGGGTCGGGACGAGAGGTGCCGGAGATGCGCCTGAAAGGCTGTGTCGAGGGGTGGGCCGTCGCCCTGCAGCAGAAGCGAGGGGCCGCTCAGGACGGGCCCCACATCTGTCGCGGGTCCGAGGCGCGTGATCTCTCCTCGAAACGAGCGTTCGGGAGGGGGCGACGGCGCATCGCTCGGAGACGCGTCGCAGCCGAGCAGCAGGGCCGCCCCGAGAAGGAGGCCCCCGACGAGACAACTGGGGGAAGACGTCACCGGGCGATACGCTGGACAATTGGAAGGCCTGCTCGCGAACGCTGCGGGGCGGTGCGCATACGTCCCGCACGCATCTACACTGCTTCACCTCCCTGCCCCTTCACGTACTTTCTTCACGTACCTCTCCACGTAGTTTCCCGGTGCCATGATCCACCAGGACGTCTTGATGCGACAACTCTACCAGTTCACGCAGGCAATCGCGTCGCTCATTCACCAGGCGCCCCGCGAGCAGCCCGACGATGTGCTCCGCGCTATCGACGAGGCATGCCAGGCCCACCTCGACGGCCGGGCGGACGACCTGCGCACCCTCCCGCCCGATGCGCTCTTGGAGCTGTGCCGCGACGGGGAGCACGTTGTGACCGACGCGGCGCAGTCGATGGCGCAGGCCCTGCAGCAGATGGGCGACGCGCACGCGGCACGGGACGCCCCCGAGAAGGCCGGCGCCTGCTTCGGGCGTGCCCTGCTGTTGTACCGCCACCTCCTGCAGGATCCCGACGCGCCGGTGTCGTGGCAGTTCGGCACCACCGTCGCGGCGCTGGGGGAGCGGGTGGAGGCGCTGCCGGTCGACGACGC
>CAZFJR010000212.1:0-3084 GCA_964519235.1 uncultured Salinivenus sp. | reverse complement strand
GAGGTGGTGCGGGACTCGGACCAGTACTCGCCGTCGGCGTTGAAGGAGACGAAGCCGACGTGCCCGCCGCTTGTGGGCACCTCCAGGGTGAGGGGCTCGTGCCTGCGGGCGATGGGGTGGGGGTAGCAGGACGGGGGCAAAAACGGATCGTTGGCGGCGTTGAGGAGGAGGGTGGGCACCGCGAGGTCTGGCAGCAGCGGCTTGCTACTGGCGCGCCGGTAGTAGTCCTCGGCCCCGTCGAAGCCGTGGAGGGGAGCCGTGTAGGCGTCGTCAAAGCCGCGGAGGCTGTGGATGCGCCGGAGATGCCGGGCGGAGACCCGGCTGGGGTGCTGGCGGGCTTTCGTCCGCATTTTTTGTCGCAGCGAACGAAGGAAGTACTGCGTGTAATGCCAGTTTGCCCACCGGTCGATCTGGGTGGCGGCGGCGCTGAGGTCGATGGGGGCCGAGAGGGCCACCGCGCCCCGAACCCGGTCGTCGACCTGTGGCCCGCGCTCGCCGAGGTACTTGAGCGTAAGGTTGCCCCCGAGGCTGAAGCCGACGAGTACGAGTGTCGTGTAGCCCTGTGCCAGCACGTGGTCGACCACCAGGGCCAGGTCGTCGGTCTTGCCACTGTGGTAGGTGGCGACCCGCCGGTTCGGGGTGCCGCTGCAGCCGCGTAGATTGAGGGCGCACACGTCCCAGCCCCGCCGCACAAAGGCCCGCGCCATGCCGCGCATGTAGCCGCGCCGGGCGCTGCCCTCCAGCCCGTGGGTCAAGACAGCCACGCGCTGCGCGTCGGTGCCGGGCGCTTCGGACCAGTCCAGGTCCAGAAAATCGTCGTCCGGCGTCGTGAGGCGCTCGCGGCGATCGTACGAAAAGCCGACCCGGCGGACAAGAGAGGCGTAGAGGGTCTGCCGGTGGCCGCCGTCGAGGCCGGTGGGGGCGGTGTAGGCGGAGACGGGCACGTGCGGGGTAGGGTCAAGAGGGAAGAGAGAAGAAGAAATCACTGCCGGAGGACGATTGCTCCGAACATGCGGCCGGTGGGGCCGTCCGCGGCGCGGTACGAGAAGAAGTGGTCATGCTCCTGCAGCGTGCACCGGTCGGACACTTCAACGGCGTCTGCGGAGACGCCCGCCCCGGCAAGCTGGCGGTGGAGGGCGCCTTTCAGGTCGACGTGGGGGCGCTCGGCACCATCGGGGCGCATCACCACCGCGTCCGCGAACTGCGAGGCCACCTCGGGCCCCACCTCAAACGCCTCCGGGGACAGACAGGGGCCGATGTACGCCCGGATGGCCTCGGGGGTCGCTCCGCAGTCCACCATGGTCTGCACCGTGCGGGCGGCCACCTCGCCGACTGTCCCCCGCCAGCCCGCGTGGCACGCCCCCGCCACGCCGTGCTCCACATCTGCGAGAAGCACCGGCGCGCAATCCGCCACGGCGATGGCAAGAAGCAGGCCGGACGTGGCGGTCACCAGGCCGTCGCAGAAGGGCTCGTGCCGCGGAGCATCGAGGACGCGGACGGTGGCGCCGTGCACCTGCCCCGCCGTGCACAGCCAGGCCGGATCGGTGTCGAGGGCGGCGCAGAACCGACGTCGGTTTTCCTCCACACAGCTCGCCGTGTCGCCCACGTGCCGGGCTAGGTTGAGGGTGTCGTAGGGGGGAGCGCTTACGCCGCCGTGCCGCGTGCCCATGCCGGCGGCCACTGCCGGCACGTCCGCAAACACCCGTGGGCGCAACAGTGGCGACCGATCAGACGTAGGGAAAGACGGCATAGAACAACGCAAGGCAGGAGCAAAGGGCAGCCGGGGACACAACGAACGGGAGAGACGTCGGGCAGCACGGAACGGCACCGGACAGCTACGCAGAACAACAGCGAACGTCCCGGTCGGTTCAGAGATTGGACCGCCTTGCATGCAACCTCTCGGCGCCTCGCACGTCTCATAAAACGTTCTTCCCGGTTCCCAAACCGGATGCCCGCAGACACGGCTTCTGTCCTGCTATGGATTTTGACCCGACGCTCCTCACGTGGGCCTTCCTCGGGGGCGGGCTGGCCCTCATGCTCCTCGAAACTGTCGTGCCGGGGGGCATCTCTTTCTTTCTCGGGATTGGGGGGCTCATGGTCGGCGGAGCCCGGTCGCTCGGGTTGCTTCTCGACCCTACGACCGCCGTGCTGGCCTGGGTGTTTTTGTCCGCTGGCCTGACCGTTGCGCTACGGCCCCTGCTACTTCGCTTTGTGCAGGGGGACATCTCGCTGGGGGTAACCGATGAAGACGCCGAGGCGATGGGCCAGACCGTGCGGGTGGTCGAGCCGGTAGGGCCGGAAGACCCGGGGCGCATTCGCTTTCGGGGGGCTTCCTGGGATGCTCGTACCCTCGAAGGGCGGCTCCCGGAAGGGGCCGAGGCCCACCTCCTGTACCGGGACAACCTGACGTGGGTCGTGGAGCCGGCCGATCACGCCGACCTCGACGCGGAGCTCTCCGACGCAATTGGCGAGGACGTGACACGCCACGACGACCCCATCCGTCCTGACACGACCGACGAATCGTCCGATTCCTCCGGCCTCGGCTACGATCCCTCGGCCCGCCAGCCGAACTAGCCGCCGCGGCCCGTCGCCCCTCTCCGTTCGCACCGCACCGACCCCTCTGCCCGCCATGTGGACCGCCCTTCTGCTCGTCCTCGCCGTCGCTGTTTTTGTGGTGTACAACACCTTCATCATCGTAGAGATGCGCGAGAAGGTGATTGTGGAGCGCTTTGGCAAGTACCACGATACGCTGGAGCCTGGCTTCCACTTCATCATTCCGTTCGTGGATCGCGTGGCCTATCGCCACGAGACGCGCGAGCAGGTGCTTGATGTGCCGCACCAAAAGTGCATCACGAAGGACAACATTGAGGTGGAGGTGGATGGCATTGTGTACCTGAAGGTGATGGACGCCTACAAAGCCAGCTACGGCATCAACGACTACCGCCTCGCGGCGGTGAACTTGGCGCAGACCACCATGCGCAGCGAGGTGGGCAAAATCACGCTCGATGACACGTTTAGCGAGCGGGACGCGATGAACGAGGCCATCGTGGAGGAGCTGGACAAGGCCTCCGACCCGTGGGGCGT
>CAZFJR010000211.1:0-3111 GCA_964519235.1 uncultured Salinivenus sp. | reverse complement strand
ACCCGGCCATCGACCCGCTCGACTCCACGAGCCAGATGCTCAACGAGCGGGCCCTTAGCAAAGAGCATTATGAGACCGCCCAAGACGTGAAGGAAATCCTGCAGCGGTACGAAGAGCTGCAGGACATTATCGCCATTCTGGGAATGGACGAGCTCTCGGACGAGGACAAACGCGCAGTGAACCGCGCCCGGCGCGTCCAGCGGTTCCTCAGCCAGCCCTTCTTCGTGGCCGAGCAGTTTACCGGCCAGCCCGGCAAGTACGTGGAGATTGAAGAAACCATCCGCGGCTTCCGCATGATTCTGGACGGCGAACTGGACCACCTCCCCGAACGCGCCTTCCTGCTGAAGGGCACCATCGACGAGGTGATTGAGGCGGGCGAACAGATGACGGAAGAGGCGTAACCCCCCTCTGCGTCGGGCGGTGAGCACTCAACACATGTGTCCCCTTTCCCCCTCAATCCTATTTTTCAACGATGGCCGAGGCACTTCAAGTAGACATTGTGACCCCGGACGAGCACACCTACCAAGGCCCTGCCAACGGCGTGCGGGCCCCTGGCGTGGAGGGCTCGTTCGAGGTTCGCGAGCACCACGCTCCCCTCATCGCAGCATTCGGCATTGGGCCACTCATCGTAAAAACGAAGGACGCCCACGAGTACGCCGACATGCACAACGACCGGATTGTTTTTGCCACCAGTGGCGGCTTCCTGGAGATCGTGGAGAACAAGGTCACAGTCTTGGCCGAGACGGTAGAGCCCGCCTCCGAGATTGACGTGGACCGGGCCGAGACTGCGGAGGAGCGTGCACGCCGCCGCCTTGAGGACGGAGTGGACGGGGACGAACGAGAGAAGCACGAGTCCGCGCGCGAGCGGGCCCGAAACCGCCTTCGGGTGGCGATGGGGAAAGTGGGAAGCCGCAGCACGTAGCCCTCTGCGCCTCCCTCCACGGTGGGGTTGAGTGCGCGCGAGGAACGTTGCCGCTCGCCTTCGGCACATATGGCCGGAACAGACTCCCCGTTTGTTCGCTTGCACCTGCCGCACTGCCCGGTGGCCCGGTGGCCGTCGGGCATTTTTTGTATCCCCGCCTGCCATGCTCCCATGCGCGCATTCGTCCTGTTCTTCGTCGTGCTGCTCTGGGGACCGGCGCTCGCCTCCGCCCAGCCGGCCCCGGCGCGCCCCTCGGACAATGTGCTCACGCGCCCCGCCCTGCAGGCAGTCGTAAAGGCTCAGATCAACCGGGACGGAGATGCGCTCCGGACCACGCTCAACACCGACGCCCCTGGCGTGCGGGCGCGGGCCGCCTTCGCGCTCGCTTCCGTCCAGGACACCGCGGCCATTTCTGGCCTCCTCTCTCTTCTCACCGACAGCGTGCCGCTCGTTCGTACGGACGCCGCCTTCGCGCTCGGCCAGATGCCAGCAGGCGTTCCCGGCGATGCCCTGCTCCAGTCTCTTCGGACTGAGCGCGATGCTCGCGTGCAACGCCGCCTCATCGAGGCACTCGGGAAGACAGGCGATGCGGCCTCGCTGCGCGCCCTCTTGCGCCTGCGCCCCCCTCCTCCCCAATCCCCCACCCTCGCTCTGACGATCGCCCGCTACGGGATGCGGGGCGTGACCGACTCGACGGCCTCGGCATGGCTCGTAGAGCACTTGCGGAGCGACGACCCGTGGACGCGCCGCAACGCCGCCTACGCGCTGGGCCGCGTAGACGCTCTCGCCCAGGGCCGCGCCGACACCCTCCGCGCCGTGCTCGGCGACATCGCTCGCGACGACCCGGCCGCCATGCACCTGATCCGCGCACTGGGAACGGCGGGCGACTCGACCGCCGCCGTCCGCATTGCCGAGTGGCTGCGCACCGCCCCGGACTGGCGCACCCGGGTGGAGGCCGCCCGCGCCTTGTCGGCCCTCCCCATCGCCGATGCGCCTCGGTCCGCCCTGGTCAGCGCCCTCGACGACAACCAGGCCCTCGTGGCCCGCACCGCCGCCGAAACGCTGGGCGCGCTCGACTGGTCCCCCAACCGCATCGCCGCCATCGGAGCGTGGCTCGATGCGCATCCGGACCAGTGGCGCGTGGCAGCGCCGCTGCTGCAGGGCCTCGCCCGCAACGACCGCCCGAAGCGCGTCCTCAATGCCGTCGCCCGCTGGCGGACTGAGCGGTCGCCTGTCGCCTACGCCGCCGCCCTCTCGGCCCTCGCCCCGCTCGACGCCTCCCGTGCCGATTCGCTGCTGGATGCAGCCCTCCGCAGCGACGACCTGCGCGTAGCTGCCGCGGCGGTTCAGGCGGTCACTGCCCGATGGGAGCGAACCCGCCCCGAAGGTGCCGAAACCACGTTCCGCCGCCTCTCCGGCGCCGTGCGTCGCGGCGATCCGGCCCTCCTCTACCACGGTGCCCCCACCCTCGCCGACTCCGCCTTCGCAGAAACGGGCACGGCGGACACCCTCGCGGACACCTACCGCACGCTCAGCACGCCCGACGACCTAGAGGGCATGACGGCGGTGCTGGAGGCACTCGGCACCCTTGGGAGTCCCACCGCTACATCAGTGCTCCGCGACGCCCTCGATCACCCCCACCCCGCCATCCGCAAGGCCGCCGCGCAGGGACTCTCTACCGCGACGGATTCGACTGTCACCGCCGCTGCAAAGCCCCTGCCCGAAACGCCGTCGATTGACTGGAACTACCTCCAGGAGCTGGGTCCACACCCGTGCCTCGTGTTGGAAACGAACCGGGGCACGGTCACGATTGAGCTCGACACCGAGCAGGCACCGCAGACCGTGCAGGCGATCACGCGGTTTGCGCGAGAGGGCCGCTACGACGGCGTGCCCTTCCACCGCGTGGTGCCCAATTTCGTGGTGCAGGGCGGCGACTTCGCGCGGCGGGACGGCTTCGGCGGCCCCGGCGTTTTCCTCCGCACCGAGGCCACACGCATCGGCCACCGCCGGGGTACCCTCGGCATGGCCAGCGCCGGAAAGGACACGGAGGGCAGCCAGTTCTTCGTGCCGCACAGCCTGCAGCCGCACCTGGACGGCAATTACACCGCCTTTGGACGAGTCACCGACGGGATGGACGTGGTGGACCAGCTCCGCGTCGACGACCGGATTGAGTCGGCGGTGGTGGAGGC
>CAZFJR010000210.1:0-3116 GCA_964519235.1 uncultured Salinivenus sp. | reverse complement strand
GCGGACCCTCCTCGAACAGATCCAGGTGGCTGGGGGCGAGGGACGGCCCAACCTGGTGCTGTTCGACATCCAAAACCCGCAGGTGGAGGGCGTGACCAAGGCAGTGAAAGACGCCGGCGCCCCGGTGCTCTCCCGCGAGCCGATCGTGACCACCCGCCTGCAGGCGGTGCAGGGGCGCAGCCTGGAGGCACTCCGGCGCGACTCGACGGTGGACGTAACCTGGGCGTACGAGCGCGATTACCGCGTCACCTACCGCGACCACCTCAGCGAGAGCGAGACGCTCGTGGCGGGGGAGTTCGTGGGGTCGGTGGCGGGCAATCCGTTTCAGACGGGCGCGGCGGTGCCCATCTCCATGGAGCGTGAGATGGCCCACGAGGAGTTGAACGTGGGCGTGGGGGACACCCTCACCTTCGACGTGCAGGGGCGCCCCGTCAAGACTTACATCTCCAGCCTGCGCACGGTCGACTGGCAGCGCATGGGCACCAACTACTTCGTGGTCTTCCCGGAAGGCGTACTGGAGCGCGCCCCGCAAACCCACGTGCTGCTGAGCCGCGCCTCCGACGAAGACATGTCCGCCGCTGTGCAACGGTCGGTGGTGCAACAATACCCCAACGTGTCGGCCATCGACCTTTCGCTCATTCTCTCTACCTTCCAGGACCTGTTCGGGCGCCTGTCGTACGTCATCCGGTTTATGGCGCTCTTCAGCGTGTTCACGGGCCTCATTGTGCTGGCGGGCGCGGTGGTGGTGAGCCGCTACCAGCGAGCGGAGGAGAGCGTGCTGCTGAAAACCCTCGGGGCCTCGCGCGACACGGTGCAGAAGATCATGACGGTGGAGTACCTGTTTCTCGGCACCTTCGCGGCGGCGACGGGCCTCCTGCTGGCCCTCGCGGCGGCCTGGAGCCTCTCGTACTTTGTGTTCAACGGGCCCTTTGTGGGCGCGCCGCTGGTGCTGCTAAGCGCCTTCGGGGCCGCCGTGGTCGTAACCATCGGCATCGGGCTCTGGAACAGCCGCGGCCTCTACGACCGCCCGCCGATGGACGTGCTCCGCGCCGAGGCGTAGCGCCCCGGTCCGCCGCCCCGTTGTTTTTCGCACCTGTCCGCCCCGCCGCCGCGCCATGAACGTTCGCGAGCACACCTTCACGTGCCCGCACTGCTGGGAAACGACCGCCGTCCTGGTGGACCCGTCGGTGCCGGGGACGCAGACCTACATTGAAGACTGTGGCGTGTGCTGCCGCCCCCTTCGCGTCCGCGTGGTCACCCAGGGCAGCCGCGTCGTGTCGTTCGACGTGCAGCCTGCGCAGTAGGGCGCCGCGGGCGGGATCATCCGCGTCGCAGAACGGATATCATCAGCGTCTTTGCTCGCGCCTCCTTCGCACCTACCGCCCCCGCCCCCGCATGAACAAGATCCCGGACGCCACACCGGAAATTGTCGAGCAGATTCGCCCCGAGGTCGTCGCCCAACGGGTCGAGTCGGTTCGCGCACGCATCGCTCAGGCCTGTGAGCGCGCCGGGCGCTCGCCCGACGACCTCACGCTCGTGGCCATCTCCAAGACGTTTCCCATGCAGGCCATTGCGTCGGGCACGGCCGCGGGGCTGGCCCATTTCGGCGAAAACCGGGCCCGGCAGCTGCGCGACAAGGCGAAGGCGCGGCCCGGGGCCTTCGAGGGCGGCGACGTGACGTGGCACATGGTGGGACACCTGCAGCGCAACAAGGCCAAGTACGTGGCCCGCCACGCCGACTGGTTTGATGCGCTCGACAGCCCGCGGCTCGCCAACGAGCTCAACAAGCGCGCCGCCAAAAACGACCGCGTGATGCCGTGCCTCGTGCAGGTGAACATCACGGGCCAGGACCAGAAGTACGGCCTTGCCCCCGAGGCGGTGCACGACTACCTCGACCACTGCGCACAGTACGACCACTTGGCCATCAAGGGACTGATGGCCCTCGCCTCGTTTGTGGACGACCCCGAGGAGGTGCGGGGCGAGTTTCGGGAGATGCGGACGCTGTTTGAGACCTACGACGCGACCAACAATCCGCAGGTGACGATGGAGGAGCTCTCCATCGGGATGAGCAACGACTTTGAGGTGGCCATCGAGGAGGGCAGCACCATGGTGCGGCTCGGCACGTCCATCTTCGGGCCGCGCGACTACGACTGACGAGGGGGCGTCTTCCCGTCCCCCCGCCTCGCACCAGTGCCCGGCGAGTTCCTGAAGGGAGTCCAGCATCTCGGCCGAGGCGCCGTTCTGCAGTCCGCCCCAGGTCGGATAGTCCGTGTAGCCCGTGGCGTCGCCGTTGTAGAAGGTGGACGGGGCCGGGAGCGCGGCGTCTACCCTGCCTCCAGGGTCACGAAGTGCCCGTCGCTGTAGACGGCCCAGGGGCGCCCCACCATCCGGCGGCCCACAAACGGCGTGTTCTTACTTTTCGAGCGGATGTGGTCCTCGGTGAAGGTCCATTCAGTAGAGGCGTCGAACACGGTGAGCCGCGCCGGGGCGCCTTCTTCGATCCTCGGTGCATCGAGCCGGAGGATGCGGCGCGGGGCCGCCGTGAGCGCCTGCACCGCTTCCTCGACCGAAAGGACGCCCGGCTCGATGAGCTCTCGCCCAATGAGGCCCCAGGCGGTTTCGAGGCCGAGGATGCCGAAGGGGGCCTGCGTGTACTCCACGGCTTTCTCGTGGGGCGCATGGGGCGCGTGGTCGGTGCAGAGGGCATCGATGGTGCCGTCGGCGAGGCCTCTTTTTAGCGCCTCCACGTCTGCGGGCGCGCGGAGGGGCGGGTGCATCTTCGTGCGGGTATCGAACGCCGTTCGCTCCACGGCTGCGTCGGTGAGGGCGAGATGGTGAGTGCACACCTCGGCGGTGACGGGGAGGTTGCGGCTCTTGGCGCGGCGGACGAGCTCAACGCCGCGGGCAGTGGAGATGTGCGCCACGTGCACGTGCCCGCCCGTGAGCCCCGCCAGCTCGATGTCGCGGGCAATCATTACGTCTTCGGAGGCCGCGGGGATGCCGTCGAGGCCGAGGCGCGCCGATACCTCACCCTCGTGCATGTGCCCGCTGGGGTTGAGGGTGCTCTCTTCCATGTGGTTGATGATGGGACGGTCGAGCATGCGACTATACTCCAG
>CAZFJR010000209.1:0-3132 GCA_964519235.1 uncultured Salinivenus sp. | reverse complement strand
GGAAGAAGTCGAAGTCCATGGAGATGAAGGAGCTTCGCTTCCGGCCCCGCACCGACGACCACGACTTTAACTTCAAGGTCGACCACGCCCGCGAGTTCTTGGAGGACGGCAACAAGGTGAAGGCCTACGTCCAGTTCAAGGGCCGCGACATTGTGTACAAGGACCAGGGCATGGACCTTCTGCGCCGCATGATCGAGGAGCTGCAGGACGTGGCCCGCATCGACCAGCAGCCACAGATGGAGAACCGGCGCATGGTCACCATTCTGGCTCCGCACAAGAACAAGTAGGGAGCGGCGCTCCGCGACCACAGAACCGAAAGAAACTCAGGGCGAGTTGGGCTCAATCCCCGCACCGCCTCGTTTTGCATGAACTCTGTCCGGTGCGGAACGCCCCGTCCCCGGCTCCATACAGAATCGTCCGTCTGTTCTGCGAACAATGCTTTCCCCGGAGGTGGTGCCATCATGCCTAAGATGAAAACGCACAGCGGTGCCAAGAAGCGCTTCAAAAAAACCGGCAATGGCAAGATCATGCGCAAGAAAGCCGGAAAAGGGCACCTGTTGACCAAAAAGAACGCCAAGCGCAAGCGCCACTTGCGCAAGAGCACGATCGTTGACGATACGGCGAATCGGAAGCGCGTCAAGCGCATGCTCTCGACCTAGTTCCGGCGTCTTCTTCATTGCCGGGCGTAGGATGGAGGGCCTTGTTCGGTCCTCCATCTGTTGTTTGTGGAGTCTTTGCTGGGGACGATTGGGTCCTTCCCGCTTCCCGCTTAGATTAGACGTTCGTACCTACGACAAACGAATTTTCCTGCCTGCCATGCCGCGCGCAACCAACAAGCCGGCGACCCGCCGCCGCCGCAAGAAGATTCTGAACCAGGCCAAGGGCTACTGGGGCCGCCGGAGCAAGGTGTACAAGGTAGCCAAGCACGCCGTCGAGAAGGGACTGCAGTACGCCTACCGCGACCGCCGCCAGAAGAAGCGACGGTTTCGGCGCCTCTGGATCACCCGGATCAATGCCGCCACCCGCCAGCACGACGTAAGCTACTCTCAGTTCATGGGCCAGTACCGGAAATCGGACCTGGACATGAACCGGAAAGTGCTCGCCGACTTGGCCGTCCACGACCCGGATGCCTTCGAGCAGATCGTGGACCATGTGATGGAGTAAGCGCGCAGCCCCACGCACCTCCCTCCTCCGTGTTCTCAAAAAGACACACGCCGCGGGAAAATGCGGCGCGCACCGTCCGGCCTCCTCAACGTACCGGAGCGCTTGAATCCCGCTCGTCTTGCCGCAGGCAGGAGGCGGGATTTCTATTTGTCTCTTGCCTCTGACCCTTCTCTGAATGAACTCCGGCATCTGGAGCAGGCGTACTGGCCTAAAGTGTGAAAAGGATCCCCGCGCTGATTCCCACACGGTTGAGATCTCCAACCGTGAAGAGCGCCTGCGCGAAGGGCGTGAGTGCCCCTCCCGTTTCAAACTCGGCGCCCCCGAGCAGATTGAGGCCGGTGTCGTTGCCGTCAACAGAGCCAAACTGCGTGTTCGTGTCGACGGATACATTCGTGAATCCAAGCCCGCCGCCCACGTAAGGCGTAAACGCACCACTGGTCTCGAAAGGATACGTCACGTGTACGTCGATGGTGTACACCGTCACGTCCTCCGCGGCGAAGTAAAAGTCGAACGCAGCGGTACCGTCTACGGGCACCGCAGAGGTTTTATACCGGACATCCGCCCCGAGCGCAAACGTCCCGTCGTACGCGTCCGAGATGTCGCCCACGTCTAGTGTAACGCGGGGGCCAATTAGGAACGACGATTCGGTATCGGTCTGCGCTTTTGAGGCAAGCGGAAAGGCCACGAGAAGCACGAGTGCGGCAGCCGTAACGGAGGCAAAGCGATTCATCATTATCTCAGGGTCGAAGGTGGAGAAAGTAGAAGGCACTGGCTGCCCCCACCTGCCCCTTAAAACGAGGAAGACGTGGACAGAGCCCCACCCAACATAGAGGGCAGAGGCGCGGTGGATCAGGGCGTAAGGGGCGAGACGCCCACGAAGGACTCCGCGTTCTTCGCGGCAAACGTGCCGTCGATCGTCACCTGGGTCGTGTCGGTCGCGGCCCCATCGAAAGTCACCTTGAGCGCTTCGGCACTGACCGTTCCCCCAACCTGGTCGTCCGCAGAGGTCGCCAGTTCAATCGTGCCCGTCTCGGCGATGTACCAGCTCAGTGAACCTCCGCCGGTACCGACATCGCCCGTGCTTTCGATCAGAATCATCCCGAAGTCATTCTCCGGGCTCAGGTCAGCGTCGATCGATACGAAGTCGTACACGCCGGCCCCAGGCCGTAGGCCCTCACGGATCGCAAACCCGAAGAGCTCCTGACTGGACGACGCGGTGCTCAGTTCATTTTCCTGGGTGAAGTACAGAACGAAGACGTCCTCGCCCGTCTCCGGATCGGCTCCCTCAAAGAAAAAGGAAAACCCATCCAGCGTGGCCCCCACCGTTGCCCCAGGAGCTGTGGCGAGGGCATCCGTCGTGGGCACCGCTGCGATGTCGAACGAGAACTCGTTCTGAAACGTGGAGGCAGTGCTGTTGCTGCCACCTGAGTCGCAGCCTACCAGGACAAGCCCCACGAGCACGGCGAAGATCACGGAGGCAGCAGCGTGAAGCTGAAACGGGCGTATGGACATCGGCGCCAAGGGGTTTGGAGTTCGGTGTTTGCGGCCTGGACGGGGGGCAGTGCGCCAGGTACGTTTGGGCAAAATTTACCCCTCCATTCTATCACCCCCCCTCAACCCGTGCGTGAAGGAGTGATGAATACGGCACGAAGAAGACGGCGCCCAACCGTAAGGGCCCCATATACAAAGCGCCGCCGCCCTCCGATCTCCCGGACGACAGCGGCGCATTTCGCACGCTCCTTTGCGCGAACTGGAGTTACGACCCGACTGTCGCGGCCCCGTCTCCGCCCGTCTCGGCGGCGTCGGCAGCCGATTCGGTGCCGGCGGGGATCACCGTCTCGAACGTCATGCCGCTCTCATCGTCGGCCAGTTCGATGCGGACGGTGTCGCCGTCCTCGATCGTGCCGTCGAGGAGCGCCTGCGAGAGGCCGTTCGACACGTGCCGCTTCATCACGCGCTTCAGCGGGC
>CAZFJR010000208.1:0-3136 GCA_964519235.1 uncultured Salinivenus sp. | reverse complement strand
GTGTACGACCCCGTCCGCGACCGCTACGTGCGCCTGACGCCCGAAGAGTGGGTGCGGTAGCACTTTGTGCAGTACCTGGTGCAGACGCTCAACGTGCCCGCGGGACTGGTGGCCGTGGAGGCGGCGTTTGAGTTTCAGGGCCAGCCCCAGCGGGCCGACATCATCGTGCACGACCAACGGGGCGAGCCGCTCCTGCTGGTCGAGTGCAAGGCTCCCCGCGTCTCCATCGGCCAGGACGCCTTCGACCAGGGCGCCCGCTACAACCTCGTGCTGGGCGCGCCGTACCTCGTGGTTACGAATGGTCAGACCCATTACGCCTGCGCCATTGATTTTGAAAACCGGAGCTACACCTTTCTCGACGATCTTCCGCCCTACGCCGCTCTTCTCGAGTAGCTGCCCTCCACGCCGCCCTCGAGGCTGACGACACGAGCCTCTCTGTGTCCCCCCGTTTCTTCTTCCAGCCTTCCCTTCTCCCATGCCGTACGATCGCGAACGCACCGTTGCCTTCCGCGCCGTCCAGTCCGCCGCCGAGCTGTGCCAGTCCGTCCGCGCCCACCTGGGCGACGAGGTGCTCCAGAAGGAAGACCGCACGCCTGTCACCGTGGCCGACTTTGGCAGCCAGGCCCTCATCTGCCGGGCGCTCCAGGACGCCTTCCCCGACGACCCCGTGATCGGGGAGGAAGACAGCTCGGCCCTGCGCAGCGACGCGAACGCAGACGTGCGGGACCAGCTGCTCGCAGAGGTGCGTGCCCACCACCCAGGGGCCAACGCCGAGACGGTGTTCGACTGGATTGACCACGGAGACGCCGCCGCGTACAGCGACCGCTTCTGGACCCTCGACCCGATCGACGGCACAAAGGGCTTCGTGCGGGGCGACCAGTACGCCATTGCGCTCGCGCTCGTGGTGGACGGCACGCTGGAGGTGGGCGCCCTGTGCTGCCCTCACCTGCCCAATCGCCTCGATGCCGACCCGCCGGAGAGCCGCGGACAGGCCTTTTTGGCCGTGCGGGGCGAAGGGGTGGTGCAAAAGCCCCTTGTGGGCGACGCCGCTCCCACGCCCCTCCACACCAGCGACACCACCGATCCCGCCCAGAGCCGCTTTACCGAGTCGTTCGTCTCGTCGCACAGCTCGCACGACCTAGCGGCCCAGGTGGGCGAGCGCCTCGGCATTACGGCCGATCCCGTCCGCATCGACAGCCAGGCGAAGTACGCGATGGTGGCGCGTGGGGAGGCGGAAATTTACCTGCGCCTGCCCCGTCCCGGCACCGACTATACGGAGCGCATTTGGGACCACGCGGCCGGGGCCTTGGTCGTAGAAGCGGCAGGTGGCACCGTCACCGACATGCACGGTGCGCCGCTTGACTTTACGCACGGGCCTCTGCTGGCATCCAACACGGGCGTGGTGGCCACCAACGGCCCCGTTCACGACGCCGTACTCGATGCGCTGGCGGCGGCCTCGGCGGAGACGCAGGCAACGTGAGGCCGTCGGCGCCCTCGCCCCCCGCACGCTGCTGCTCCGACCCGTAGACGTGCTCCGCCATGGTCGCCTACCTCCTCTGCGCTGGCTTTGGGACCCGCATGCGCCCCCTTACGGAGGAGACGCCCAAGTCGCTGCTCCAGGTCGCGGGCCGTCCCTTCCTGGATGTGTTGCTCGACGAGATGGAGGCGTGGGCGGCGCTCGACGCTATTCACGTGGCTGTGAACCACCGCGACGCCCCGGCCTTCCGGGCGTGGGCGCGGCGCCACCGCCCCCGCCTGTCCCCTCACGGCCCCACACTGCACGTGCACGACGATGGGGTGGAGACGCCCGAGGCACAACTCGGGGTGGTGGGCGATCTCGGCTTCCTGCTGCAGCACACCGGCCTCCCCCCCGACGGTGCCCTCGTCAGTGGCGGCGATAGCCTGTACCGCTTCCCGCTCGCGCCGCTCCTAAACGCGTACGACGGCTCCGTCAACCAGGTGCTCGCCCTCCACGAGCCCAGCCCCGAACGCCGCGCTCACAGCAGCCGCCTCCACCTCGACGGGGCTGAGGTTACGGACATCGTAGACGCCTCGCCGGAGCGTCTTCGGAACGACCCGTCGGACCGCGTCTGCCCCTCCTGGGCGCTCCTCCGCCCCGATGCGCTTCGCCGCGTCGACGCGTACCTGTCGGCGGGCAAACCGCCCGATCGGCTCGGCGCCTTTCTGAACCACGTGGCCCACAAGCACGGGCTCCGGGCCCTCCGCCTGCCAGAGCAGGCCGATCTCCGGCTCCACTGCAACACCGTCGACGAGCTGGAACGGGCCCGGCGGCTGCTCCGCGACGAGCCGCGCCACGTGCTGGGCCCTAAAACGGTGCGGGATTGTCTTAGACAGATGTGAACAGTGATCTGGTCCCTGTGCATTGCCCACGGTGCCCCCTGGCCCCTCACGCCTCCCGCTTCACGCCTCCCCCAAACGCCTCGCGCAGTTGCTCGCAGGCTCGCCGGGGATCGGGGGAACCAGGCGTACAATCAGCCGAATGAAGGACGCGGTTTTGGGTTGTGTCTCCCATCCGCGCTCGCCGACGTTCCTGCCCACCGTCCCCGTTTCGCCCGTGCCGTCTCCGTCCTCCCCCAGCGACTTTCTGCGCAAGGCCCTTGCGATGGCTGTTCGGAACGTGCGGACGGGGCAGGGCGGCCCATTCGCCGCATTGGTGGTACGAGACGGGGACATCGTCGGGCGCGGCACCAACGTGGTGACCACCCGCAACGACCCGACGGCCCACGCCGAGATTACGGCCATCCGGCGGGCCTGCGATGCGATCGAGGACTTTGAGCTAACGGGGTGCACGCTGTACGCCACCTGCGAGCCGTGCCCCATGTGCCTGGGGGCGGCCTACTGGGCGCGGCTCGACCGCCTGTACTACGCCGCGACCCGCGAGGACGCCGCCGCGGCCGGGTTCGACGACCACCACATCTACGAGGAGCTCAGCAAGCCCCCCGAGCAGCGCCGGCTTCCCATGACCCAACACCTCTCGGACGAGGCCGAACGCCCTTTCGAGGCGTGGCGCAACTACGAGGAGCGGGTCGAATACTGACGGCGCGTCTCGGGACCCAGTCCCGCTCGCTCATCGGCGCGACGCACGGCCCGGCGAGGGCAGACGCGACTCGTCGAG
>CAZFJR010000207.1:0-3240 GCA_964519235.1 uncultured Salinivenus sp. | reverse complement strand
GAAAGCCCGACACGAAACAGTTGATGAGCGTGGCCTTGCCGAGGCCGGTGCCCGCATTGGCGAAGATGCGGCCGCCGGGCGTGAACGGGAAGGGACCGGTGTCCAGCCCTTGTCCGCTCAGAAGCTGATAGAAGCGCCGGGTCCACGCGTCGGTGTTCTCCTCGACCTGAGCGAGAGCGCGGGCGTTGCGGTACCACGTGTCCGGCACGTGATCGTCGGTGCCGTACTGGTAGTTCTGCTCGAAGACCTCCTCGGAGATATCGGTCTCGAAGATGTCGTCGTTCGTGCGGTCGTCGGCAATGAGGCCGCTTTCGGAGAGTTTGTATTGGTGCGATCCGTTCGTGGCCGAACGGGTAGCGACGCTGTGTCCATTGGATCGCTGGGTCGTAGACGCCGCCACGTCGGAAGAAGAATCTGGCGGGGCCGACTCGGTCGGCGGAGAAGTCTGCTGGGACATAAGAATATAGCGCTCTGAGTAAATGGAAAAACCTCGGACGGTTGGGCGCGTCGAAGGCCAGGGCGCGCAGGAGAGATGCGACTCTGGACGGATGGGGCCTGCACAGTCGGTGTCAACTGCCGGAGCGCCTCCCAACCAGCGCCGTCAATCAACTCCACGCCGCGGACCACATGCCCTTGGGACGCGCAGGGCTCCTCCTCCGGCCCAGTGCCTGGCGGGGCCCAAGGAGGGTGTGATCACTCCCCAAGCGGGCATTCGGGCTCTAACCGTTGCGCGACAGCGCCGGAATTGCACCGGACTTCCCCCGAGACGCAGACAAAACGTTGCGCGGTGCCTGCCGCCGTGCCACGACAGCACGGCCTTGAAGAGTACGTGCTCAATGATCGTGTCCTGTACGGTAGGCCTCCGGCACCAAAGTATCAAGCGGACGCCGCACAGTGCTGTTATTGGGCCAGGCTCAGAGGTCCGCTCAGCGCGAGTCTACGGGACTGTCGCGGCTGCCGCCCTTTGTGAATTCCTCGCCCCGTGCAGGGGCTTTTCAGAAGCGTAGGATTTCCGCCTTCCCCCACCCATCCGCCGTGACGGCTCTCAAACGCCGGGATTCCCGGCCCCGGCGACCCACACGCTGAGCGTCGGGAGGGGGGCATGCTCGTTCCCATTGCCCCGACGGAAGCCCCCTGTGCCTTCTTCTTCCTCGTTTCGATGCCGCCCGTGGCATCGGCAACGACGGCCGCCTCCAAAGTGCCGTTATTGATCGCGCTTACACAGAAACAATCCGTGCAGGAACATCCGTCTTGCCTGGGGCTGGGACGCGCTGCAGGGGGCTCAGGCGCGCGAACGGTCTCGCTCCTCATGCCCCAGACCGGGCGTTTCTTTCGTTTGGCCCGCTTCCTTTTCACCAGGCCCACTCGCTCGTCACTCCTTCCCGCCGCCGTACCGGAAGTTGTACGACAGCCCGACCTCGGGCGTCCCCCGCGTTACGTCGATCCCCCCGTACAGGACGACGCGCCCGAGGTTGCCTACGAGCCCGCCCGACACGGCCGGCTCCACGTCGCGGCCCGCACCGGGGTCGACCATCACGCCGAGGCCGAGTGCGGGCTGGACGCGCGCGCCGAACAGGTCGTAGAACCCGAGGGCGCGGACGCTGAGCTGCTGGTTGGGGCCGTCGTCGAGCACGGCGTTGTTGACGGCAGCTTGCACCTGTACGCCTCCGTCTGGGTGCGTGTAGCCGGAGGCGAGGCCAAGGGGCGTGTCGCCGCGTCCGTAGAACCCGACGGTGCCCCCCGCAACCGCGACAAGGCCCACGGCGGCCGCAGCCGCCAGGGCGGGCGTTTGGAGGCTGGTGTCGTCTTCCTCCTCGTCGTCAGTGTCCTCGTTGTCGGAGCGCGGCGTGCCCGTCGCACGTCCCTCCGCTGTGTTGCCCTCAGAGCCGTCGGCCTCGTCGGTCGGGCCGCGTCCGCGATCCTCCTCCGGGTCGGCCTCTCGGTCCCGGCCCGCGTCGGCGGTTGGGCCCTCGCCCACCATTGCCCCACGCGGACGGCGCGTGCGGCGATCGCCGTCGCCATCCCCGTCCGCATCGCCGACGTAGTAGGGACGCGGCCCGATGCGCCACCCGACAAAGATGCGGGTCCGCGGCGCGTAGATGCTGGGGGCACGGGCAGGGGCCTCGCGTCGCTCGTGCACGTCCGGGCGGTGCTCCGAGGTGCCGCTGCGCTGCGTGCCAGCCGCCGCGAAGCCCATCCGCTCTACCACCAGGCGATCGAGTACAATGCCTTGCCGCAGCAGCCGACGCGCCTCGGTGGGCGCGGTGTCCAGAAACACGCGGTCGTGGGCCACGCTCACGTTGAAAGCAAAGCGATCCGGGAGGGCACGGAGGGACAGGCTGTCCACGCCGATGATCATCTCCGCTTCCTTGGCGCCGTCCACCCGCACGTCGGCCCGCAGCTCTACGTTGGTCATGCGGATGGCCCGCGGGGCATCGCGGCGGGGCAGCACCTCGCCCTCGTACAGCACGCGCTCGGCGGGGCGCCAGCTGAGCACAAACGACCAGCGCGACGTGGTGTCGGTGACGGCGTAGCGGTAGTCGAGGGCCAGCGAGTCGATGCGGGGGAGCAGGTAGGGCGCGTCCGTGCCCATCTCGTCGAGCAGAGCGGGGAGCGAGCGCGGCCATGCCTCCAGCGCCACGGTGCTCTGCCCGTTCCGAACGCCGTCGGGAGAGGGCTGCGCGCGTCCGTGCCCCCGGGGCAGGAGGAGCAAGGCGCCGACGAGAAGGGGCCACAATGCCAGCAGGACGATACGTCGCATAACGATAAGAAGTCGGGGCGCCTCAAGCGGAAGAAGAACGGGTTCGGCAGACGGAGCCGCGGCACGTGGCGGTCGGGTCACAGGCCGTCTCTCTGCATGTGCGGAGCCCCTGAACAGAAGGGCGTGCTCACGTATGCCGACGAATGGTATCGAGGAACAGCTCGCCGTAGCGCTCCAGCTTCACATCGCCCACACCGTGGAGGGCGCGGAAGTCGCTTTGGGTCTGCGGCTCGTGCTCCACCATGGCCCGCAGCGTCTTGTCATTGAAAATGACGTACGGCGGCACGTCCTGATCCTTCGCCAGCTGGGTGCGCCGCTCGCGGAGGGCTTCAAAGAGCGCCCGCTCGGGGCCGTCGGGCGGAAGGGGATCGTCGGTCGCAGTTTTTGTGGTGTTGGGCGCGGCCGGGGCGGCGTCGGCATCGTTGCGGAAGGCGACCGTCTCGCGGCCCTTCAGCACCGGGCGGCAGTCTTCGGTGAGC
>CAZFJR010000206.1:0-3247 GCA_964519235.1 uncultured Salinivenus sp. | reverse complement strand
TGCCCTGGCGCGAGACGGACGACCCGTACCGCATTTGGGTCTCGGAAATCATGCTGCAGCAGACGCGCGTCGACACGGTGCGCGACTACTATCACCGCTTCCTGGAGGCGTTTCCGACGGTAGAGGCCCTCGCCGAGGCCGAGCGGGACGAGGTGCTGAACCACTGGGAGGGCCTCGGTTTCTACGCCCGCGCCCGCCACCTCCACGAGGCTGCCCAGCACGTCGTCGACGAGCACGACGGCTCCGTCCCCGACACAATGGACGCCATCAAAGACCTGAAGGGCGTTGGCCCCTACACGGCCGCTGCGGTGCTCTCCATTGCTTACCAGAAACCACACGCGGTGCTCGACGGCAACGTGACCCGCGTGCTGAGCCGCGTCTTTGCCTTGGAGGAAGACGCCACCACGAGCACCGCTCAGCGACAGCTCCGCGCGCTTGCCAACGACCTGCTCGCCAACGACCAGCCCGGCGACTTCAACCAGGCGATGATGGAGCTCGGCGCGCTGGTCTGCACCCCCAGCACGCCCCACTGCGATCGCTGTCCCCTGAACGAGGCCTGCCGGGCCCACGATGCGGGGACCGAGGAGGACTACCCCATCACGCCCGAGTCGGAGCCCGTGCCGCACCACGACATCGCCGTGGGGCTCGTGTTCGACGAGGCAGGCCGCCTTCTCATCCAGCGGCGCCCGGACGACGGACTGCTCGGGGGCCTCTGGGAGTTTCCTGGCGGGAAGCAGGAAGAGGGCGAGTCGATGGAGGAAGCGTGCCGACGGGAGGTGCGAGAAGAGCTCGGCGTGGGGATGGACGACGTGGAGCCGTTCTACACACTCTCCCACGCCTATTCCCACTTCAAAATTACGCTGCACGCCTTCCGAGGCCGCCTCACCGACGGCCCGCCGCAGGCGCGGGAGGATCAACCGTGGCAGTGGGTCCCCGTCGACGCGCTCGACGACTTCGCCTTCCCTCGCGCCAACCGCCGCCTCATCGAAGAACTGGAGCGGCGTCAGTCTGAGCCCTCGCTCTTCGACTGAGCGCCTCCACCAAGCGATGCGCCGTACGGCGCCGTCCCCACGGTGGCTACCGGGCTACTCCTGCACACCCTCCGCCTCCACGGGCTGCCCCCCGTCCGCGCCGCCGTTCGTCTCGTCCCCAAAAATGGCCGCCCCAATCGCGCCCCCAATCGCCCCGAAGATGGCGAACACAATCACGTTTAGCAAAAGAAACGCAAGCCCCATTACAGACAAGAGCCCGGGTCCTTCGCCCTGCATTTGCTGCATCATCTCCGGCGACATGCCCTGCTCCCCGTTCATGCCCTGCATGAGCTGCTCCTGCAAGCCCTGCTGAATGGACTGCGAATCGAGGTTGAAGGGGCGGAGCACAACATCGAACAACGCCGCCAGCACCGCGCCTCCGGCCCCCGCCAACGCTCCCAGCACCGCCCCATCGCCCGACTCGACAGGCCCGCCCGTCCGGCTCGCATACTGCTGTGTGGCCACTGCCCCGCCGATGATCACCCCGAGACAGCAGAGCGTGTTGATGAATCCCAGGTATGAAGTGCTGAGAATACCGGTCACGGCGGCACCGACCAGAACCGACTGCTGGCGAGAGGTCATAAGCATTGCGGACTTGGATGAGCAAGGCAGCGCGAAGAGAAAAACGCATGCGACCAGGGGATGCAAAGCCAGAGACGTGCCGTGCATGCCCCACGGACGGTTCGGCGCGAACGTCTCAGGGAGCAGCCGTCTGAACATAACCAACGCCTTCTTCAACCGAAAGACGTTCGAGCATCTTCTGCCTCTTGCCTCGGAGCTCCTCGGCGGCAAAGCCGATCCGTCACGTAACTCGCCGCTACGCCCCCGAACAGAAGACCCGTAAGGGCCCGGCTCAGTGGCACGCTCGGCCACAGCCCCACAAGCGGCGCGGCCCAGTCCAGCCCCAGCGGCACGAGCGCCCCTAGTAGCACGTAGCGCCCCCGTGGCCCGAAGCGGCGCCACAGGCCGCGGCCCCACCCCGTTCCCAGCACGCCCAAAACCAGCCCTGTATAAATTCCCGTGCACCGGTCGCAAATGGCAATGGGCAGCCCACCAATGTGAGGCGAGCGCGACGGCATCTGGTGACAGGCCGGCGCAAAGGCGCGGTACACCACGCCCCCTGCCTCCGGCGGCAAAAGCGGCGGCGACAGGGCGAGCACAAGCAGCCCGCTCGTGGCCAGAAGCAGGCCGTACCACACAAGACGGGGCCGCGACATTCCGGGCATTGGAACAGAGAGCGAGTGAACGACAGAGAGCCAGCGACTGCGCCGCGGGACCTGCGCGCATTGAAGGATTCTCAACTGCCGGTCCAACCTCCAGACGTCCACGAAGATTCAGAAGCAGGCGCCTGGGGGAGCGCCCATCCCTAGAGGATCTTCACCCTGCGGGCGCCTCCGGATCTGGAACACAGAACCGCCCCCCATGTTGGATCCGACGAGTTGTTATCACTCGCCACTGGTGAGTGATAACAATGAGCGAAGTCTCACCCAACACACCATTCATAAGGCATTCCGAGCGAATCATGACGAGCATCAAACCCCTCGGCGACCGCGTCGTCGTTAAGCCGAAACCGGCCGATGAGAAGACCGAAAGTGGGCTGTACATCCCGGACTCGGCCAAGGAGAAGCCGCAGGAGGGCACGGTCGTCGCGATCGGTCCGGGCCGCGTAGAAGACGGCACTCGGATCGAGATGACGGTGGAGGAGGAGGACGAGGTCCTCTACGGCAAGTACGCCGGCACCGAGGTGACGCTCGACGGTGAGGAGTACCTCATCATGCGCGAGAGCGACATCTTCGGCATCGTCGAAGGATAACGGCCCCCTGTTTGGCCGTCCTCGCGGCGAACGGCGTCGCGGTTGCACGACCGACACCCATTCCCGAATGATCCCCGAACGAAACCTTTTAGACAGCAACCATGGCGAAGCAAATTAAGTTTGATACCGAAGCACGCAACGCCCTCCAGGAGGGCGTTGATCAGATGGCGAAAGCCGTCAAGGTGACGCTCGGCCCCAAAGGCCGGAACGTGGTGCTCGACAAGTCCTTCGGCGCCCCAACGATTACGAAGGACGGTGTCTCCGTCGCGAAGGAGATTGAATTGGAGAAAAAGCTTCCCAACGTCGGTGCCCAGATTCTGAAGGAAGCCGCGTCGAAGACCAACGACGACGCCGGCGACGGCACCACGACGGCTACCGTGCTCGCGCAGTCCATCATCAACGC
>CAZFJR010000205.1:1965-3261 GCA_964519235.1 uncultured Salinivenus sp. | reverse complement strand
TGCTGATCAACGCCCGTGCCCTCGGACACGGCGCCGTGGCATGCGACCTGGCGGCGCTCCTGAGCGAGCGCGACATTTTCAAGGGACAGGGCGAGGCCCCGGACGTAGACCTGCGGCTGCGGCTGGAGGCCCTTCATCGCCTCCGCCGTGGCGAGCGCCCCACCCCCAACCACGCCCGCAGCTACGTGGTGCCGTACGGCGCCGTGGGCCACGTCCGCAAGATGGCCGACCACTGGCAACGCTCCCTCGGGGTGGACCGCGAGGAAGAGGGCGACGTGGAGGCAGCGGGCCTGCTCACCGCCTTTGCCTACCCGGACCGCATTGCACAGCGGCGCGAGGGGCAAACCGGTCGCTTCCGACTCCGCACCGGCCGCGCCGCGAAACTGCCGCGGCCCCAGTTGCTCTCCGACGCCGACTATCTCGTGACCGCCCACGTCGACGCCCGGCGGCAGGAGAACCGCATCTTCCTGGCCGCCCCCATTAGCGAGGACGAGATCGTCGATTATTTCGGCGACGAGATTGAAACGGACCGGGACGTGTCGTGGCGCGCCGACGCACAGCGCGTCCAGGCCCGTCGCCGCGAACAGCTCGGCGCCCTCACGCTCACGGAAGGCCCGCTCGAATCGCCCGATCCCACAGCCGTGGCCGAGGCGCTGGCCGCCGGCCTCCGAGAGGAGGGGCTGGACCTACTGCCGTGGACCGACCACGCCCGCCAGTTGCAGCACCGCATCCAGTTTCTGCACCACCACCTCGGCAGCGACTGGCCGGACGTGCGGGACGCGGCGCTTCTCGATTCGCTGGAGGACTGGCTCCTGCCGCATCTGTACGGAAAAAAGAGCGCCGACGATCTCCAACAGCTCAATCTCCCCAACATTCTGCGCGAACTGCTCACCTACGACCAGCGCGATCGGCTGGAGGACTGGGCGCCCACCCACGTCACCGTCCCCAGCGGCTACGATCGGGCCATCGACTACTCCGACCCCGACACGCCCGTCCTCGCCGTGCGCCTGCAAGAGATGTTCGGCCAGACCGAGACGCCGTGCATCGCCAACGGCCGCGTGCCCCTCACGCTACACCTCTTGTCGCCCGCTCAGCGCCCGGTCCAGATCACGCAGGACCTCGCCCACTTCTGGGCCGACACCTACTACGAGGTCCGCAAGGACATGCGCGGCCGCTACTCCAAGCACTACTGGCCGGAGGATCCGCTGAACGCCACGCCCACGCACACCACGAAGGCGCAAATGGAGGCCAACTCCTAAGACCCCGTCTCGATTTCAAGCTGGTTCGAGGGGGTCG
>CAZFJR010000205.1:0-1865 GCA_964519235.1 uncultured Salinivenus sp. | reverse complement strand
ATGGAGGCCAACTCCTAAGACCCCGTCTCGATTTCAAGCTGGTTCGAGGGGGTCGCTTCGTCCGTTGCCGAGGCCTCACAGCGCTCCCCCTCCGGTGCTTCCAACGGGAGAGGGGAAGCTGCCGCCCGAGAGGCAATGGCGCCAGCATCCGCCAAACTGCTGTCTCGACGTGCCCGGTTTCCGGCAGAGCGAGCGACTCCAGCACCACGATGTCCGCGCCTACGTCGCCGCTGGCCCGAGAGCCTGTGGGCCCGAAAACACGGTTGGCCCAAGAAACACCACTGGAGGGGAAGGCGGGCCACACGGAAACGGACCGAGACGCTCCTGTCCCCGAGTACTGCTCCTGTCCCCGAGTACTGATGCATGGCTCGTCCCCTGCCCTGGCCTGTTGTGCACACCTGGCCCGTTGCGCGCACTAAGTTCGGAAGTCGATGTGGCGAGTGCTCCCCTCTCGTCCCCACCCTGCCTCGGAGGCGCATCGACCACAGGCCTGCCGGGGTGGATGTTGACCGTCCAGCAAACACCCTCCAGCCGCGTAGGCACCGAGTCCCGGCCCTTTCCGGAACAGAAAGGGCATCGGTGGACTCGAAACTCCTTCTCCGACGAGGTTACCGGACCCGGTAGACGCACGCCGCATCGCCCTCCGGCATATGGCCCGTTCGCTCCACCTGATCGAAGAGCGCCTCGTAGAAACAGCCCTCCGACGCACACGGCCGGTCGGTAGCCTCCACAACTTCGGCAAAGGGGCAGTTGCACTCCTGGATGGTCACCCGGTCGTTCTGCACGCGCACCTCGGGCATGAACCCTCCCTCCTGCAGCACCTCTTCGAGCGCGTCAACAATCTGGTGCGTGCTGGCCGCCTCCACCGACGTCGAAAGCCGACGCTCTACGGCTTCCCGGCGTGCCTCCCAGAAAGAGTCGAAGAAGTCTCCGATTAGGGCCTCTTTGCCCTGTGCCTCCAGGTAGTGCAAAAGCTCCGCGAACAGCGGCCCTGCATGCCTCGGGAAGAGCTGTTCGGCACGCGGGGTTGTGCGATAGCACATGCACGGACGGCCCCGGCCCTGCTTTTGCGACCGGCGCGCCACCAGGCCGTCGCGTCCCATCTGGTCGAGGTGGTCACGCAAGGTCGGACGCGCCCGGTCGATGGCGTCCGTCGCGTCGTCGAGGGTGATTTCCCCGCGGCGCTTCATCAGCTCCAGGAGCTGTCGCTTCGTATCGGACTGTATGAGGCTCGTAAGGGACATGGACGGGGGACAAGACAGACGAGAACAATTGAGGCGCAATGCCAGCGGCTCCGTACTTGTGTTCAAAGGGTAGGGTTTTGTATAGAAAATGTCAATAAAAAGCTTTTTGGCACGTAAAACTTGAAAAGAGGGAGCGGTCTTAAGTGTTTTCGAGTCCTGCAGTTACGGGATTCCTGGCTTCGTTTTGACTGGGATTGCCTGTCCGCTCCGGCCGCCTGCCTTGTCGGACGCCCCGCCCGCCAGTGCCCAGCCCCTTGCCGTCCTCGGTTCCGATGCCTGCTTCTTCGCCCACCACGCCCCCATTCTACATCGCCGAAGACGGCGAGGCTGTCGGGACACTCCGACGGTTCTCAGACTGGTTTCGGCTGACGCCCGCGGCGGTGCTCACGTGCCTCCAGGAGCGCGCCGCCGAGGGCGTTGTCCTGGATGCGGGCCGCGGTCGTCGGCGACTGCTCGTCGTGGATGCCCACGGCATGGTGGCCCTCTGCCGGTGCCGGTCGGGGAAAGACGACTGCTGATCGAGTTCGGGCCCTGCTGTCGCGTTGCTCTTTCTGTTGCTTTCTCCCCCACATGCCGTACGTCGTCACCGAGCCCTGCATCAACTGCAAGTACACCGACTGC
>CAZFJR010000204.1:0-3280 GCA_964519235.1 uncultured Salinivenus sp. | reverse complement strand
CGTCCCGGACATTGCGGACATGGACGCGGCCCGGCGCGCGCAGATCGTCGGGGAGGCCAAATTCCTGCGGGCGTACTTCCACTTCTACGCGCTGAAGATGTACGGCCTGGGCGACGACCGTGCCAACGACGGGCCAGGCATTCCGCTCATCACCGAGCCGCTGCCTGCCTCCGACGCCGACGTGCCGCGCTCCCCGGAGCCGGAGGTGTGGGCCCAGATCGAGACGGACCTGGAGGAGGCCGCCTCTGCCCTGTCGCCCACGGCGCCGGACCTGGGCCGCGCTACGGAGGGGGCCGCAAAGGCCCTTCGCGTGAAGGCGCACATCTTCCAGGAGGAGTGGAGCGAGGCGCAGACGCTGGCGCAGGACATCATCAGCTCCGGGCGCTATAGCCTCGACCCGGACTACAGCCGCGTGTTTGACCAGCGGGGCGAGTTTGGGCCCGGCTCCGTCTTCGAGATCAACCACGTGGACATCACCAACGGCCTGGAGGGCACCGTGGGCACCACCTTTCAGAACAGCCGCGCGACCTGGGGCTACGGCTTCAACTGCCCCACGCAGTCCCTCTACGATGCCTTCGAGGCCAACGACCCGCGCCGCGATGCCACCATCATTGAAGGCGGCGAAACGATCACTGGGCCGCAGGGCAACACCGAGACGGTGGAGGTGATTGGGGCCTGCTCCGCGAATGGCCCCAGCGGCTACCTCAACGAAAAGGTATGGCTGCCGGCCGCCCGCCAGCCCTCCGGTCCGCGCAAGGGCCCCACCAATCGGCGGGTCATCCGCTACGCCCACGTGCTGCTGTGGCACGCCGAGGCCGCCAACGAAGCGGGCAATCCGCAGGCGGCCCTGACATCGCTGAACAAGGTGCGGGCTCGGGCCCGCGACGACGACGCCGACCCGTCCAACGACCCCGACGGCGTGCTGCCCGACATCACGACCACCACCCAGAGCGACCTCCGCGACATCATCTGGCACGAGCAGCGCGTGGAGTTCGCGATGGAGTACCAGCGCTTCTTCAACCTCGTGCGGCAGGGCCGCACCGACCTCTTGGCCGACGAGGGCTTTGAGGAGGGCGTCAACGAGCGCTTCCCCATCCCGCAGGAGCAGCTTGACCAGGGCACGGCGCTTGAGCAAAACCCTGGCTACCTGTAGGCCCAGTCGCTCCCCCACTGGAGACTCACATGATTTCCTGACCATTACCGCCCGGATTGAAACGGGACTTTCCGCCATGACCGACCGCTCTGCTGTTTTTCGCCCGGTGCTTTTGTTGCTACTTGCCGTCCTGTCCAGCTCTGCGCTGGTGGGATGCGACACGGGGCCGTCCGTTGATGCACCTGCCGGTGTCATCGCGCCGGTAACGCCTCAGGTTCAGTTCCGCGTGTTTCCGGACTCGGTGCAGAGCGACACGCTTACGCTCGAATACCAGGGCCTCAGCGAGCGCCCACGCCCCGACACTGCCAGCGTCCCAGACGCCTACACGGTGGAGGTGGGCGAGGAAACCGGCACTCCGGACAACGGGACGAGCACCTTCCTCGTCACGTTCGCGGGGCCGCGAGAATCGGGCAGCTACGCGTCCCCCATTCGCTTCCGGGCGGGAGACGTGGCCGTCACGGTTCGGTTTGCCGGCACGGTCATCGGGCCACAGACCATTACCGATTTCGAAAGCGGGGTGGACGGCTTTTTTGCCTTCGGAGGGCCGGGCATCAGCCAGGAAGACGGACAGTTGCGCATCGACGGCAACGGCCTGGGCGGAAGCGGCAACTTCCCGGGCATCGTGAGGCCCTTCAACGCCCCGACTGACTTTTCGAGCACCCCCGTCGTGGAGATGCGCGTCCGCGTCACGACCTCGAGCGACGGCCCGGCGATTCTCCGCACGGCGCTCAACGGCGCGGGCGACAACGCGGACGCCAACCCCACCGTGCCCGAACTCGTGGCGGAGGTGCCGGCCAACGGCGAATACGCCACGTACTACTTCGACTTCCGCGACAACTTCGTGCAGTTTGACGGGGTGCCGGTGGACCCGACCCGCATCGGGGAAACTGCAATCCTGATCAACGACAACAACCCGAACACCTTTACGGGCACAATTTACATCGACGAGATCCGGCGGCGGCCCGCCCTTCCGGAATCGGCCGAGTAGCGAGGCGCCCGGTGACGCACGACGGATCCCCGCCTGCTCCCAATCCCTGTACCGACCGATGAGTCTGCTTGTGTCTCTGCGATCGCTTCTCGTGGCCCTTCCGCTGATTGTTGTGACCGCCGGGTGCGATTCGGGGGGGAGCGGCGGCGAATCAACGGCCAACACGGCGCCTGCGGCTGCCTTTGAGGTGTCGACCGCCACGCCTACGGCCGGGGCCGAGGTGCAGTTCGATGCTTCGGCCTCCAGCGACGCGGAGGGCGAGATCGCGTCCTACGAGTGGACCTTTGGGGACGATGCGTCGACCACTGGGGCGGTGGTTACGCACGTCTACGATGAAAGCGTGGCCAACCGGTACGCGGAGTCGAGC
The DNA here is from genome assembly GCA_964519235.1 of uncultured Salinivenus sp. Taxonomy (GTDB): domain Bacteria; phylum Bacteroidota; class Rhodothermia; order Rhodothermales; family Salinibacteraceae; genus Salinibacter. The sequence goes on along the minus strand of CAZFJR010000204.1, from coordinate 772 downwards.
CGCTACGAAGTGACGCTTACCGTGACGGATGAAGACGGCGCGACCGACACGGCGACGAAGAGCGTGCGCGTGGATCCCACCAGCGACACCGTGACCTGGACGCAGGTGTGGGGCGATGAGTTTGACGGGCAGGGCCTCCCCGACTCGGACAAGTGGTCCTACGAGACCGGCGGCGACGGCTGGGGCAACCAGGAAGAGCAGTACTACACCCGCGAGGACACGGCCAACGCCCGGCTGGAAAACGGCCATCTCATCATCGAAGCCCGCAAGGAATCGTACGAGGGCCGCCCCTACACCTCCGCCCGCCTCAACAGCGAGGCGTCGTGGAAATACGGCCGCTTTGTGATCCGGGCCAAGCTGCCGGCGGGCACGGGCACCTGGCCCGCCCTCTGGATGCTGGCCGAGGAGGATACCTACGGCGACCAGTACTGGCCCGACAACGGCGAAATCGACATCATGGAGCACGTCGGATACGACGAGGGCGTAGTCCACGGCACCATCCACACCGAGGCGTTCAACCACATCGACGACACGGAGCGCACGGCCTCTACCACTGTACCGGACGCGACGGCCGCCTTCCACACCTACGCGATGGAGTGGACGCCGAACGAAATCCGCGTGTTTGTCGACGGCACGCGGTACTTCACCTTCCAGAACCGCCCGCAGTACGACTGGCAGGAGTGGCCCTTCGATCAAAAATTCCACCTCCTGATGAACATTGCCGTCGGCGGGACCTGGGGCGGGGCCGAGGGCATCGACGACTCGGCCTTTC
>CAZFJR010000203.1:0-3369 GCA_964519235.1 uncultured Salinivenus sp. | reverse complement strand
CGTGATGTACCACGGAATGGATCGGCTCAACATATAGTTATGCATCAGAAAATTTGCTCTTAAAAGTCTGTGCTGCGGTGCGTACCCTTTCCTCATATTCGTACCATCCTCCTACACACAAATCTCCCGTAAGTCCTTGATACTTTCTCGTAGGTGTGGACTCACCAACTCGTGCACTACCATCCACGACAACTTCTGATCGAGTACGTACGTCGCGCGAGTTGAGATAGTCTATGCGCTGTTGAAGGGTCATAGAGTTCCATTCCTGCGGTTTTAGTAAGTTCATAGGCTCATGCATAACCAACCGCTGCTGCCGACGTAGGGCCGTGCCCGCAGCGAGCGTGGTGAATGTCTTGTGCTGTGAATGAGCCCTGCCGTGCCCTACGCGGCGGAGCTTCGCCGTTATCGCGCTCCGGAAGCATTCCCGGTCTTGGTCCGTTGATTGGTAAAATGTAAATCCATTAACTTCGCCGAACCATGGATTGGAAAGAACGAATCACGATTGATCCAGATCAGTGCGGAGGGCGACCCTGTATTCGGGGGATGCGAATCCGCGTCATTGATGTGCTGGATTTGCTGGCGGCAGGTCTTTCGCATGAGCAGATTCTCGAAGAGATGCCCGACCTGGAAGAAGAGGATATTGAGGCATCGCTTCGCTACGCCAGTCGTCGGATTGACCATCCCGTTTTAGCGGCATGACCGAGATTTAGATTGACGCGCAGCTTTCTCCCGCCCTTGCGGCGTGGACCAACCGCAATTACGAGGAGATCGAAGCACAGTCTGTCCGCGCTGTCGGACTGCGGGATGCCGGGGATGAAGAGATCTATCGGGCAGCGAGAAAGGCAGAGGTCATAGTGATGACCAAGGACAGTGATTTTCTGCGTCTGCTTGATCGAATTGGACCGCCCCCGAAGGTGATCTGGGTCACCTGTGGGAATACGTCCAATCGGCGAATGCGACAAATCCTGAAGCAGACGCTCCGTCCGGCCGTCGATATGCTTGAGGGAGAAGAGGAAATCGTAGAGCTTGGCGATCTGTAGGAGCGCCATAACACGATCACTACACCTGAACCCGGGCTGCTGCCACTCTCCATCGGTGTCAGTAGACCATCTCGACTTTGTTTGTCGAGAACGACGACGCAAACGAATGAATACGTTGTCATACGTTTCAGTTCGAACGGCACAGGCTGCATCTGAACGGTTCCTCGCCTGGGTCAGGTGAGTTTTGTCGTTGTGTGCGTGTCGAACCAGAATTGCTATGGAGCTTTCGCGAGTGGGTCTCATCCTTGGATATGCGGCCTCCGGATCCTCTCCAGGCGAGATCATCGAGGAGTTTCCGGACCTGACCGCCGAGGACATCTCTGCGTGTCTGGTGCACGCGCGCAACCTTTCCGACTTCGACGTCGCAGCGTAGCCGATGCAGTTCTTTGCAGATCACTGTGTGTCCCGTTCGCCGCAGGGGCTACTTGACGACGGTAAACCGACGGGTACGGACCTGGTCAGCGGCCCGGAGGCGCAACAGGTAGGGGCCGTTTGGCAGCGGGCCGGTGCGAAGCTGGACCTGGGCGCGTCCGGCGGGCGCGCGGCGGTCCGCAAGGGTGGCCACGCGGCGCCCCAGCAGGTCGTACACGGCAATCTCAATGTCCGTCTCCACCGGCACTTCGTAGCGCACTGTGGCCTGCGTGCGAGCCGGATTGGGGAAGGGTGCTTGGAGGCGCACCTCTGTGGGCGAGGCGAGAGACACCGTCACCGTACGGCTGATCTCAGACGACCCGTCGAGGTCGACCTGCTTTAAGCGGTAGCGAAGCGTCTCGGCGGTGTACGGCACGGTCCGGTCCGTAAACTGATACGACTGTGCCCGCGACGTCGTCCCGGCGCCCTCCACGAAGCGGAGCGTGGTCCAGGAAGAGGCCTCTGTCTGTCGCTGCACGGCGAAGCCCGAGTTGTTGGTTTCGCTCGCGGTCTGCCACGTCAGGTGCACCGCGCGTGCTCCCCGGGGCTGTGCCGCAAAGCCGGCCAGTTCCACCGGGATGATGCTGTCGTAGGAGAAGCGCGTGCGATCGCTGTTTTTCCACGTGCCGGTGCCCTCGTCCCAGTCTTCTCCCACGACCCGCGCCAGCTTCTCCGTCCCGTCGTCGATCGTGTACGCATTGGTGGACCGTTGGTCGTTCACCCAGGTGCCGAGGCCCGCGTCCCACTGGTCGGTCCGGCTGTCGGTGGGGAGACCGTTGCTGTTGAGGTGGGTGATGGTGCGCGCGCTGTTGACCCACGCGCTGCCGTCCCAGGTTTCGGTGATCGCCACTGTCGAGTCGCTGGCGTAGGTGGTCTGAGTGCGACGGGCATTCTCCCACGACTGGGCAAGTGGGTTCCATGTCTCCTCCCTCTCCTCCGTCAGCCGATTCTCGGCGTCGTACGTTCGACGGAAGCGTCGGCTCTGGCGCCACGCCCCGGAGGTAGAGTCCCAGGCCTCCACCACCTCCAGGGTGTCGTTCTCGGCGGCATCGTAGCGAAAGGTGGAGCGCAAGAAGCGCACCCAGGTGCCGGTGGGATGGGCGGCGGTCGTGTCCCAGTCTTCCAGCACCTGCTCGTCGAGAAGATCGGCGGCGGTGTACGTCCGATCGAAGCGAAGAAGGTTCACAAACGATCCGTCCTTCTCCTCCTTCACCGTGCACGCATCGAGGCGGTTGGATGCGTCGTAGGCAGGAAGAGCCTGGAGGGCATCGCTCCAGTTTCCGGTCACTGAGTCGCGCTCCTGCAGAAGTAGCTCTGTGAGCGTATCCCCCGAAAAGGTCTGGATGATGCGGTTGCTCGATTCCCAGGTCTCGTCGTCCGGGTCCCAGAGGTCGAACACGACGCTGCGCGCCCGCTCGGTCTGTGGGGAGGACTCAAACGTGGTGCAGAAGTTGACCGTCGTACCGCCGAACTGGGCATGTGCGCTCGGCACGAGGGCCGCGGCCAAGAGCAGGGCGAAGAGGCCGAGAGCGGAACGCCGAAAGAGATTCCGGAGAAGGCGGGGGCGAGTAGCGATGGGCATGTTGAGGAAGGACCTAGAGGATAAAGAGAAAAAGAGATGGGCTCAAAACGTAGGGACTGAGCGGGGAGGTGGACTACTCCCCCGGCCAATGCCCGGGTAGTAAAATTGCTGGGAGGCCAACCGGCTTCCCCTCCTACGGCTTCGTGGCCCAGGAACGTGCCTTTTTCCGGACCGTGCAGCCTTCCGGCTGCCCCCCGTGTTCTCATCTGCTCACCACCGCCCTCCCTATGCCGGACTTGTTTGACCGACGGGCCGAGCAGGCCCGACAGGAGCGCGCCCCGCTGGCCGACCGCATGCGCCCCCGTACGCTCGACGAGTTCGTGGGGCAGGAGCATT
>CAZFJR010000202.1:0-3415 GCA_964519235.1 uncultured Salinivenus sp. | reverse complement strand
TGCACGAAGACCTCCTGCACGGCCCGCGTAAAGCCCTCGTCCATCGTGAAGCGCTCGCGGCTCCAGTCGCACGAGTCGCCGAGGGTGCGCTTCTGGTCGAGGATGAGGTCGCCGTACTCCTGCTTCCAGGCCCAGACCCGCTCCACGAACGCCTCACGCCCGAGATCGTGGCGCGTCTTGCCCTCCTGCTCGCGGAGGTTGCTCTCCACGGCGTTCTGCGTGGCGATGCCCGCGTGGTCGAGGCCCGGCATCCAGAGCGTCTCGTCGCCCTTCATGCGGTGGATGCGTGTAAGGGCGTCCTGAATAGAATCCTGCAGCGCGTGGCCGATGTGCAGCCGCCCGGTCACATTGGGCGGCGGCATCATGATGACGTGCGAGTCGGCGTCGCTATCGGCGTCGGCCTCGAAGAAGCCGTGCGCTTCCCAATAGTCGTACCACTTCTCCTCAATGTCGGACGGATCGTAGGCCGTGCTCATGGAGGCCAAGGACGGAGCATCGTCGGGCATGGTGCAGGGTCGTGCTCTCAGAGAGTCAGTTCGAGACGGTCGGCCGAGGGCGGCAGGGACGCCCTAAGATCGGTGGGACAACGTAGCAGGCACCGGCGAGGGATGCCGGATTGGACGGTCCTATTTCCATTGAATTTGACACCGCCCGTTCAGATCCGACCCTTTCTTTCTCCCTCCCTGCGCCCCTCTTCTCCCGTGGTATCTGGTAACATCTCTTTCCCGCGAGCGTACCAACGAGCGTCAATCAACCTTTCCCTGGTGCTGTCCCTTCATGCGGAGCCCTTCGATCGAGGATTACCTTAAGGCCGTCTACAAGCTCGAAGAGAATGAGGGCGCTCCCGTGTCGACCGGCGACCTGGCGCAGGCGATGGAGGTCTCGTCGGCCTCGGCGTCGAACATGATCAAGCGGCTCGGTGAGCTCGACTTCCTCACGTACGAGGCCTACGAGGGGGCAACGCTCACCAATCCGGGGCGCACCGTCGCCCTCGAGGTGATTCGTCATCACCGCCTGCTGGAGCTGTACCTGAAGGACGTGATGGGGTTTTCGTGGGACGAGATCCACGAGGAGGCCGAGATCCTGGAGCACCACATCTCCGAGCGGTTCGAGGATCGCATTGAGGAGATGCTGGGTCACCCCGAACGCGACCCGCACGGCCATCCCATCCCAGCACGCGACGGCACCGTCGACGAGTTGCCCACCCGCTCGCTCGCGGATCTAGCAGAGGGCGACGCGGCCTCCATCGATCACATCGCCGACGAGGACGGAGAGTTGCTCGACCTCCTGGAGCAGCGCGGCCTCCTCCCCGGCGCGACCGTTGAAGTCGTTAACACCCGCCCGCTCGACGGGCTGCTCGTCGTGGCGGTGGACGGCGCGGAGCAGCTCATTGGCCGCCCCGTGGCGCAGAAAGTGGTGGTGGAATCGTAGAGGGGTGGACGGGTGGAGGCATGGAAGTGTGGACGAGCACTTGGGCACGCGGAACGATTTAGTGCCGGCTAAATTATCTTGTTGCTCGGGAAAACCGGAGCATAACTCTACCCAAACGGACTCTTCCGTCCGTACGGCTCCTTCTGTCCTTGAAGACTCGCCCGGTCTATGACGCTCCAGGACGCCTTCGACATCCTCCTCGTCTCGCTCCGGGACGGATTTGTCCAGGTCAGCGCGTTCGTCGCGGTGACGGTGCTGCTGTTCAGCTACCTTCAGTACCGCACCAGCGGCCGGATCGTAACCTTCCTCAAGAACCACAAGCGGATGCAGCCCATTGCCGGAGCGCTCTTGGGCCTCACGCCCGGCTGCGGCGGGGCCATCGTGGCGATGCCCCTGTACGTTCGGGGCACCATCAGCTTCGGTTCTGTCGTGGCCACCCTCGGCGCCACGGCTGGCGACTCCGCGTTCGTGATTCTCGCCATCGCTCCCGGGGCCGGCCTCTACGCCTACGGGCTGGCGTTCGTGGCGAGCGTCGCATTCGGCTACGCCATCGACTACTGGGGACTGGGCATCAAGCGGGTGGACGCCGCCGTGGAGCGCATCGCCGCGTCGGTGCGCCCCGGCGGGTTCGCCACCACCAGCGTGGCCACGGCCGGCCCCAGTGTGCCAACCGGCGCCCCGGAGGATCGAACGGCCGAACGGGGTCCTGACTCTGGGCCGTCTCAATCCTTTCGGTCCGCTCAACCCCTCGGAGAACGCCGGACCGCTGACGAACGTCTGTCTGAAGGAAACCTGCCTGAATCCGGTTCGACTGACAGTACTTGCGCTTCCGCCCCCCCGTCCTGCGGACCTTCGACGACGGAGGCCTCCGGGCGGGCTCCCTCGGCTCCCGACCACTCCGCCAGCATGATGAGCACCATCAGTCACGGCGTGCACGTCCTCTGGTGGATCGTGGCGCTCGCGGGGCTCGTGGCGGGCGTAATGTACCTGGCGCGGGGCGCTCCGGAGGTGGCGCTGGAGGTAGCCCCCACCTTCTTTGGGCTCTTCACTGTCGCCGGGCTCTTGGGCACCGCGCTCTCGTTCTACCTCTACTTCATCGGTCGGCACCACATGGGGGAGACGGAGTCCGGCCACGTCCGCGAGCGCTTCGGGAGCGCCTACGAGACGTTTCAGCACGCTGCCCTGGAGACCTCCATGGTCACGGTGTGGGTCATCGCGGGCTACCTCCTCTACGAATACACCATGGGCGTCTTCTCGCTCGACCTTCAGGCCCTGTCCGCGGCCGCCGGCGTGGTCGCTCCCATGGCGGGGGCCGCGCTGGGCCTCGTGCCCGGCTGCACGCCTCAGATCATCTTCGCGCAGCTCTACGCCGTCGAAGAAGCGATCCCGTTCTCGGCCCTGGTCGCCAACGCCATCAGTCAAGACGGCGACGCGCTGTTCCCCCTGATGGCCATCGACATGAAGGCCGCCCTCATCGCGACGATCTACACGACCCTTCCGGCGCTCGTCGTGGGAGGCCTCGTGTACTATCTCTGGCCGTTCGCCCGCTTTGGGTTTGGTGTGCTCGGATAGGAGACTCTTTCCTGAGAACGCGGAAAAGGATTTCCGAACTACTCCTCTGGAGGCTGTAATTCCCGCAGCCGGTCCCACCAGTAGATGCCGCCGCTGTGCCCGTCGTCCCACGTGATGCGCAGCCCCACACTCCCGGCCTTCTCGATGTGGACCTTTTTCCAGCGGTTCGTCTGCCGGAAGATGTGCAGGAAGCCCGGCTTCGGAATGCGTTCGACCGTTTCCCCTTCGCACTCCGCACACGGACAGGCCTCCCGCAATCCATCCAGCGGAAAAACCGACGCGTGCCCGTCGGCCCACTCGATGTTGAGCCGCTGCATCTTGACGTCGAGCGAGACGCGTTCAGGTGGCGGTACGTCCATGATTGGCGGTCCTCACGTTAGGAACTATTCCCCCTTCTCCTTCACCAGTTCGG
>CAZFJR010000201.1:0-3438 GCA_964519235.1 uncultured Salinivenus sp. | reverse complement strand
TCTCCAACTACATCACGCTCGACAGCACCGATGTCGATCCGATGTTGCCGCTCCCCATCTTCGCGGAGGGACCGTACCGCTACACCAACGGGGCGGCCACGTTCTACGGCGGCGAAATGTCAGCCTCTGTCGCCTTGCTCGCGTCGTTCACCGCCCGTGTGTCCGGGAGCTATCTCTGGGGCAAGAACCTGGAGACCAACCAGCCGGCGCTGGGCATGGCACCGCTGCGGGGCGACCTGGGGCTGCGCTGGGAGCCACAAGGGGGGCGCGTGTACGTGGAGGGCACCCTGACCGCCACCGCGAGGCAGGACCGCGTGGCTGAGGCGCTGGGCGAAAGGCCGACCGACGGCTCCCTCACGCTCGATCTCCAAGGGGGGGTCGACATTGGGCGCGGCATCTCGCTGGAAGGCGGCGTGACCAACCTCACCGACACCGACTACGTGAACCACCTAAACGCGAAGAATCCGTACACCCGCACGCCCATTCCGGAGCCGGGGCGCGTCTTCTTCGTAGGGGCATCGTACGACTTCTAGAAACTCGGCGAGGCAAGACGGCTTGGTGCGCCACGTGCCGCGGTGCCCTCCGTGGGAAACGCCTTTCAGGAGGGAATCCACGGGAGGAGAATCGTGTGCAGGTGCGGACCGCAATGTCCGCGAGTTTTCTCCGCATGTGCTACGGGGTCCGTACGAGCGAAGCCTCGGGGAGCGGCTGATGCCATTAACCTGGTTTGGAGCGGCGAGGGAATGGGAAGGGTCGTGCGGAGGGCTTCAAGGCTCTCCCCGAGAACCTGCCGAAGAGCCTGCCGAGGAACCTGCTGAAGTATGCGTGAAGTGTGCGTGCAGCAAAGCACGTACGCAGGCTCAACAAGACTCGGAGCAATACATCTGCCATTTTTCCGCATCTTTAGGCCACAGGAAAGCACCTTTGCCTGCCTGGCTTTGGGAGCGAGAGCCAAGTCGGGAAGAGAGTTGGAGGGGGCGTTGGGGAGAGAACGAAAGGCGCCGCAACCCGTGGAAATATCACATTCCTGAAACGACCCGGATCTTGTAGATGGGCGGTCCCAGCCTACGGAGCAGTTCCCCGGAAGAAGCGCCGTGCAGGCAGGAAGCGCTGTAGAAAGCTCGCGCATCGGGGCAGCACAAAGCGGCTTCGTGCCTTCGGTTTAACATCCCGAAGGGGCAGCCGTTAAGGTTTGGCGTAAATCGCATAGGATTTGCCCTAAAGCGGGCGGGGGTCTTGGGTTGCTGGAGGTTCTGCTGTACATTCATATTGCGCCGAACCTGAATTTAGAAGAAGGGAGGCGGACGGGCATCCGCTCCCAAACGGTGGGGGAAAGACGGCCCATATGTTCCTGTTGAATGGTGTCTTGGTATGCCGCAGCTTTTTCCGAAGAAGGCCAACACCTTTCCGCTCCTTTCGCTTGGAGCCTCGCTCCTTGGGGGCGTGCTGCTGGTGTTTTTGGTCTGGTACTATTTCTCGCCGGAGTTTAAGGTTGTGGGCTACCAGCCCGAGCAACCCGTCCCGTACAGCCACCAAATTCACGTGGACAAACTGGGGATGGACTGCCAGTACTGCCACACCAACGTGGCCAACTCGAAGCACGCCAACGTGCCGGCCACGGAAACGTGCATGACGTGCCACAACCAGATCAAGCAGAATTCGCCCAAGTTGCAGGCGGTGCGCGAGAGCTGGGCCAACAAGGAGCCGATTGAGTGGACGAAAGTGCACCATCTTCCCGACTACGCCCACTTCAGCCACGCTGCCCACGTGAACAAGGGCGTGGGATGCGAGACGTGCCACGGCCGCATCGACAAGATGGGCGCAGAGGGCGTGTACCAGGCCGAGCCGTTGTCCATGGGTTGGTGTCTCGACTGCCACCGCCAGCCGGAGAAGTACCTGCGCCCCAACGATGAGATCACGACGATGGGCTACACGCAGCCGGCCAATTTTGTGGAGCGCAACCTGGATCGGATCCGGGATCAGGGCATCCAGCCGCCTACTAACTGCTCGGCCTGTCACTACTAATCCATTAGGGTTGAGCGTTCTGCGTTCAGCAGCGCGCATCTCGGAGCGCAAAACACTCGCCCCTGTCCAACGCCCGACCCTCACCCCGCAACGCTACAGCGCAGTATGATCGAGCTAGACGTCGTAGACCCGGAAACGGCCGACCGCGAGGACGCGGAGGGACCCACGTTCTGGCGCCACTGGTCCGAGTCGGACACGGAGACGGACGGCAACGACCTTCTTGAGTTTGCGCCCGGCGACAGCGAACCACCCAGCGGAGCGTCGCGCCGCCAGTTCCTCCAACTGATGGGCGCGGCGATGGCCATGGCGGGCCTGGCGGGCTGCCGCCGCCCGGAAGAAAAAATCCTGCCGTACGCTGAGAATCCGGAAACGGTGATGCCCGGCGTGGCGGACTACTACGCCACGGCCATGCCCTTCCGCGGCGTGGTGCGCCCGGTTGTGGCCAAAAGCAACGAGGGGCGCCCGACCAAGATCGAGGGAAATGGCGACCACCCGGTGGGGCAGAAGGGGACCAGCCCCTTCGAGCAGGCCTCGGTCCTGAACCTCTACGATCCGGACCGCTCCCGCGTCGTGCGCCAGGGCGGTGTCCCGGCGTCGTGGGACGACTTTGTGGCGTTCTGCCGCCGGCTCGGCACCGAGGCGGAACAGCGGCAGGTGGCGGTGCTCGTGGAAGATACCGACTCGCCCACCGTGCAGGCCATGCGCCGGCGCATGGAAGACCGCTTCCCGGGCCTGCGGTGGGTGCCCTACGCGCCGGGGGCCGGGCAAGACGCACGCCGCCTTGGCATGCAGCAGGCGTTCGGGCGCCCCCTGCGGCCGCGCTACGCCCTCGACGAGGCGGAGACGATCGTCAGCCTCGACGCCAACTTCCTCGACGGCCGCTCGCACGACTTCGTGCGCAACTCCAGCGGCTTTGCTGAGGGGCGGCGCCTGGAGGACGCGGACGGCACCATGAGCCGCCTCTACACCATCGAGAGCCGCTACTCCACTACGGGCGGAGCCTCCGACCATCGCCTCTCGATGCGCGCCGACCGCATCCCGGCGTTCGCCGCGGCGCTGGGGGCGGAGCTCGGCGTGGGCAACGCGCCGGAGGCCGCCTGGAGCGAGAAGGAGCGCCTGCACGTCCGTGAGGTTGCGCGGGACCTGCGCGAGGCCGGCGCGAATGGGGTCGTGATGGCGGGCGAATCGCAGCCGCCGGAGGTGCACGCCCTTGCGATGGCCATCAACCAGCGGCTCGGCGGCCTCGGCACCACCGTGATGCTCCTCGACACTGGGCAGGACGAGGCCCTGCCGCAGGACGAGGCCCTGGCCGACCTGACCGCATCGATGCGCGCCGGGGAGATCGACACGCTCTTCATGCTCGGCACAAACCCGGTGTACGATGCGCCGGCGGAGACGGGCTTCGCGGACGCT
>CAZFJR010000200.1:0-3469 GCA_964519235.1 uncultured Salinivenus sp. | reverse complement strand
AGAGGGGGTCGTCGGGCGGGTTAATCAGGGGCTGCGGGTCGGCCGCCTGCTGCTGCGCAGAGGGCGCCTGAGCGTTGGCGTCCGTCCCGATCAGGCGGGCGCGCGCTTTCCCCTCAGCCACTGTAACGGCCGAGACGGAACTATACTGCTGCGCGATCGACTGCACCGACGCGTCAGTTGCGGCCACTCCGTCTTCAAGACGGATTTCGTACCACCGGTGAAGGCCGTACTCTCGGTGGCGCTCCGCGTACTCACCGCCGACGTCGAACAGCGGCTCGATCGACGTGGCGTTGTACTCGGCGTTGAGGGCGTCAACCGACGAGATGCCGAGCAGCGCCGTACCGTTTCGCTTCACCGGCTGGGCGGCATCGGCCATGCTAGGGGACAGCTTGATCCGGAGCACGTCATCGTGCCAGGTGCCTTCCCCGTCTTCCTGCACCGATGCTGTGGGCGGACCAGTGCCCTGCCCGAGCGCCGTCGCCGCGAAGAACGAAGCGCAAACAAATAGCGCCAGGGCGGTGCCTAAGACCGACACCCCCGAGCGCAATGCAGAACCAACTCTACGTATCATTGTATCCATTAGGCTTACAGGGTGACTGTGAGTGCCCCGCGTCGGCCCGTCCCTGCCAAAAGACCAGCCCGGCGCGGGGCTTTAGTATATCCTTGTGGAGTGTGTTCTCGCGGTCGGGATTCAGACGTGTGCGGCGTCCTCATCCGTCCTGAGTGTAGGAACCGCCGAGGACATATTCTGCGGCCCCCCTCTCTTTACATGGCAATCATATGCAGATGCCTTCTCCTCCTTGCGCCGAAATGGTATATAGGGGGATTTCTAATGTCAAGGGACTATGGAGGGGGCTCGCCCGGTTTCATCCCAAAGATTAGGCCTTGGGATTCCAAAAGCTTGCAACGCACGGACGCCACGCCACGCAGCTCTTCTTCGGGGCGCCGTAAGTTCAGATTTGCCAACTGCTTTCGGGCTCATTTCGGGCTGGGTGAGCCCCGGCTCTGTTCCCCAAAGACCCGCCCTCGGACCCCTGCTCCGACTGGGCTGGGCAGGAGATTGCTGCATCTCATCATGGGAACGATCGAATGGAAACGGGTTGGATGGAGAGGGGCGCTCCCGGTCTCCGCACGGCCCCAGACGGAAGAAACAGCCGCGCCCGCCCACTGTGGACCATGGTCCGGACCGCTGAAGTTCCGCTGGTAGAATTCCGGCCCTGTGTCCCTCCGCTGAACCCCCCCGGCACGCGTTCTGCACTCCGGCGACAGGCGCAATGGCCGACACGGACCACGCGGCAACCGCCCCGACCGACCGCACACCGATGCGCTTTTCTGTCATGCGCCCTTTCCTCACGGCGCCATTTCTGCCCTGCGCCCTCCTCTCAGTCCTCTTTTTGGCCCTCGCTGTTTCGGCGTGCGGCAGGCCTCGGGCCGCGCAGGAAGCATCCGCCTCGTCTTCCAGCGCCCCCGCCTCTCGCCCTCCCCCGGATACCACGCTCGCCCGGGTGAATCGCCTCGGCGTGCCTTCTCAGCTCGCGATGACTGACACCCTGGCGGTCCGTCTCAGCGGAACTGTGGGCCCCAACGGCTGCTACTCACTCACCACCGTCGACACGAGACGCACGTCCCGTCAGGTTCTTCTCCGCCCTGTCGTGCAGCCGCCTGCGCCCACCGATCAGGCGTGCACCATGGCGGTGGTTCCCCTCGATACCACCGTCCGGATTCCCCCCCCCTTTTCCGTCGGTCCACTCAGGCTCACCGTTCCCCAAAACAACCGTCCTGCCGTCACCGCTACCGTTGAGGTCGTGGACGATTGAGGTCGTGGTCTCTCCATGGACTGCCCATCAGGGAGACCGTCGCCGCCGGGTGGTCGCAGGGCAGGGAGCGGCCCCGCGGCCCCTGGAGGCGTCTCGTTGTCATGGCCGCGCCTTGCCCCCGTAGCGGGACGGACGCGGAATGGGTGCGGAGCGGTGTCAGTCGGACGGGCGGGCCACGTAGGTGCGCCCGAAGCGATCGGTGGCTTCTACGCGGATCCGAGTGGCGTCGGAACTCGCCGGTGCGTAGTAGAGGTGCCCGGTAGGCTGGGGTTCTACCCACGTATGCGTGTCGGGAAGATCCTCGCCCGCGTGGAGCTTTTGGCTCAGGGGATCGAGGCCCACACGCCGGGTCATTTCTCCCCTGCGAATGCCGTCCTCGTACCAGACCACCGTCCACGCGTCCGTGGCATCCCACACGTTGGCGACAAGCGCGTCGGGCGCCTCGGGGTCGGCCCCAATCGGGTAGAGGCGCATCTGGTGATCGGCGTCGCGGCCCGTGGCCTTGTAGCGCCAGTTGATGGAGGAGCCGTCCACCTCGTAGACGGCGTATCCCTTGGGCGTCCCGTCGTAGCAGACGGGCCCGGTCCACCACGCTCCGCACACCGTGCCCACCACGTGCTCGTGCGGACCGTCGGCGAAGCGGTGCTCGTTCTCGTGGACGTGCCCGCTCACGATGTGGGCGTCGTAGGGGTCGAGAAGCGCGTAGAGCGCCGCCCGGTTGGAAATGTGCCCGCGGACCGACGGGCTCGGCTCGCCGCGCCGCTCGTAGGTTGTGCTGAGGGGCGGGATGTGCGTGAACACGACCACAGGGCGCCCGTCGTCGACGAGGGCGAGGTCCTGCTCCAGCCACGCGAGTTGTATCGCGTCGATGTGGCCGAAGTAGTCGTCCGTCTCCCGCCCGAAGCCGTCGCTGCCGGGCCAGTACACGTCGTCGAGCACGACGTAGTGGACGGCCCCGCGGTCGAACGAGTAGTACTCGGGGCCGAAGTGGCGGCGGAAGGTGGCCGTGGAGCCGGGATCGGCGGGCGCCTCGAAGTTGAGGTCGTGGTTTCCCACCACCTGTACGAACGGGAGGCCCATCTGCCGCACCGCGGCCTCGTAGCCAGAAAAGAGAGACAGGTCGTCGAACACGAGGTCGCCCCCGCCCACCCCAAAGACCGGCCGATCGCCCAGGGCGCGTGCCGTCGCCCGCACGTCTGGAACGGTCTCATTCTGAAATTGCTGCATCTCCGCTTCGGTCTGGGTCTGCGGATCGGCGAGGAAGAGAAACGCGTGCTGTTCGTCGCTGCGGTCGAGGGGCGTGAGCCGGAACGACGCCTCCGCCGTGCCGCCCGTCGCGTCGAGCGGCCGGTAGAAGCGGGCCGTGCCCGTCTCGTGCGTGGGCAACCGGTACCCCCTCGGCACCGAGAGGTAGACGAAGGGCCGGCGGGCCGACGACGCCAGTTCGTACCGCCCATCGGTGCCGGTTCGTACGACCGTAACGCCGTCGGTCACGGGCACACCCTCAATTCCGCCGTCCGGCCCCGTGACGCGGCCGGTCACCGTTACCGCGGCACGGGACGAGAGACGAGGCGTTGCGGCGGACAGGCCGGGCAGAGTGAGAGCAGCGCCGGTGAGGCCGAGGGCTTTCAGGAAATCGCGGCGGGTGGTGG
>CAZFJR010000199.1:0-3562 GCA_964519235.1 uncultured Salinivenus sp. | reverse complement strand
GCGGGCTTCCGATTCTTCGCTTCAACCGCGTGGAGGGGGGGCACGTTGGCCTGCGGCTCAATGGTCGAGTCGGGCCGCTCGACGTGACGGGCCGTGGTGGCTACAGCACCGGGCCATCCGGGCCTACGCGCTGGTCGTACGGGGGCACGGCGACCGCAGGCCTTGGCGACGACACGGAGGTGGCGGCCCACTACCACTATGGCGTGGACCCACGCTACCGGGCGCGGTCGCGCATCGCCCCGGTCTGGGCGCGCCTTTCCAACAGCCTGTGGGCCCTCTCGGGCGAGCCGGAGTACTTTGACTACTTCGGCAACGAGCGCATGCGGCTGGCGCTGCGGCAGTCCTTTGAGGGAGCAGCGCTAGACCTTGCGCTTCAGCTGCGCAACGAGCGACACTTCTCCGTGGCCAAGACCACGAGCTACAACGTCCTCGGCCGGTCCGTGACCCAGCCGCCGAATCCGCCGGTGCAGGGGGGATGGATGCGCTCGGTGGCGCTCACGGCTACACTGGGAGACGGGGGGATTCTCGGGGTGTTCCCCCTAAACCGCGTACAGGCGTCCGTCGAGCACAGTGACCCCGGCCTAGCGGCGAGCGATTTTGACTTCACGCGGGTGGAGGCCGTGGCCAATGCACACGTCGAGACCTTCTTCCCGCGCCGCTTCCGGCCCAACACGCTCAGCCTTCGGCTCGATGTCGGCACGTCCTTCGGCACGCTGCCGTTGCAGCGCTTCGGGGTCATTGAGGCCAGCCCCCTGCCCTACACGCCGTACGGGGCGCTGCGCACGCTCGACGACCGCCCCTACCAGGGCGAGCACCACGCGGCCTTTTTTTGGGAGCACAACTTCCGCACCGTGCCGTTCGAACTGCTCGGGTGGCAGGCGGCGGTCGAGCAGGACGTCGAAATCATTGTGCACGGGGGACACGGGCGCACGTGGGTCGACGACGACACCGCGCTTCGACTGCGGCGCCGGGGCGTTGGGCTGTCCCAGGCGGGAGCGGTCCACCACGAGTTGGGCCTGTCGGTCAACGGCCTGCTGTACGACACGCTGCGCCTCGACCTCACGACGCGCCTCGACGCGCCGGGCGTCAGTCTAGGGGTGAGTGTGTTGCGGTTTCGGTAGGGGAAGAGGCCGCCGCTGCCTTCGCGTGGCCGGGCCCGTAGCAGTGTGTTTCCGCCGGCCTCCGTGCGCTACATACCGCCTTCGTAGTAGGCATCGAAGCGGGGGATGCGGTGGAGATCGTTCCAGTCGGTCACGGCCTGGTCCTGGGCGTAGACGGTGGCGCGGGGCAGGCTGCCAGGGTCGAAGGCGTTGGCGCGTGCCTGGTAGACATACGCCACGCGCGTGCGACCGCCCACCGTCGTGGTGTCCTGGCTGTGGGGCGGGCCCAGGGCAGCCAGCGCGTGATCGATGGGCATGCCGCGGTAGAGGCGCTGCTGCATTACGTGAACGCTGTCTTTGCCGCTCAGGCTGTTGTCGCGGACGTAGGCGGCACGGCGGTCGTTGTTGAGCAAGGAGGTGGCGGTGCTGCAGGCAACCAGCGTGGCGGCGGCCGCGCACAGAAGCAGAAAGCGAGTCATGGAGAGGGGGGAATGAGCAAGGCGGACGGCGACTTCTTTGCACAGGCACCCCCCGCGCTTGTTGCGGCCTGGGGCGCCGCGGAACTGCGCCGCCTGGGCACCGACCGAGGCGTTCTGCGGAGAGGGATACGGGTTTGGCCTCTTTTTCCCAAAAAGCGTCGGGTGCGTCGAATCCCTGTTCTCGACCCAGAGGTTTCATTCGCCGCTATGCTTTCCTGAACCGCACGCCGCTCATGTCGGAGGCTGCCTCCTCGTCCGAACCCTCGTCGCTCCGTCCCGCACGGCTGTGGAGCTCGCTCCGGCGCATCTTCCGTCTCGCGTGGCCCTATCGCCTGCGCCTCGGGGCCGCGGTGGTGCTCACAATTCTAGGAGCGGCGGTGGCGCTCGTGGTGCCGCTGGGGCTGCGTGAACTGGTGGACGCGGTCTTTCAGGACGAAAACCGGGCGCTGCTCGACACGCTTGCGCTGGCGCTCGTGGGGCTCTTTCTGGCCCGCTCGGCCGCGGCGTTTGGCGGGAAGTACCTGCTGGGGTGGACCGGCGAGCGCGTGGTGGCGGACCTCCGGAAGAAGGTGTACCGCCACCTCCACCGCCAAAGCCTGCGCTTCTTTGAAGACCGTCGCACGGGCGATCTCACCTCTCGCCTCACCAACGACGTCGGCTCGGTGCGGAGCGCGGTCAAAGACGCCCTGCCCAACTTCCTGAGCCAGTCGCTCTCGCTGGTGGGGTCGGTGGCGCTGATGGTGGTGCTGAACTGGCGCCTGAGCCTCATCATCTTCCTCATCGTGCCGGCCGTCACCGGACTCGCGGTCTACTTTGGGCGCAAGATCCGGGGGCTGGCGCGCGACATCCAGGACCGCCTGGCCGACACGACGGCGGTGGCGGAGGAGGCCCTCGCGGCCATCCGCGTCGTAAAAGCGTTTGCCCGGTCCGACTACGAAGTGACCCGCTACAACGACGCGGTGGAGGATCTCTTCGGGACGGCGCGTCATCGCGTGCTCGTCTCAGCCCTGTTTGAGTCGGGGGTGGGGCTGTTTTTCTTCGCCGCCCTGGTTGCCATCTTCTGGTACGGCGGGATTGAGGTGCTCGCGGGCCGGCTTACGGAGGGAGACCTCGTGGCGTTTATCTTCTATGCCTTCAACATTGCGCGCAGCGTGGGGAGCATGTCGCAGCTCTACTCCACGTTTAACAGTGCGGCGGGAGCGACCGAGCGGCTGTTCGACCTGCTCGACACTGCGCCCGGCCTCCGTGACGCTCCCGATGCCACGGCCCTGCCTCCCGTGAAGGGGCGTGTCCGGCTTGAGGAGGTAACCTTCGCGTACGACGCGGGCCAGCCGGTGCTGCACGATATCTCAATGGAGGTGGCGCCGGGCGAGGCCGTTGCCTTCGTGGGGCCGAGCGGCGCTGGCAAGTCGACCCTCATGAGCCTCCTGCCGCGCTTCTACGCGCCGCAGTCGGGCCGCGTGTTCGTGGACGGACACGACCTGGCGACGGTGACGCGGCAGTCGCTCCGGGAACAGATCGCGTCGGTGTCCCAGGAGGTGCAGCTGTTCAACACCACCATCGGCGACAACATTCGTTACGGGCGGCTCGACGCCTCGGACGCGGCGGTGTTGGAGGCAGCGCGTGCCGCCAACGCGCACGAGTTTATCGCCGATCTGCCGGAGGGCTACGATACGGCGGTGGGCGAGCGGGGCGTGAAGCTGAGCGGGGGACAGCGCCAGCGCGTCGCCATCGCCCGCGCCCTGCTGCGGGATGCGCGCCTGCTGCTGCTCGACGAGGCGACCTCGTCGCTCGACTCCGCCTCGGAGGCGCTGGTGCAGGAGGCGCTGGAGCGGCTTATGGAGGGGCGCACTACGTTCATCATTGCGCACCGGCTCTCTACCGTACAGAACGCCGACCGCCTCTTTGTGCTGGACGAGGGCCGCATTGTGCAGCGCGGCACCCACGCCGAGCTGATGCAGGCGGGCGGGCTCTACCGCCGGC
>CAZFJR010000198.1:0-3585 GCA_964519235.1 uncultured Salinivenus sp. | reverse complement strand
AGACTGATGGGAAGTTGCACCAAAATACGATCAATCTGCAACTCTTTTCGCAGTTTAACATCTAACCAACACCCCACCGTTTGCCAGTCTCCAGCTGGCTTTCTTTATCAACACTCTCAGCAGAACCTATGAGCAACTCGAAAGCACCGTCTCCGGTCGAAAAAGAGCTGATTGAAGAGTTTGGAAACATCTACGAGTCCTACGGCCTCCGGCGGCTGCAGGGGCTCATCGTTGGGCTGCTGCTCACCAAGAGCGAGCCGGTTTCTCTCGACGACATGGTCGAGATCTTGGACCGCTCGAAAGGGCCCATCTCCATTTCCGTGCGGCGACTCGACGACATGGATCTCGTCCGCAAGGTGGAGGGGCCCAACAACCGGCGGAACTACTACGCCTCTCACCCGGACATCTTCTTCAACAACTTCAAGTCGGACATGGCGACGGTCCGCGAGAACCGATCGCTCGCCAAGCGCTTTCTTGCCCGCATCGAGGCGGAAGGCAAAGGCACGGAGAAGACCCGGGAAAGCCTCAAGCACATGGAGGTGTTCTACGACCTCCTGGAGTCCTTCTTCGAGGCGTTCGCCGAGCGCTGGCCGCAAATAAAGCAGAAGCATCTTGAGGGGGACTGGGCTGGAGACGTAGAGTCCAACTCCGACGAGCCCCTGGTGCCGGAGTTGTAGGCCTTATCCTTGCGCCGTGGCCGAACGGTTCGCTCAGGGCATTTCCCATGGACCGTGTGGACTGGAGCCCCGTCCTCAACGTGAAAGAGGGCGGGGTTGGGGCGACCGTGGGGCAAATTTAGGAAAATGGCATGCGCGCTGACCGGCGCACACCTCCGGGCCTTGAGGGGATGTTCGGTCCTGCGCGCTTTTTTTGTGCTCCTTCTGCACAGTCCCTGCGTGCCGTCCCCGGGCCGCAGGCTGCTTCCGGTGTGCCGCGCCGCTACGTCCCGTAGGCCCTACATCGGGGATGTTTTTTCGTCTTTGCTCACCGTCTTTCGCAGACACGCCGGAGTTCTATGTCGAGACCGGACGCATCATGGGTTGTATGTAAGTTTGGAGGGTCCAGTGTATCGAGCCAAGACTGCTGGGACACGATTGCCAAGGTGGTGCGTCGGCATCGGCGCGACGGCCACAACCCGTTTCTCGTGTGCTCGGCCCTGCAGGGCATGTCGGATCAGTTGGAGGCGCTGTGTCATCGGGCTGCGGGGGAGGGCGCAGAAGCGACCGGTTCTGTGCTTGAGACGATCCGAGAGCGCCACTGGGCCCTGGCGGAGGACCTGGGCGTAGACGCCGGGGATGTGCTGGGGGAGGCGTTTGCGCGGTTAAAGCGGCGGGCTGAAGAGGCGGCACTAGACGGCGGGCCCACTCCGGCGCAGCGGGCAGCCATCATGGCGTCGGGGGAGCTGCTCTCTACCCGTCTCGGGGCCGCTCACCTTTCGGCGCAGGGGCTTCCGGTACAGTGGCTCGATGCGCGCGAGTTTCTGCGGGCGACCGACGAGCCGCACGCCCCGCCTCGGCGGCAGTACCTGTCGGCCACCTGCACGGCTCCCCCCGATCCGGTGCTGCAGGCGCACTTGGCCGACGCTCCGGACACGGTGTATCTCACACAGGGCTTTATCGCAAGCAATGCCCTTGGCGAAACGGTGCTGCTGGGCCGAGGCGGATCGGACACCTCCGCGGCTCACTTCGCTGCTAAGCTCCAGGCCGAGCAGCTCAGCGTTTGGACGGACGTACCGGGTCTCTTCACGGCCAACCCCCACGAGGTGGCCTCCGCCCGCCTCCTGCGCCGCCTCGGCTACGACGAGGCGCAGGAACTGGCCACGATGGGGGGACGCGTGTTGCATCCGCGCTGCCTCGATCCAGTGCGCGATCACCAGATTCCCCTGCACGTCCACAGTACCGAAGATCCGTCGCTAGACGGAACAACCGTGGCCGCCGAGGGCCCTGAAACCGGCCCACAGGTGAAGGCCATCTCGGCCAAAACCGACATTACGGCCGTGAGCATGGATACGCTCGGCATGTGGCAGGAGGTGGGCTTCCTGGCTGATGTCTTCCAGGTCTTTCGGCACCACGGCCTGTCGGTGGACCTGGTGGCGACGTCGGAGGCGAACGTGACGGTGACGCTCGATCCCGTGGCCAATGCCCTCGACCCGGAGGTGCTGGACCGGCTATTGCACGACCTAAACCGCTACTGCAATGCCGAGCTCATCCGCCCATGCGCGATTGTGAGCCTGGTGGGGCACCGCATTCGATCCCTCCTGAGTGATCTGGGACCGGCGTTCGAGGTGTTCGACGAGCACAAGGTGCACCTCGTCACCCAGGCGGCCAGCGACCTCAACATGAGCTTCGTGGTGGACGAGGCGCAGGCGCCCCGGCTCGTGCGGGAGCTACACGCTCAGTTCTTTGGCGGGCAGGCATCGAACGGTGTCTTTGGGCCGCGCTGGGAGGAGCTGGTGGGAGCTGAGGCCCAGGAAGCAGACCAGGCGGCGGCATGGTGGCACGACCGCCGGGAGGAGTTGCGCCGCCTGGCCGACGAGTCGGCTCCCCGGTACGTCTACGACGCGCCGACGATTCGGGAGCGCAGCCGAGAAGTGCGGGCCCTCGGTCCCATCGATCGGGCATTCTATGCCGTCAAGGCCAACCCGCACCCCGAGGTGCTGCGGGTGCTAGAGGCGGAGGGACTGGGCTTCGAATGCGTCTCGCCTGGGGAGGTGGAGCGTGTGTTCGAGGCGCTTCCCACCCTCAACCCCAGCCGCATTCTCTTCCAGCCCAACTTCGCGGCTCCCCACGAGTACGCCCAGGCCTTCGAGCGTGGCGTGCATGTTACCGTCGACAACGTGCAGCCCCTGGCCGAGCACCCCGACGTCTTTGCCGGCGAGGAGATTTTTGTGCGCGTGGATCCGGGCGAGGGGCAGGGGCACCACCGAAAGGTGCGCACGGCGGGGGCGCAGTCCAAGTTCGGCGTTGTGCCCGAGGCGCTGGAAGAGCTGCGCATGGCGGCCGCGCAGGCCGGTGCCACCATCGTGGGGCTGCACGCCCACGTGGGAAGCGGCATCACAGACGAAACTACGTGGGCCAGACTGGTGGATGTTCTCGCCACGCTTGCGGGTGACTTTCCGGCCGTGCGTGTTTTAAACGTGGGCGGGGGCCTCGGGGTGTCCGGGCGAACGGGCCCGCAATCGCTCGACTGTGCCACCCTGGCGGCCGCGCTCGACGACGCCACCGGCCGGCACCCACAGTACGACTTCTGGATGGAGCCGGGCCGCTACCTTGTGGCCGAGGCCGGGGTGCTCCTGGCCAAGGTTACGCAGACGAAAATGAAGGGCGGGATGCGGTACGTGGGCCTCAACACTGGCATGAACAGCCTCCTCCGCCCCGCCCTCTACGGTGCCCACCACGAAATCGTCAACCTGAGCCGCCTCGACGACGCGCCGACGATGACCGCCGACGTGGTGGGGCCCATCTGCGAAACCGGCGACGTACTGGGCCACGACCGCCGCCTGCCGCCCACGGCACCGGGTGATACGCTGATCGTGGCCACGGCGGGCGCCTACGGGGCAAGCATGAGCAACCAGTACAACCTGCG
>CAZFJR010000197.1:0-3617 GCA_964519235.1 uncultured Salinivenus sp. | reverse complement strand
AGCACAAACCCAATCTCCCACGCACCTAGACCCCTATTATGGCTGACGAGACGACCACGGACAATCCCGACGTTCGGGACGAAGAAGAGCCCCAAGCCTCTGCACCTGAGGCGGCGACCGATGATGCATCTCCCTCCGATCCCACAGGCGCGCCGACTGAGGCGGAGGAGTCCGAAGCCGCCGAGGCAGACTCCTCCCCGCCGAAAACGGCAGACGCGGAGGGTGCCCCGGAAACGGCCCCTTCGGAGCAGGAGGCGGACGAGAATGCGAAGCAGGAGAGTGCCCACCGCGCTACCGTGGAGGAGCTACTGAAGGCAGGCTCCCACTTCGGGCACCTCACGAGCCGGTGGAATCCGCGCATGGAGAAGTACATCTTCATGGAGCGGAACAACATCCACATCATTGACCTGATGCAGACCCAGGTCCTGCTCGACGAGGCCGCCGATGCGGCGAAGCGGTTTGCGAAGCGCGGCAAGAAAATCCTGTTTGCCGGCACCAAGAAGCAGGCCCAAGACATCGTCCGCGAGCACGCCGAGGCGTGCGGCATGCCCCACATGGTAGACCGGTGGCTGGGTGGCACCATGACCAACTTCCAGACGATCCGGAAGTCGATCCGGCGAATGGAAGAGATCGAGCGCATGGACCGCGACGGCACGCTCGACAAGCTGAAGAAGAAGGAAAAGCTGATGCGGCTCCGTGAGCACGAAAAGCTCGAAGACACGCTCGGCGGCATCCGCGATATGGCGAACTTGCCTGGGGCCATCTACATCGTGGACGTGCAGCGCGAAGACATCGCCGTGAGCGAGGCCAACAACCTCGGCATCCCCATCATCGCGATGGTGGACACCAACGGGAACCCGAAAAACATCGACTACCCGATTCCGGTCAACGACGACGCCCTCAGCTCGATTGAGCTCGTCACCTCCACCCTCACCAACGCGGTGGAGGAAGGCTTGCAGGAGCGCAGGATGGAAGAGAAGGCCAAGAGGTCTTCGTAGCCGCCGCGCCGCTCGTCCCCTTTTTGAACGACTCCATTTGCCAAACGACTTCCCCGATTCCCCACCCCATGAGTGTTTCTGCCAAACAGGTAAAAGAGCTGCGCGACGCTACCGGCGTCGGCATGATGGACTGCAAGGAGGCGCTACAGGAAACCGACGGCGACTTTGAGGAGGCCGTGAGCCTCCTCCGCAAAAAGGGGCAGGAGGTGGCCTCCGACCGGGCTGCGGCCGAGGCCGATGAGGGCCTGGTGGTCACCGCTGTGTCCAGCGACGGCCACGCCGGGGCCATCGTCGAGATCAACTGCGAGACCGACTTCGTGGCCCGCAACGACGACTTCCAATCGTTTGCGGAAACGGTCGCGGAGCGTGTGCTTGCAGAACGGCCTGCGGACCTGGACGCGCTCGAGGCGCTTTCGTACGAGGACGACGTGACGGTTGAGGACGAACTGGTGGCCCTCACGGGTCGCATCGGCGAGAAGCTTACAATTCGCCGCTTCGACGTTCTCGAAAGCGACGGCGGACAGATTGTCTCCTACGTCCATCCAGGCTCGCGCCTTGGCGTGCTCGTGGAGGTGCACGGGAACGGGGACATCGAGGACGCGGGGCGTGACGTGGCCATGCAGGTGGCGGCCCTGGAGCCGATCGCCGTGACGCGCGACGAGGTGCCCGAAGACGTGAAGCAGGAAGAGCGCGAGGTGGCCCGCGAGGCCGCCGTCAACGAAGGCAAGCCCGAGCACGTGATCGACAACATTGTGGAGGGCAAGTTGGAGCGCTTCTTCGAGGACCACGTTCTTGTGGAGCAGGCCTTCGTGAAGGACTCGTCGGTGTCGGTCCAGGAGATGCTGGACGACGCCGACCTCTCCGTGGAGCGCTTCACGCGCTACGCCCTCGGCGACTAGTCCTGCTCCTCGGCCACGCGCCGTGTGCACCAGTGCCTCGCCCCGAGCCCGCACGGCGCCACACGATGAAGTGCGCGAGGACGGGGCTCCGCCGCGCCGCTTGCCCACGCCGCTCCACAGACCGGCCCGCCCTTAGACCGGCTCACTTTTATGAGCACGACCTCCGACGACGCATCGGCCGCTTCTCTCACGTACACCCGCGTGCTGTTGAAGCTGAGCGGAGAAGCCCTCCTGGGTGGAGAGCGGGCGTTTGGAATCGACGAGGCGGTGCTTCGAAACTACGCCCAAGAGGTGCGGGCCGCCGTGGAGGCCGGGGCCGAGGTGGCGGTTGTGATTGGGGGCGGTAACATTTTTCGGGGGGTGGAGAACGCCATGCAGGGCATGACGCGGGCCCACGCCGACTACATGGGCATGCTGGCTACAATGATCAACGCAATGGCCCTGCAAGACGCCTTTGAACAGGTCGACCTCGTGACCCGCCTGCAATCGAGCATCAAAATGGAGGAGATTGCCGAACCGTTCATCCGCCGGCGCGCCATCCGCCACTTGGAGAAGGGACGCGTCGTCATTTTCGGGGCCGGCACCGGCAATCCCTACTTCACAACCGATACCGCCGCGGCACTCCGCGGCCTTGAAATCGACGCCGATGTGATCCTGAAGGGGACCCGGGTAGACGGCGTCTTTACCGCCGATCCCGAAGAAGATGCCTCCGCTGAGCGCTTTGAACGAATCCACGGCCAGGAGGTCATTGGGCGGGACCTGCGCGTAATGGACAAAACTGCCCTCACCCTGTGCCAGGAGTCGAAAATGCCGATCATCGTGTTCAACATGGCTACCTCCGGCAACCTGCACCGCCTGCTGGAGGGAGAAACTGTGGGCACCCGCGTGCATTGGGACGAAGCCAAGGCAGCCGCTGAGCGCGTACCCGCCTAAAACGTCGCCCGAAAACGCCCCTGCCGCAACCGCCCCTGCCGTCCGGCTCTCCCACTGTTTTGCTCACCAACTGCCTCCCCGACCATGCCCAATGACCCGATTCAGGATGTTCTGGACGAGGCCGAGGACGAGATGAGCGAGTCGGTCTCGTACCTGCAGTCGCAACTCCGGACCATCCGGGCCGGGCGGGCCTCGCCGGCCATGCTCGAAAACGTGACGGTGGACTATTACGGCTCGCAGACGCCCTTGGAACAGGTGGCCAGCGTGAGTGCCCCCCAGCCCGATCTCATCGTGGTGCAGCCGTTCGACCGCAACGCGATGGAGGACATCGAACGCGGCATCATGACGGCCGACCTGGGCCTGAACCCGAACAACGACGGCGAAAAGATCCGCATTCCCATCCCGCCCCTCTCCGAGGAACGGCGCAAGGAGCTCGTGGAAACGAGCCGGGAGCGGGCCGAGGAAACCAAAATCTCGATCCGAAACGTTCGCCGCGACGCCAAGAACGAAATCGAACGAGTCGTGGAGGAAGAAAATCTCTCCGAGGACGTGTACTACGGCGCGGAGGAGGATCTGCAGGAGATTACCGACGCGCACACCGAACGGGCCGACGCGCTTCTGGAACAGAAGAAAGAACAGATTATGGACGTCTGAGAGGCCGGGCGGTCGGAATCCAGAGCGTGACGCGAATGGCCCTCACGTTCTTCCCTCCCCGCCCCGTCTCCACATTCCGGAGGGGTGACCGAGTGGTCGAAGGTGCTCGCCTGGAAAGCGAGTGTGCCGTTTT
>CAZFJR010000196.1:0-3618 GCA_964519235.1 uncultured Salinivenus sp. | reverse complement strand
GGCTGCCACCGCGGGCCCATGCTGGGGGGGCAGGGATACGCCAACTTCTCCCACGCAAAGGGCGACGCGGACACCGGGCGGGAGGAGGTAACCGGCGAGAAGAGCGACCGCTACTCGTTCCGCATTGCGTCGCTGCGCAACGTGGCCGAGACGGCGCCCTACTTCCACGACGGATCGGCCCGCACGCTGCGCGAGGCGGTGTCGATCATGGGCAAGGCGCAGTTGGGACGCACCTTCAACGAGGAGGAGATCGACAAGCTGGTGGCCTTCCTCAACTCGCTCACCGGCGAGTTTCCCAACGTGCCCTACCCGCGCCTTCCGCGCCAGCCGCCGCAGCCCACGGAGGGGCCCTGAACGGCGCGCGGATCCGGGCGGGGAGTCGTTTGGGGCGTCTTCAGGGAATAGCTACGACGCCAGCCGTTTGCGCCGCGCCACGTGGGCGGGGGGCTCCACGTCGGGCGGGAGATCGAGGCGCAGGGCGAGCGTCTCCAGCTGCTCCGGGTCCACCCAGTCGGGCGACTGCACCATCGGCTCCTTGCCGCTCTGCGTCTTGGGGAAGGCGATGACATCGCGCAGCGAGTTGGCCCCGGCGAGGAGCATGGTGAGGCGGTCGAGCCCCAGCGCGATGCCGCCGTGCGGGGGGGCGCCGTAGCGCAGGGCGTCGAGTAGGAAGCCGAACCGGTCCTGGGCCTCCTCCTCGTCGATCCCGAGCACGTCGAACACCTTCATCTGCGTCTCGCGGTTGTGGATGCGGATGGAGCCGCCGCCGATCTCGTTGCCGTTGAGGACGAGGTCGTAGGCCCGCGCCTGCACCTGCGTGGGGTCGTCGTCGAGCGCGTCCACGTCGTCGGGGTGGGGAGCGGTAAAGGGATGGTGCATGGAGACGGCGCGCCCGGCCTCCTCGTCGTACTCCATGAGGGGGAAGTCGGTGACCCAGAGGAAGGCGTCCTCGCCCTGGTCGGCGGGCGGGCGCAGGCCAAGCTCCTCCCCCATGTGGAGGCGCAGGGCGCCGGCTTGTTCGTAGACGGTCGGCGGATCGCCCGCGAGCGTCAGGATGAGGTCGCCCGCCTCGGCGCCCACCGCGTTGGCAGCCTCTCGGCCGTACGCGTGGGGCAGGGCGTCGCTGCTCAGGTTCTGTTCGAGGCCGGAGCCGTCGCTCGGCAGCTGGAAGTAGATGAGCCCGGCGGCCCCAATCTCGTCGGTCACGTGGTCCTCCAGCCGGTCCATTGCGGCGCGGCCCCGGTCCCCTTCGCCCGGCACCCGGATTGCCACAATGCGCCCGCCGCCGTCCACGATCGACTCGAAGACGCGGAAGCCGCTGCCGGCGAAACAGTCGCCCACGTCGTGCAGCTCCAGGCCGAAGCGGGTGTCCGGCTTGTCGGTGCCGTAGGTGCGCAGCGCCTCGTCGTAGGTCATGCGGGGGAAGGGCGTCTCCAGCGTCGTGTCCTCCAGGGCCTCCCAGAGGTCCACCATGAGGCCTTCCGTGAGCTCGTACACCTGTTCTTCGGTGGCGAAGGTCATCTCCACGTCGATCTGTGTGAACTCCGGCTGCCGGTCGGCGCGCAGGTCCTCGTCGCGGAAGCACTTCACGATCTGCACGTAGCGGTCGAGTCCGCCCACCATCAGGAGCTGCTTGTAGGTCTGGGGCGACTGTGGCAGCGCATAGAAACGGCCGGGGTGCAGGCGGCTTGGTACCAGAAAGTCGCGCGCCCCTTCCGGCGTCGATTTCATGAGGACCGGTGTTTCGACTTCTAAGAAGTCATTCTCATCGAAGTAGCGGTGGGTGGTCTGGTAGAGGCGGTGGCGGAGCTGGATGTTTTTCTGCAGGGCCGGGCGCCGGAGGTCCAGGTACCGGTGCTTGAGGCGCAGGTCCTCGTTGGTGTCCATCTGCCGCTCCTCGTGGGCGCTCACCACAAAGGGCGGCGTCTCGGACGTATTGAGCACCGCCAGGTCGTCGGCACTCACCTCGATGGTGCCCGTGGGGAGGTCTGGGTTGACGGCCTCCTCCCCGCGGGGACGCACCGTGCCCCGTACACTGATCACATCTTCGCGGCGCAGCTGCCCGGCCACCTCGTACGCCTCCTGATTGTCCTGGGGCGAGAAGACGACCTGCGTCAGCCCGTATCGGTCCCGCAGGTCCACAAACACGAGCCCACCGTGGTCGCGCCGGGTGTCCACCCAGCCCTTAAGCACAACGGCATCGCCGTCGTTGTCGGCCCGAAGCGCGCCACAAGTGTGCGTGCGGGGGGGATGGGAGTCTTCCGAGGGAAGATCGGCGCGGGATCCAGAGTCCATGGGGATGGAAAATTGAAGAGGAAGGGAGCGGGAGCGACGAGGAAATGACTGCTGTTCAAAAGCTACCGACCCGAACGACAGAGTCGACCCCCGGTTCGTCCTCACCGTGAATTTAGACACAGAATTAGACAGAGCGAAGGGCATCCGCTATATTCCCAGCGTTCACGAAAATTGTGCACGGCTGTCCCGGCCCTTGTGGGCCTGTGCACGCTGCGCTGCGTTTCTTTCATCGACCCTTCAGTCCCCGATGGCTACCAGTGACTCGTCGCGTGCGTCTACGAAAAACGGGGGAGGGGCGGCCGAGGCCACCGCCACGGCCGTTCCGGAGGCGCAGGACTTCTTTGGGCACCCTCGCGGCCTCGCCACGCTTTTTTTTACGGAGCTGTGGGAGCGGTTTAGCTACTACGGGCTGCGGGCGCTGCTGGTGCTGTTCATGACGGCCCCCGCCGGTGCCGCGGCGACGAACCCGGGCCTCGGCTTCGGCACGGAGAAGGCCACGGCCATTTACGGGCTTTACACCGCGTTCGTGTACCTGCTGGCCCTGCCCGGTGGCTGGGTGGCGGACAACATCTGGGGGCAGCGGCGCTCGGTCTTCGTCGGCGGCGTGATCATTTCGGCGGGTCACTTCAGCCTCGCCATGCCGGCGCTGGGGCTGCCCGAAGAGGCCTTCTTCTACCTCGGGCTTTTCCTGATCGTGGTGGGCACCGGGCTCTTAAAGCCCAACATCAGCACCATGGTGGGCGACCTGTATCCGGAGGGCGGGGCCCGGCGCGATGCGGGGTTCTCAGTGTTTTACATGGGGATCAACTTCGGCGCGATTCTCGGGCCTACGCTCTGCGGCTGGCTGGGAGAAGGCTACAGCTGGCACTGGGGCTTCTCGCTGGCCGGCTTTGGGATGCTCGCGGGACTCATCTCGTACAAGCTCGGCGCGCCGAACCTCGGGCAGGCCGGCCTGCTCGACGCCGACGATGAGGCGGCGGTGCAGCGGAAGAGCCGCAACTTCTACCTCCTGACGGCGCTCGTGGCGGCCCTCGTCGTCGCGTTCGGGTTTTTGGCCACGTCGGGCGTCATCGACGTGACGCTCACGCAGGTGGCCGAGGCGCTGGGGGTGGGCATCATCCTCGTGACGCTCCTCTTCTTCGCGTACCTCACGCTCAGCTGGAGCGGGGTGGGTGCCATGACGGCCTTCTTCGGGGTGGCGAGCGTCGTCGCGAATCAGTTCGTCGGGGGGGCCGCGCTGGCGTCGCAGATCGGTGTTGGGGCGACGGTGGTCTTCTTTATTCTGGTGAGCGTCGGGCGGCTGGCCGCGCCGCAGTACGAGGT
>CAZFJR010000195.1:0-3637 GCA_964519235.1 uncultured Salinivenus sp. | reverse complement strand
TCCGGGTCTTTCCGGCGAGCCAGGGGGCCCTCGTGTAACACTACAAAAATGCAAAGCCACACGCGTGGAATTCGAGGGAGGTGCCCTGGGGCTGGATTCTCAGCGGAGGAAGGTACGCGGGCCCGTGCGGTTTGCAAAGTGGAAAAGAGGATGAGGGGGGCTATTCCTGCCTCAGTCGAAGCCCTCCGAGAATCCGCTGCAGCGTCACCGCCACCTTCCAGGGGCGGCTGTCCTGGATGCGGTCAAGTTTCGCGCGGGCCGCCTTGAGCTTGCGCGACCGTCGCAAGTTGCGGGCCATACGGTCAACCGCCGCGGATGAGTAGCGAACATCGGGACAGGGCCAGTGCACGTCCAGGTCGTTTGCGAGACGTGCAAGGGCGCTGCCCTTAGGCGGAGCGATACACCTTCCATGAGGCAAGCGGAAAGGTTGCCCTGTTGTTATCAACAACTTGGGCGGCAAGAAGCCCCCTAGGAGCGCAGCAATTGTCCACTGGTAGGCACGGGGGAGGCGGGCGGTATACGCCCGCAGAGGCGCCAGGCCTTGCGCCAGCGCGTCGTGGTGCAGATACCCCCAGCTCACCAGCACGGCTCCCAGCGTGAGCAAAACGGGGAGCGTGAGGCCCTTGTAAAAGACAAGCGGAGCGTATCGCTGGAAATGGGAAAGCGGGTAGCTCCGGTCGCTGATCAAGCGGTTCAAGGGCGGAATAAGCGCCTGCTCGTAAGCCATCCGTACAAGCCACGGGGCGTACAGCTCGAACCCGAGGATGACGAGGCAGAGAAGGGCGAAGGCCCCCAGGGACACGTACAGCATCAGCCGAGCGGCCCCATTGGCCCTGGCGTCGGGCATTGGACTGGAAGGGAAAGAGACTGAGCGGGTTGAGAAGGAGAAGACAGCCCGCGAGAACCGGATGCCGCGCAACGCCCTACAAGAACGGGGCCGTAGGAACGGGGGGCCTGGGGGAGCCGGTGCGTTTGGCATTCGCCCTTTTTCCCAACGCCGGTCAGAGGGCTTTGGCCGAGGCCGTACCGGAAAAGTTGCTACGGCCGACGGAGAATTTATCCCCACATGTCGAAAGCGGACACGTCGCCCCGGAGCGGTCGGGGGCTGCCCCAGGGCGAGATAAGGTCCGACGCGCGCCGGGGCGTTCTGGGGAACGGGGCGCTTCGGGCTACGACTCCGACAGAGAGGACGTTGCTTCGGCCTCGGGGTGGAGGAGGCGCTGCAGCCCGTGGAGGGGAAGCCAGACCCAGCTTGGACGGTGGTTCAACTCGTACCGAACCTCGTACAGGGCCTTGTCGAGGAGAAAGGCCCACAGGAACGAGTCGCGGGCAGGAGAGGGGGGCAGGAAAGGGGCGTCCTCGGCTGTGTCCACGTAGGCGTTCAAGAATGTTTTTTCCACCCAGTAGAGCAGGGCGTTCACCCAGTCGGAGTAGGCCGGGTCGGTGTCTGCGTGATCTTCCCAGGCGGCGAGAACGGCGTATTCGAGCGAGCGCATCATGCCCGCTACGTCCCGCAGGGCGCTTTTGCGACGGCGGCGTTCATTGAGGGAGCGGGCGGGTTCTCCCTCAAAGTCGAGGATGTACACATCGCCCTCGGCCCGCAGGAGCTGCCCGAGGTGGTAGTCGCCATGGATCCGGATGTGCTTGTGGGGGCCGGAGACGGAGGGGAGGCGGGCGATGCGCTTCTCCGCCTCTGCCCAGGCGGCGTCGGTCGGCACCGACGCGTGGCCCTGGAGGTCCGACTGACGGTCGAGAAGGGCACGGGTGTCGGCCATTTCGGAGCGGAGACGTTCGGCCAGGTCGGTGCTGGCGTTGGGGGGAGCGTCGACGGGTCGGAGGTCGCTGGCCTCCGCCCGAAACAGCGCGCGGTGCATCTCGGCGGTGCGCACGCCCAGCGTCCGGGCGAACGAGATCATCTCGGGGGCCACCTCTTCGAGCCACACCGGGGCCGACCCGGCGGACTGGCCATTCATGGCAATGCCGTGCGCCGCGAGGGTGTCGGTGGACCGGGCCTGCTCGTGCGGGAAGGGCGAATTTTGCACGCGGTCCAGGACGTGCATCGTGGAATCGAGGGCGTAGGGCCAGGCGCCGGTGTCCACGTTCAGGGCCTCCTGAAACACCCCGAGGGTGTAGCGGCGGTGCTGGCGGCGAAAGTGGAGAGTGCCGTGCAGGCGGGGCGAGAACTTGAAGCCCACCTCCGTGAGGTGTTCGAGCAGTTCCTTTTCGGGGTTGGGGCCCTCTTCGAGCCGTCGATAAATCTTGGCGAAGTAGTCCCCGTTGATGAGCGCCGAGGTGTTGCTCTGCTCTCCCGTAAGCAGCTCGATGTCGGTCGGCTCGTCCTGCTTGGCCTCCTCGGACGGGTCGGCCGAGTAGACGCCCTTGAGGGAGCGGCCGCGACTGCCCTGCTTCCACCAGCGAAAGAGCGTGGCCCAGAACTCTGGATCCACCGTGGCGTCGTACACGAGCCGCCGCTCGCCGGTTGCGTCCACCTTGAGCCAGGCGACCGTCGCGTCGGGGCGTTCTTCCAGCACGGGAGCGGCGTCTGCCTCGGGGGCTGCCATGAGGGGGAGCGTGTAAAACGACGTGCTGGTGTCCATCTGCACCTCCAGCACCGCGAGGTAGATGGCGGGGGTAGAGTGCAGGCGCACCGCATCCTCGATACTCACGGACTGGATGACGTCGCCCTTGGCCCCAAACCACCGCTGTTTCTTGATAAACGCGGGCAGGAGCGACTCCAGCTGCTCGGGGCCGCGGCGCCGGGCCATGGTGGGCACCAGGAGGTTTTGCAGACCTTCGGCCACGGGCAGCACCGGGTGGGATCGGCCGTTGGCCTCCACCTCCACGGGCTGGAGGCCGCTCTGTCGGGAGTGGTCGCGTTGGACGTCGTCTTCGGGCACGAGCTTAAACCAGTAGAAGTGATGGGGGCCAACGGTGAGGTGGTAGTCGTCGTCGCCGATGGGGGGAAAGGCCGACTGGCTGAACAGCTCCACCGGGGCCATGCCCTGCAGGTCCTCACGAGGGGGGAGGAAGGCGGACTGTGCGAACCGGGACAGATTGGCCACCACCAGAATCTGTTCGCCTTCGTAGGTTCGGAGGAACGCGAAAATGGAGGCGTTGTCCAGGGGCAGCAGCTCGAAGTCCCCGCGGCCAAAGATCTTCTTGTGCTGTTGGCGCAGGGCGATGAGGCGGCGCATGAAGTGCAGCAGCGAGTGCGGGTCATTCTCCGCGTCCTCGACGTTCACGAACTCGTAGCTGTACTTGCCCCGGTTGATAGGCGGCATGAACAGCTTGTGGTGCGGCGCCCGCGAGAAGCCGCCGTTTTTGTCGGGGCTCCACTGCATGGGCGTGCGCACGCCATTGCGGTCGCCGAGGAAGGGGTCGTCGCCCATCCCAATCTCGTCGCCGTAGTAGAGGATGGGGCTGCCCTTGAGGCTGAACAGCAGCGCGTTCATGAGCTCGATGCGGCGGCGCTCGCCCCCCAGAAGCGGCGTCAGGCGGCGCCGGATGCCCACGTTGATGCGGAACCGGTCGTCGGCCGCGTACTCGTGGTACATGTAGTCCCGCTCCTCGTCGGTCACCATTTCGAGGGTGAGCTCGTCGTGGTTGCGGAGGAAGAGGGCCCACTGCGCGTCGTCGG
>CAZFJR010000194.1:0-3646 GCA_964519235.1 uncultured Salinivenus sp. | reverse complement strand
TGAAGCTGGAGCAGCGGGTGGCCCACGACCGGCTCGCCCGCATCTGCTTCATCGACTACGATCGCGAAATGGCCCTGGTGGCGGAGCGGCCCACGGCGGAGGGGGAGAACCAGATCATCGGGGTAGGGCGCCTGACCAAGCAGCCGGGGCGCGACGAGGCCGAGTTCGCCATGCTCGTGATCGATGAGTACCAGGGCGAGGGCATCGGCACGGAACTGCTGCGCCGCCTCGTAGAGGTGGGCGACGCCGAGGGGCTTGACCGCATCACGGCCGACATCCTGCAGCAGAACCACGCCATGCAGCGCGTCTGCGAGAAGCTTGGGTTCGACCTCGTGCGGGGCAACGGCCAAGACATGGTGAAGGCGGTGAAGGCGCTCCATGACTGATTAGCGGCTACCTCTGGCGGACTGCAAAGCCGGCGGCCGTTCTCACTGCCCCTGTATCTTCGCCCGCCATCATGCTGCGCATCGCCGCCATTGTTGCCGCCACACTGCTTCTCCTCGTCGGTCCAGCGAGAACCGCTGGTGCTCAGCACTCTTCCCGGGCGGAGGGGCCTCTCATCGCAGACTCGCTGTCGGGCGAGGCGGCCATTCGGGCCCTGGAGGCGAAGATGCAGGCCGGTGTGCTGCATCAAGACGTGCGCACGCTCCGGCAGCTCTGGGCCGAGGACTTCATGGTCAATGCACCGCGGAACGTCGTGGTGCCCGCCCGGAGCGCCGTGCTGGAGGTCTTCCGCAAAGGCATTCCGGACTACTCCGTGTTTGAGCCCCACATCGAAAACATTCGCGTTCGGGAGGAAACGGCCGTCGTGATGGGGCGCGAGACCGTGAAGCCAGTGGGAAAGGCGCCCCACGCGGGCAAAACGGTGCGGCGCCGGTACACACACGTCTGGAAGAGGGAGGGGGACCGGTGGCGCCTCTTTGCCCGGCACGCCCACATCGTATCGATCAACTGGTGCGCATCGGAGGCATCGAGGCGACGCTCATCCACTGAGGTTCGGCATGGCCCGACGCGTGATCATCGACACCGATACGGCGGGGGATGACACGCAGGCGATTCTGCTCGCATGTCTAACCGAGCGGCTCTCCGTGGACGCCGTCACCATTGTGGCGGGAAACGTGCCCTTCGACCGGCAGGTGGAGAACGCCAAGTACACGCTGTCCCTGGTGGGGGCGGAACGCACGCCGGTGTACGAAGGCGCGCGCGAACCGCTCCTCAAAGACTTTCACCACGTCGAGGACATTCATGGAGAGGGCGGGCTGGGCGGCGATCTGTTTCCTGAGACCGGCATCCCGTCGGCCGATGGGTTTGCGTCCGCCGAGATTGTGCGTCGCTGCCGGGCGGCGCCGGGAGCGTACACGCTGCTGTGTATCGGCCCACTGACAAACCTTGCCCTGGCCCTGAGCCAGGAGCCCGATTTGCCTGCGCTCGTGGACGCGGTGTGGGTGATGGGCGGAGCGGTGCACTGTGCGGGCAATGTCACGCCCGCCGCGGAGTACAACGTGTGGGTGGACCCCGATGCTGCGAAGCGGGTGTTCGACGCCTTTGAGATCACGCTCGTGGACTGGGGCGTTTCTCTTCGCGACTCCCTGTTGCCGCCGTCGGGTATCGAGGCAGTGCTCGCCATGGAGGGGGAGCTCCCCACGTTCATCGGCGGCATGATTGAGACGGTCTACGAATTTACCCGCACGGAGCAGGGCATCAACGGGGTGCCGCAGCCCGATTCCTTAACCGCGGCCCTGCTGGCCTATCCGGAGCTGCGGGGAGAGATGAGCGCCCATCCGGTCGAGGTGGACGAGCGAGAGGGGCTCACGCGGGGCTATTTGAGCGTAGACGGGGACGGCGTGACGGAGGCGCCTGCCCGGACGCGCGTCGTGGGGGCGGCCAACGGGAAGCAGTTCTGCAAGGTAGTGCTCTCGATGCTGCGAGACCGCGCGCCGGATCGTGTCCTGTCGTCGTAGCCCGTGCAGGACGCAGGGCAATCGGAGCAGTCCCCCGCCGCAACGTATCCGCCGCAGTGTATCGGGCTCGCGTCGGATGTGCCGGCAGGGTTGAAGAACGAGACCTCTCTTCTCGATCCCGAGACTCCGCATCGCCACGTCGTTCCGTCCGGAGGGCGGGAGAGGACCATCATGTGCGAAAGGACTGCCCGAAGGCTGCATTGCCAAAGTGCGTCGAGACACAGACGCCCCCCGATGCCCTCGTGAGGAGTCCTGCGGGGGGTGAACAAAAAAGCTGCCCCTCCCGGTTGTCCGGGAGGGGCAGCTTTTTCTCGTAGTCGTTGTCGTGCGGAACCTCCGGGAGGGCCCAGAGGCGGCGTCTCGCACGAGCGGATGGGTTACATCATGCCACCCATGCCGCCCATGCCGCCCATGCCGCCGGCACCGCCAGCAGGCATTCCGCCGCCGGCACCGCCGCCGCCACCGCCGCCGTCGTCGTCGTCCTCGCTTTCGAGGTCAGCGACGACTGCCTCGGTGGTCAGCAGCATACCGCCCACGGACGCGGCGTTCTCGAGCGCAGAGCGCGTGACCTTGGTCGGGTCGAGCACGCCCTGGTCGAGAAGCTCACCGTACTCCTCGTTGCGGGCGTTGAAGCCGAAGTCGTCCTCGCCGTCCTTCACCTTCTGGACGACGATGGAGCCTTCGTGGCCGGTGTTCTCGGCGATCTGGCGCAGCGGCGCTTCGAGCGCCTCGCGCACGATGCCAACACCGATCTCCTGATCCTCGTTCTCGACCTCAACGTCGTCGAGGGCTTCGAGGGCGCGGAGGTAGGCCACACCGCCACCCGGGAGCACACCTTCGTCCACGGCCGCACGGGTTGCGCTGAGCGCATCTTCCACGAGGGCCTTCTGAGCCTTCATCTCCGGCTCGGTCGCGGCACCCACGTTGAGCACAGCGACGCCGCCCGCGAGCTTCGCGAGGCGCTCCTGCAGCTTCTCCTGGTCGTAGTCGGAGGTGGAGTTGGCGATCTGCTGCCGGATCTGGTTGACCCGGGCCTCGATCTCCTCCTCAGAGCCCTCGCCGCCCACGATCGTCGTGTTGTCCTGATCGATGGTGACGCGGTCGGCCTGCCCGAGGTAGTCGAGCGTGGCGTTCTCGAGGCGGTAGCCCTTCTCCTCGCTGATGACCGTGCCGCCGGTGAGGACGGCAATGTCCTCGAGCATCGACTGGCGACGGTCGCCGAATCCAGGCGCCTTCACGGCGGAGACCTTCAGCGTGCCGCGCATCTTGTTCACCACGAGCGTGGCGAGGGCCTCCCCCTCCACGTCATCGGCGATGATCAGCAGCGGGTTGCTGGTCTCGCTGACCTTCTCGAGGATCGGCAGCAGGTCCTGCATGTTGCCGATCTCGTCGTCGTAGATGAGGATGTAGGCATCCTCGAGCACCGCCTCCATCTCCTCGGAGTCGGTCACGAAGTACGGGCTCTGGTAGCCGCGGTCGAACTGCATGCCTTCGACCACGTCGAGGTGCGTCTCGATGCCGCGCGCCTCTTCGACGGTGATGACGCCGTCCTGGCCCACCTTCTCAAACGCGTCGGCGATGAGCTGCCCGACGTCGTCGTCGTTGTTGGCCGAAATCGTGGCGACCTGCTGGATGCGGTTCTTGCCCTCCACCGGGTCGCTCTGTGTGCGCAAGTGCTCCACCAC
>CAZFJR010000193.1:0-3650 GCA_964519235.1 uncultured Salinivenus sp. | reverse complement strand
TTGCGCGCGAGATGCGGAAGTTCTTCGTGAGCCTGCTGGTGGTGGACCAGCGCCCCAGCGCGATTGACGAAGAGGTGCTGAGCCAGATCGGGACCAAGATGGTCGCCAAGCTCAGCGACGACAAGGACATCGGCGCCGCCCTCGTAGGCACGAGCGACGCCTCCTCGCTCCGCGAAATCCTGGCCTCCCTCGATGCGAAGCAGCAGGCCCTCCTGCTGGGCCACGCCGTGCCGATGCCCATCGTCGTGAAGACGCGGACCTACGACCAGGACTTCTACGACGCCCTCCGCGCTCACCCGGCCACGACGGGAAGTTCCGACGGTCAGGCCGACCCGGACGAGGAGATAGACGAACTGTTTTATTGACGCGTATTTTTTACCACCCAAATTGAAGGTGCTTCCCGTCGTTGCAGGACCTTGTGTCTACGCTTGCTGAGTGAGCGCAGACGGACGCCGGAGAGTGGGGTATGTGGGCGAGCCCCCTTCGGTCGGGTCGCGGTCGGTCGGATCGGTCCACATCGCCTCATTGAGAGCATCTCGGAAGCTCTGAAACAAAACGGCAGCGTATAGGCTGCGGTACGGATGGCGCTCCCGAACAGCCTTCGACAGAGAAAGAGAGACATCTTCCATGGCAAACGGCGTATCTTGTTGGTGTGGAACGAGAAACGTGGGATTCCAGCCGGCGGAACTTCGGCCTAGCAGGCTGGGAGTATACTATTCCACAAATCATGTGCCAAAGAGCGAAGGGCGACATTTTCCT
The DNA here is from genome assembly GCA_964519235.1 of uncultured Salinivenus sp. Classification (GTDB taxonomy): domain Bacteria; phylum Bacteroidota; class Rhodothermia; order Rhodothermales; family Salinibacteraceae; genus Salinibacter. Next base: position 2,891 of record CAZFJR010000193.1, on the reverse strand, counting down.
CCGGCGTGTATCGCCCTTTTCGCACTTCGAAGAGCGCGTCTGCCATTGTGGCTGGGCTAGGAGGGGCGCCACGCTGAAGAGGGACGAGAGGCGCCGGAGGGCTGATTCCTTTGGGGGACGGACTCGTGGGCTACATCATACAGTGGGACCGGATACAGTGGGACCGGATATAGGAAAATCAGAATATAGAGAGATAGAATATAGGGAGATTAGATACGGTGAGCCCAGATGCGGTGAGATTAGAATCCGGACGGGCCCGGCGACGGAAAAGAGAGGAGCCCCCTTCGAAGAGTCCCCCTTCGAGAGGGATTCGGCGAATGAGGCGCTCCTTCGGAGGTCGGTCCGGAGAGACGCGTCGGATGCGGAGTTTCGGCAAAATCGCGGCAGGACGCACACGGCCTCGAAACGACCGGACGCTCCCCGGACTTTCGGTATTCCCTTGTGTAGTCCCGCTTCTGGTTCTCCCGCGACGCATCCGGTCTCTGTTTCATGACTGCCCAGCCCGACTCCTCTTCGACGCCTACGAGCGACCCATCGTACGACCTCGTTGCGTCTCGCCGCCAGCCCCTCGATGCCATCTTTGCGCCCGACAGCGTTGCCGTGGTGGGGGCGAGTGAGAAGCCGGGCAGCGTGGGGCGAACACTGCTCTGGAACCTGGTCAGCAATCCGTTCGGCGGCACCATCTTTCCCGTAAATCCCAAGCGCGACAGCGTACTGGGCATCGAGGCGTACGAGAGCGTGTCCGGCATTGAGGCAGACGTGGACCTGGCCGTGATCGCCACGCCTGCGCCAACGGTGCCCGGCATCGTAGAGCAGTGCGGCGAGGCGGGGGTGGAGGGACTCGTCATCGTCTCCGCGGGCTTCCGGGAGGTGGGGGAGGAAGGCGCCGAACTGGAGCACGACATTCGCCGGATTGCGCGCGAGTACGACATTCGCATCGTTGGGCCCAACTGCCTCGGCGTTATGCGGCCGCCCAATGGCCTCAACGCCACCTTCGCCGGCTCGATGGCCAACGAGGGGGACGTGGCGTTTGTCAGCCAGAGCGGGGCGCTTCTTACGTCGATCCTCGACTGGAGCTTCCGCGAGAATGTGGGCTTCAGCTCCTTCGTCTCCATCGGCTCGATGCTCGATGTGGACTGGGGCGACATGATCACCTACCTGGGCGACGACCCGCAGACGGAGAGCATTGTGCTCTACATGGAGTCGATTGGGAACGCGCGCTCGTTTTTGTCCGCGGCGCGCGATGTGGCGCAGAGCAAGCCCATCATCGTGATCAAGGCCGGGCGCACGGAGGCCGCGGCCGAGGCGGCGGCCTCCCACACCGGCACCCTCACCGGCAGCGATGCGGTGCTCAATGCCGCGTTTCGCCGCAGTGGGGTGCTGCGCGTGGACGACATCAACGACCTGTTCTACATGGCCGAGGTGCTGGGCAAGCAGCCGCGCCCCAAGGGCCGCAACCTCACCATCCTCACCAACGCGGGCGGCCCCGGCGTGCTGGCGACCGACGCCCTCATCGGGGGCGGCGGCGAGCTCACGCCCCTCTCCGAAGATGCCATGGACGACTTCAACAAGATCCTACCGGCCGCCTGGAGCCACAGCAACCCCGTCGACATCCTGGGCGACGCCGACCCGGAGCGCTACGCGAAGTCGCTGGAGGTGGCCGCCAACGATGAAAACAGCGACGGCCTGCTGGTCGTCCTCACGCCGCAGGCCATGACCGAGCCGACCAAGACGGCGGAGCACCTGCGGCCCTACGCCCGCGACAACGACAAGCCCATCCTGGCCAGCTGGATGGGGGGCGACGCCGTGGCCTCCGGCGAGAACATCCTCAACGAGAGCGGCCTGCCCACCTTTGCGTACCCGGACACCGCGGCGCGCGTGTTTAACCACATGTGGCGCTACAGCTACAACCTGCGCGCCCTCTACGAAACGCCCAGCCTGCCGGAGGACGAGCCGGGCCTCCCCGACCGCGAGGCGGCCGCCGAGATTGTAGAGGCCACTCACGAGTCAGGCCGCGTGCTGATGACGGAGCACGCCTCCAAGAGCCTTCTCTCCGCCTACGGCATTCCCACGGTGGACACCCGGATTGCGGAAACGCCGGACGAGGCCGTGGCGGTGGCACGAGACACCGGCTACCCGGTAGCCGTAAAGCTCCATTCCACGTCCATCACCCACAAGTCCGACGTGGGCGGCGTGAAACTTGGGCTCACCAGCGACGCCGACGTGCAAGACGCCTTCGCGAGCATCGAGGCGGGGGTGGAGGAGGGATTCGACGGCGTGACCGTGCAGCCCATGATTGACCGGAGCGACGGGTACGAGCTCATCATCGGCAGCAGCATGGACGAGCAGTTTGGGCCCGTGCTGCTCTTCGGGTCTGGGGGGCAGCTGGTGGAGGTGTACAAGGATCGGGCCCTGGGCCTGCCGCCGCTCAATCGCACCCTGGCCCGCCGCATGATGGAGCAGACCGACATTTACGAGGCGCTGCAGGGCGTGCGGGGCCGGGCGCCGGTGGATCTCGACGCCCTGGAGTCGCTGCTCGTCCGCTTCAGCCAGTTGGTGGTGGAGCAGCCGCGGGTAAAGGAGATCGACGTGAACCCGCTGCTGGCCCGGCCCGGCGACGAGGGACTTCTCGCCCTCGACGCTCGCGTGGTGCTCCATCCGTACTCGACGGACGAAGAAGACCTGCCGACGCCCGCCATCCGCCCGTATCCTCGGCAGTACATGGGCACGCATGCCGTGCAGGGCGAAGACATCACGGTCCGTCCCATCCGGCCCGAGGACGAGCCGAAACTGGTGACCTTCCACGAGCGCCTCTCTGAGCGGAGCGTCTACCTGCGCTACGCCAACCTCATGAAGCTGGAGCAGCGGGTGGCCCACGAGCGGCTCGCCCG
>CAZFJR010000192.1:0-3674 GCA_964519235.1 uncultured Salinivenus sp. | reverse complement strand
CCCTCTCGCACCGCCTCCACGAGCGTGGCCTCGAACAGGTTGATGAGCGTGGAGCGGTTGATCTCCTCCTCCAGCTTTTCGTCGTCGACCAGATCGTCCTCTTCTTCAAAGTTCTGCCCCAGGTCGAGGGCCGACTCCTGGTCGAGGCGCTCCAGGTACTTGTTGTCTTTTGGAAAGGCCTGCGAGAGCAGCTCGTTGACGGCCGACTTGGGGGCGTAGCGCAGCTCGAACTGGTCCAGGTCGAGCGAGCGGGCCAGCCGGTGCACCTCCGGCCGCATGGGATCGTAGGTGATGAGGATCACCTTGCGGGTGCGGCCAGACGCCTCGCGGTGGTGGGGCACCACGCCCAGGTCAAGCAACTGCTCCTGCTGCTCGTCGGGAAAGGCCTCCACGGTCGACTGCACGAAGTCGAGGTTCCGGTCCGCCTCGTCGAGGTCGGCCACGGAGAAGGCGTAGATGCGGGCGGCCCGCTCGTAGACCACCTCTTCGTCGACGCTTTCCTCCTCGGCCAGAACGCGCCAGAGGGCCACGTCGGGCGTCTCGGTGTCGCGCCGCGCCTGGGCCGACTCCACCTCCTCGGGGGTCACCACGCCCCGGCGCAGCAGCATCTCCACCACCCGGTCGTTTGTGCCGACCGACGCGCTCGACGACATGCGCGAGGCAAACTCGTCAACCAGTTCGGCATCGATCTGGCCCTCCAGTTCGTCGATGGCGCTTTCCAGCGTCAGGGCCGCGTCGTCTTTTTTTCGCCCCTCATCGTCGAAGCCGGGCGCGCCGTGCGTACTGCTCTTGCGCCGCCCGTTCTGCGCGTGGGGGCGTGCCGCGCCCCCTCCCGCGTCCCCCCGCGTCGGGGCGTCGGGGCGTTCCGTCCCCGAGGCCCCGGTGGGCGCGTTCGCCTCGCCCGCCCGGGGCATAAACAGCTTTTGGCTCTGCGAGAAGGGGGGCATGGAGAAGCGGGGCGAGTCCACCGGGCCCAGCCCGAGGGACTCCGGGCGGAGCGCCTCGGGAGAGGCCTCCTCCGGGGCACTGCCGGAGCGCGCGCTGTCCGAATCTTCCGCCCCGGATGCCGCGGCGGGCAGATTCATAGTGGACGACTCATCCATCGTGGGAGGGCGTCATCGTGGGAGGGCGTCGTGTCGGCGGGGGCGCGGAGGGGTCGTGTCCTGGGCCGGCCGTTTTCCCTCCGGGGCAGAACGGCGACCGGGGGCGCGGGGCCGCCCGAGAACGGCGGCTACATGCCCATCATGTCGGCCTGCGAAGGCTGAATGAAGGCCATCTCGGCCGAGAGAATGGTTAGAAACAGCACCCCGATGGCGATGACGATGGACACCCCCGTCTGGATGCCCTCCACCGCGGCGTCGAGGCTCAGCTCGGTTTCTTGCTCGTAGTAGTCGGCCATCTGCCGGGCGCTTTCGCGCACGCTCCCGGTCTCGGCCCCGCTCTTAAAGCGCGTAATGGCCATCGACGTGAACACGCCACTCGCCTTGAGGGCGTCGACCAGGCTGGCGCCCTGGGCCGTCATCATGGGAATGGTGACGTTCCGGATGCGGTACTCCATGTACTTGTTGCCACACGCCTCGGCGGCCACGCGCAGAACGCGCAGGTTGTCGCCCGCCCCAGAGTAGAGGATCGCGAAAACCCGACAGAAAATTTCGATGTTGATCTTGTGCAGGAGCTTCCCGATCACCGGAACTTTGATCATGTACTTGTGCAGGTAGAACTTGCCCTGCGCCGTGCGGGCCCACGCCGCGAAGCCCACAAGGGGCGTTGCCGTGCCCAGGAGCACCCACAGCCAGTTGGCGTCGAGCCACTTGGAGAAGGCCAGCGAGTAGCGGGTGAGCGGGGGCAGGGTAATGTCCATGCCCATGTTCGTGAACAGGCCCGCCGTGGCCGGGACGATGTACCAGACGTACCAGATCATCGCCCCGATCATGCCTACGGTGGTGACGGCCGGCATCACCATGGAGCTGCGGACCCGCGACTTAAACTCGTCTTTGCGCTCCAGAAAGCGGGCCGTGGCCTCGTAGATCTCGGCCATGTTCCCGCTCTTCGACGCGATGCCCAGCATGTACGCGGTAAACTTGCCCAGCTTGTCGCGGTGCTTGTTGAACGCCTTCTCGGCGTTCATCCCGCCCTTCAGGTCGGAGTTCAGGTCGCGGATGACCTGCTGAAGGCTGTTGGACGACACGTCGTTGACGAGCATCTCCAGCACCTCGTCGAACGGCAGGTTCTCGCGGAGCAGGTTTGCTGCCAGCCGCACGAACATGATGAGGTCCTGCTGCGGGGGCTTAAACTCGAAGTCAAACCACTTCTGCTGGACCTTGACGACTTCCAGGCCCATGTTCTGGAGCGCTTCCTCCACCTCGTCGGCCGCGAAGGCCTTCTGCTCTCCTTTCTTCACCTCCCCGTTCGGGTGGCGCACCTTGTAGAGGAAGGTGCGGCGCTTTTTCAGATCCGACGGCGTAAAGCCGTGCTCCTCGGAGAGGTCCTCAACCTTTTCTTTCGCCTTGCTCCGCGACGAGGCCATGACGGTGCCCTGCACAGGCTGGCCGCCGGGGGCGACGCCCTGAAACTTGTACTCGCGCGTAGCCATGGGGGGCGTATTGTTCGTTCAAACGAGTCGCCAGAGATGAAGACGGGGGACGGAGCCCAATCGTTGCCCCCGCCGGCTATCTTTTGGTACACAAACCATGCCTAACTATGGACCAAAAGACGCGCCCCCGCTGCGGGAGCCCGTTTGGCGGCCGACGACGGGACCCAGGCGGTTCAGAGTGGACACGAAAGAGGGGAACTGGAGAACCGGGGCCGGACCGGCGTCCTCGCCGCCCCCTGCCCCCCGACCGGCGGTGCCGAGAATGGTTACATATTGTAACCGATGCACGTTGTAACCGATGCACGGATTGCCGGATTGCAACCGATCCCTCCAGGAACGGCCTGTGCTGCGGTGTAGGACACGTGCGCACCCCTGGAAGCCTGCTTCCTCCGGGACGCCCCACATCCGTCGCGCCAAACGTGACTGACTCCGCCCTCGCGCGTCCGTGGAGGCAGTCGCGATTCGGCAGTCGCGATTCGAAGGCGGTCTCGCCCTGTCGCCTCCCGGCGCGGGACCGGTTCTCGCGGACGGGACCGGTTCTCGCGGGCGGATTCTGTACGGCAGGCCTGCCCCTGACCGCCGTGGCTCGCCCCGCAACGCGGATCCCCGCAGGCCCGTCGCGCTACCGCGCCACCCCCACCTTCAGGTCGTCGGCCGACGTGCCGGTGATGCTCACGCAGACGCTCACGTCGTGCGCTTCGCTGTAGGCCTCGACGGTGTTGAGGGGATTGTTCTCGGGGCAGGCCGCGGGAACGTATGCCTCGGGAAGGGTGTCGTGGCCGTTGAGGCTGTAGGTGGCGTAGGGGTCCACGTGGTCGCCGTCGCCGGCGGCCTCGTTCGTTTCGTAGTGGGACAGCGCCCCGAAGTCGACGACCAGCTCGGTGCCGCCGGGGGCTGTGTCGGAGCGGTACGTCGCCGGCTGCCGCGCGTAGATCTGCACGTCCGCCGCAATCTCGATGGCCTTCTGCGTGATGTGATCGATGGCGGACTGCTTTCTCGACTCCTGGTACGCGTTGAGGCCCGCGACCGTGGCGAGGCCGACAATGATCGTCGCCAGCACGAGAAGAAGAAGCTGTTGCTG
>CAZFJR010000191.1:0-3770 GCA_964519235.1 uncultured Salinivenus sp. | reverse complement strand
GGCCGCCCGCGGCGAAGATCATGGCCATGATGACGAACTGGTAGAGCGCGGCGTAAATCGGGTTCTCGCCCCCCAGGATCATGCCCGCCATGATACCGGGAATCCACACCCAGCCCAGGCTTTTCAGTGAATCAATGACGGGGATAAGCGAGGCCTGCACACTGGTGCGCAGGTGCCGGGCCAGGACAGCGCCGGGCGGCCCGCCGAGCGAAAGGCCGACCTCAATCTCGGCTCGTTTGTCGCGGAGCTCGTCCTTCAGGCGGTTTAGGGCAAGGCCGTTGATCTTCATGGCGTTAGCGATGACGAGGCTGCCCACCGGCACGAGGCTGCGCACTGTCGGCTCGATGGCCCGCGCCCACGTCATGGTCACAATTACGAGCCCGGCCCCTACGGCAATCGCGACGAACGACACCGTGGTCACGCCCGGGAGCCCCGCCCCCCGCTGCCGCGAGATCCACGTGGCCCCGCCCATCATGCCGACCAGGATGAGGCCACTCCACCACACCGGCACCGTCAGCAGCACGCCGATTACGACGCCAACCGCCACGATCTGCAGAAAGCCGCGCAGGAAGGCGACGCTGAGCTCCGTTTCGAGTTTCAAGCCGCGCCGGCGCGAAAGCCACACCACGAGCCCCGCCAGTACCGCCGCGGCGCCGACCTGGGCGAGCCCCGTCAGCACGACCGGTTCTTTGAGATGGGCGAGAATGTCTTGAAGCATAACCGTGGCTGTGCCAACGAAGAAATCGCTCAGTATACTCAGACGTGTAGTTCGTACACTACCAAAAAGTCCTCGACCCATGACACATCCTCTCCACGATCATCGACGAGGAATTCTCCGGCTGGCCTGCGAGCACGGTGCCCGTAGTGTGCGCATCTTCGGGTCTGCGGCCGTGGGAAATGCTCCCCAACAGCGACGTGGACGTGCTCATTCACAGCTACATGGGCGTAGGTGTGGACGAGGCCTGGAATGTGGTACGAGGCCTGGAATGTGCTCGAGAAGGATCTCTCGCTTCTCGAAGAGCCCGTTAACGAGACGCAGACTAACCCCGACGACGGAGCCGGGTAGTTGGGGCCAGCGACTCTTGACGGGATAAAGAATCGTCTCGCGTCACGCCACGACCTCTGCAACTAATCCGCTCCGTATGACCCGCCCGTCCTCCAGCCGCACCCCGCGATGCCCCAACCGCCGCGCGCGATCGGCGTCGTGGGTGACGAGGACGGCGGTGAGCGACAAGTCGACCATGACGTCGCGAAGGAGGTCCTCCACGCGCCGCGCCGCCTCCGTGTCGAGGCTGGAGGCAGGCTCGTCGAGCAGGACCACGTCGGGGTCGTTGAAGAGGGTGCGGGCGATCGCGACGCGCTGCGCCTCGCCCCCAGAGAGGCGGTTGGCCTCCCGGTCCGCAAAGCCCGACAGGCCGAGTCGGTTGAGCAGCGCATCGAGTCGCTCTTCGTCCACCGGCTCATCCCGTAGGATGGGGCCCCACGCCACGTTCTCCGCCACGGTGCCCTCGAGTAGCGTAGGGGCCTGGGGGACCCACCCTACGCGGCGGCGCAGGGTGCGGGGGGCAATTTCGCGATAGTCGGTGCCGCCGAGCAGCACCGTGCCGCTCGTCGGCTCGTCGAGGCGGTTGAGGAGACGCAGCAGCGAGGTCTTGCCCGAGCCGGAGGGCCCAAAGACGACGAATGCTTCTTCTACGCGCACCTCGATTGTGACGTCGTCTACCAGCACCGCCCCATCAGCGACACGGGTCAGGCGCTGAGTTTCGACCGGTAAAGCATCCGTCATGCGAGTCGTCGGGGGGAGCTGCAGGGAACGACGTTTTCAGAAACACAGCCTTTTCCGCCGCGCATACTTTCGACGCGTCCGACTACAGACGCCTCCGTACCTTCTATGTACCAATTTTGCCCTCGATGTTCAACAGCCATCGCCCAGCCACCAGGGGCACAGACGGTCTGAACAGCAGTATCTGCTCTGCCTATGCCGCAGGACATTTGTGCTACGGGACTTCGTCGTGCTTCTGAATCTTCGCCAGACCCAGTGTAGACATGAGAACGGATACAGGGGAGACCCGGAACGTCCTCGCAAAGCAATAAAGAGAGAAGTGCAAAACGAGCGGTCGTTCCGCCATTTTCAACTTATATCTCCTCCCTTTTCCGCTCCGAATGTATAGGATTTTGTGCATATTCTCGAACAGTCGATAGGAGGCTTCGTATTCGGGACGAGTCATTGGACCGCCATTTAGACTGAGCGCCATTCTCCTTGTTCACCCACACGCTCCGGTTTATGCACGACCTTCTCGACCTTCCAGACTCGAACGTTTTCGGTGTCGAACTCAGCGACACGCTTACCGAGGAAGACCATGATGTCCTCGACTCTACATTGCGAAGCCACCTCGCCAAGCACACTACGACGCGTGTGCTCTTTGTGATGGAGGATGTGGACGCCTGGGCACCTGCGGATCGCTGGGAGGAGTTGGCCTTTGACATTCGCCACCTGCGAGACCTCGACAAGGTGGCGATCGTTGGGGATGACCTCTGGGAGACCTGGCTTGACAAAGCCGAGCTTCTCTTTCCCATGTCCACCATCCAGACCTACCCAGCCGAGGAACGTGAAGCTGCCCTCGGATGGCTACGCGGCGACATGGACGTGCCTGGAATGGGCCCCGGTAGCGTCTCGGATCCCGAAGCCAGTGCTCAATCTGCAGAATAACGTCCTCTGTGACGCCAACTCCGCTCCTGTAATGCCTGCTCCGGACCTTTCCGACAAAGAGGAGACTCTCCTTCGAGCCATTCGAGAGGAGGGGATTGTCGACCTTTACGATTTAGCCCAGGGCATTGGCACGGGCCCCCGAGCAGTCCAGGAGGCTGTGCGGTACTTAGTCCAGCACGACCTGGTGCACGCATCGGGGCGTCGGATACGGTGCACCAAGCGGGGAGAGCAGTGGGTTTATGATCATCAATAGACGTTTGCACTTCCGGCTTCTGGAAAACAAAAAGGCCCCGCCGGAAGTAGGACGGGACCTTTTGAGCCAACGACCGGACTCGAACCGGTGACCTGTCCCTTACGAGGGGACTGCTCTACCAGCTGAGCTACGTTGGCTTCCGATTCTGCTTTTTCTCAGCATACGCACGATTGCTTCTCGACTGAGATCCCGTGCGTGGACGCTTTCATGGCCGATTAACGGGGAGAAGGAATCGTTTCTCTACTGAGCTGCCTCTACGGATTGATCTCTCAGGAGTGCGTTGCTTCAAGGGATGATAGAACTGGAGAACGTGTCAAAGCACTACGGCAATGCCTATGCCGTTCAGAAAGTCAGTCTTGCCATTAGGGCCGAGGAAACCACAGTACTGATCGGTCCATCCGGAAGTGGAAAATCAACACTCCTCCGTCTGATGATTGGTCTGATTTCTCCGGACGAAGGCCGCGTTGTGGTGGGCGAGCGTGAACTACAGACGGACGACCTCCGGCAACTCCGTCACCGGATGGGATACGTGATTCAGGAGGGCGGGCTCTTTCCGCATCTCACAGGCCGTGCAAACATTACGCTTCTGGCCCGTCATCTTGGCTGGTCCGACGACCGCATCAACACGCGCCTTCGCGAGCTGACACAGCTCGTTCAGCTTGACGCGAACCGTCTCCAACAGTATCCCTCTGAGCTTTCCGGCGGACAGCGACAGCGCGTTAGTTTGATGCGTGCCCTCATGCTCAATCCCGATGTCTTACTGCTGGATGAGCCTCTTGGCGCACTCGACCCCATGATTCGCACCGA
>CAZFJR010000190.1:0-3887 GCA_964519235.1 uncultured Salinivenus sp. | reverse complement strand
GGCCCTCACCGACGGTGCGCACTACGTGCTTCTGCCCCCGTCGCAGGACCACAAGCCCATCGGCGAGGGCGGCACCGGCCCTAACACCGGCGGCATGGGGGCCTTTGCCCCGGCGCCGCTCGTCGATGGGGCGTTGCTGATGGAGATATGCCGCGACATCATTGAGCCGACGCTTCAGGGCATGCAAGAAGAGGGCACGCCGTACCGCGGGGTGCTCTACTGCGGCCTCATGGTGACCGACGACGGGCCCAAGGTGGTGGAGTACAACTGCCGCCTGGGCGATCCGGAGGCGCAGGCGGTGCTCCCGCTCGTAGACTCCGACCTGGCCGAGATTTTCCGGAATGTGGCCGAGGGCGACCTGCAGGGCAGGAGCGTCCGCACGCGTCCTGGCGCGGCCGCCTGCGTGGTGATGGCCTCCGACGGCTACCCCATCGAGTACGACACGGGGGTCGAGATTACAGGCCTCGAGGCGGCCGAGGCGCTGCCGCATGTGTCGGTTCTCCACGCCGGAACGCGCCGCACGGACGACGCCCGTCTCGTGACGGACGGGGGGCGCGTGCTGGGCGTGGTGGCACAGGGCGGCGACCTTCCCGAAGCGCTCGACCGGGCGTACGAGGGCGTCGATCGCATCCACTTTGCCGGCAATACGTACCGCCGCGATATCGGCGAGAAAGGCCGCGCGCACTTCGATGCTTCGTAAACCGTTTTTGCCATGCGTGCTGCCACGACTGTTCGGGTCGCGTTGCTGCTGGTCCTCGTCGTAGGGGCGCTGTACGGGCGGCGAGCGCCGGCGCAGGACCGTGGGGCAGGGCCGGGTGCTGCGGAACCGGCGGCTGTATCCCTCGCCCGCTTCGGCGATGCTCGCGCTCTGGCCCTCGATCCCCGCGGGCGCCTCTATGTGGCCGACGCGGCCCGCGACGTGGTGCAGGTCTTCGGCCCCGCGGGCCGGCCCCGGGCGGTGCTTGGCGGCGCGGGCACGCAGGCCGGTGCCTTCGACACGCCGTCGGACATCGACCCCACGAACGGCCAGGTCCTCCTGGTGGCCGACACCTACAACGGACGCATCCAGCGTGTCTCGGAAGATGGGCAGTACCTGGAGTCGCTTCCCGTTGGACGTCCGGACCGAGGGAGCGGTACGGGATGGCGTGGGCAGACGGGAACGGAGGATCGCACCGGGCGGGGCGACGGGCGGCCCGTGGCGGTCGGGCGCCACGAGGACGGCACAATTGTCGTGCTCGACCGGCGCACGCGTCGCCTTCTTACCTGGACGGATCTCGGAAGTGGGGGGCAGCTCACCGAAGCGCCGAGTACCCGGCTCGACGATCCGGTGGCCCTGGCGGTTGGCGATGGGGGGCGCGTGTACGTTGCCGATGCGGGGCGCGGCGCTGTGTGGCTCTACGACACCTTTGGCACCTTCGTGCGGCGGCTGTCCCTGCCGCCCTTGCCCGCCGTGCGCGCCCTGTCCCTGCACCGGGGCCGCCTCTGGATTGTGTGCCGCGACCGGGTGCTCGTCTGGACCCGCGCCGCTGGCCTCGTGGCCGAGCACCCGGTGGACGTGTCGGAGCCGCTCGTGGATGCTGCCCCCACGGGCCGACACACGTACCTGCTCACCCCAACGCGCCTCCTGCGGCGCCCCGGCTGGTAGCGCCCCGGCGCCACTCAAAACCGGACCGGGGCTGCACGAGTGCCTGACGCCGGGGACGTGGGGCGGTCTCCGGTGAGTCGGTTCGTTGGGGCCGACAACGGGGCCTGCGTTGGAGTTCGTCGACGCGCATGCGACCGGTCGCGGGATCGTCCGGGCGCGCTGAAGGTTTGTACGACCCCGCGCCGAGGCCCGTTGCGCGGTCGCCGCTTCGCCTCCGCCCGGAGCTTTGTCTTCGTGACCTACGCTGCACCCATCGGTCGGGCCCTGCTGCTCTGGAGCATCGGGGTGCTCTGCTGGGCCGGGTCGGCGGCGGCCCAGAATCCTTCGCCCGGGTTGGACCGCCTGGGTCGCCACCGCGACACCCTCGACACGTTCCAGCCCCAGCCCTACGCGCTGCGGCCCTTCGTGCTGCCGGGCACCGAGCGCATCTGGGTCGGGCCCACACGGCTCGATACCTCCGAGTACCGCCTCGATGCCCGGCGTGGACGCCTCTGGATCGATCGGACCGATCTTGTGCGCGCCCGCGACACCCTCATCGCCAGCTACCGCACCTACCCGTTCGCGTTCGAGGACGTGTACCGCCGCCGGGCGCCCGACAGCAGCCGCACGGCCGACTCGTCCACCGTGGCGGTGGTGGAAGAAGAGGAGGCGCCCGCCTCCACTGGGTTCGATCCGTTCGAGGGCATCGACCTGCAGCGCAGCGGCTCGCTCTCACGCGGCCTCGTGGGGGGCACGCAGCGCGACGTGCGCGTGGAGTCGGGCCTTCGCCTGCAGCTCCAGGGCGAGGTGGCCGATAGCGTGTTCGTGCGTGCCCTCCTGACCGACGAAAATACGCCCATCCAGCCGGAGGGCACCACGCAGCGGCTCCAAAATTTCGACCGTGTGTTTCTGGAGATTGGGGCGCCGCAGGGGCAGGCCCGCCTCGGAGATGTGGAGGTGGACCTCGACGGCGGTACGTTTGGGCAGTTCACGCAGAAGGTGCAGGGGGCGGCGCTCCGCAGCGACGGGCTGGGCCGCGGTGCCGGCCTGGCGGGCGGCGACGTGACAGTGTTCGGGGCGGTGAGCCGGGGGCAGTTTCGCACGCAGGACCTGGAGCCGCGCGACGGGGTGCAGGGCCCCTATCGCCTTCGCGGCCGCAACGGGGAGGACGCCATCATCGTCGTCGCTGGGTCCGAGCGGGTGTACCTCGATGGTGAGCGGCTTGCGCGAGGGCGCACGGAGGACTACGTGATCGACTATCCCCAGGCCGAAATCACGTTCACGTCTTCGCGCCTCATTACCGACGACCGCCGCATCACGGTCGAGTTTCAGTATTCCACCACGCAGTTCACGCGCACGCTGGTGGGGGGGCGGGCCACGGCGAAGGCGTGGCGGAGCGCGGAGGGCGATCCGCGGCTCACGCTGGGCGCCACCGTCATCCGCCAGGCCGACGGGCGCGATTTTCAGGCGGCGTTCGACCTGTCCCGCGAGGATTCGCTCCGGCTGGCCCGGGCGGGGGACGACCCGGCGGTGCGGAGCGGGGCGCGGCGGGTGGACTTCGATCCGGAAGCGCCGTTTGTGCACTACCGCCGCGACGCCGTCTCTACACCTGATGGCGGGCGGGACACCGCGTTCGTGGCGCTGCAAGAGGCCCCTCCGCCCGGCACGCCCGTCTTTCGGGTCCGCTTCGCGCGGGTGGGGCCTGGTGCCGGGGCCTACCGCCGGGCGGAGACGCAGGCCAACGGGGTCGTGTATGAGTACGTGGGGGCGCAGGAGGGCGCGTACGCGCCGACCCAGCCGCTCCCGGCGCCCACCCGGCAGCGCCTGATCGACGTTACGGGAGCGGTGGAGCCGATTCCAGGCCTCACGGTGTCGGGCGAGTGGGCGGGGTCGGTCAACGACGAGAACCGATTTTCGTCCCTGGATGCTGGGAATGATCGTGGACGCGCCTACGCGCTCGATGTGCGGCTGGCGCCACAGCCCCTGTCGGCCGGGGCGCACGGGCTGGGCGCAGTGTCTGGGCGCGTGCGGCGCTGGCACCGCGGGCCAAACTTCGTCACGTTCGACCCGACGCGCCCCGTGGAGTACGGGCGGCGGTGGAACCTGTCGCGCAGCGGATCGGGCCTGCCGGAGCGCCTGCAGGAGGCCGGGGGAGAGACGGTGGACCGGGCACAGGTGGCGTTCGACTGGGGGGAGGAGTCCGGCCTGGAAGCAAGCCTGGGGCGGCTGCGCGTGGGATCGGCCTTCGAGGCGTGGCGGCGGC
>CAZFJR010000189.1:1757-3907 GCA_964519235.1 uncultured Salinivenus sp. | reverse complement strand
GGGTCATCACGTAGAGCGTCAGGTCCGTGAGGTCCACGATCTCCGTGTCGCTCTGTCCGATGCCCGCCGTCTCCACCAGAATCAGGTCGTAGCCCGCGGCCTGGCACACCCCGATCGCCTCCTTCAGCGCCTCGGTGGTGGTCCGGTTCGCCTCTCGGGTGGCGAACGACCGCATGTAGACGCGGTCCGTGTTCGGGCCGTAGATCGCGTTCATCCGGATGCGGTCCCCAAGGAGCGCCCCGCCCGTTCTGCGACGCGTAGGATCCACCGACAGCACCGCCAGCTCCAGGTCGTCATGGTCATTCAGGAAGCGCCGCACAATCTCGTCGGTGAGGGTCGACTTTCCCGCTCCCCCCGTCCCAGTAATTCCCAGCGTTGGCACCTTGGACCGTTGGACGTTCAACGGTTCAACGTCCATCGTGTCGGGACTCCCGTCTCCTCGCGGGTCGCCGTCCACAGAGTGCGATTCGGCCTCCTGCTCGGCACCAACAACGACCGCCGCCTTCTCCGGCTCCGGCGCCTCCACCCGCGTCAGGTTGCGGGCCACGACCCGCGGATCGCGGGCCGGTACGTGGTCGGGGACGTGAAACCCGGCGTCGACCACCGGAAAGTCGCACTCTTCCACCATGTCATTAATCATCCCCTGCAGACCCATCTGCATCCCCTCGTCCGGCGAGTAGATGTGGGCAATGCCGTACTCTTCTAGCTCTTTCTTTTCCTCCGGCACGATCACGCCCCCGCCCCCACCATACACCCGAATGTGTCCAGCGCCTCGTTCTTCCAGCAGGTCATGCATGTATTTGAAGTACTCCATGTGACCGCCCTGATAGCTGGAGACGGCGATGCCCTGCACGTCCTCCTGGATCGCGGTGTCCACGATCTCCTTCACCGACCGGTTGTGGCCCAGGTGGATCACCTCCGCCCCCGTCTGCTGCAGGATGCGACGCATGATGTTGATGGCCGCGTCGTGCCCGTCGAACAGGCTCGTGGCCGTGACGAAGCGAACCGGGTGGGTGGGCTGATAGCGATCAACGTCCATAACGAATGAGTGTGGTAAAAACGGGAAAGTCGAGAGGTGAGGGGCCGCCTTCTTTTCGAAGCGCTTCCAACGTTAACTGGTACGAACCGGGAGGGAACACGTTGCACAGGATAGGACCCGGGCGGAAGGATTTGAAGGGGGGCCGGCAGCACAGCCTCAGGGACACGGAAGGGGCTTGACACGGGGCCATCTTTTTTGCTTAGGCGTGCCGCGCTGGCCCCAACCGGTCAAATTTTTAATCACGACCGGCAGAGGAGCGATCGGGAAAAGACGTGCGAAGAAATTCCAGTCTTTGTCTTCAGATGGTATCCCCCTTCGCACGCAGCAACGCAGAAACGCCCAGAGTGTCCGAACCCGAATTGCCCTACGGCTCCGGGAACGTCCGGCCGGTGATCACCGGACCGGGGGCGCGACGAAGAACGCCCTCGGCCACGCTCCCGAGCACGCGTCGTTTGACCCCTGAGAGCCCGTGCGTCGCCATGACCAGCAGGTCACTGGGGGTAGAGGCACGGTCCAGAAGGGTGTCCACGGGATTCCCCGTCTCCACGACGATCGAAAGGTCCACGCCCTCTCCAGAGACCGAACGCCCCCACGCCTCCAGTTCGGCTTCCACCTTTGCCGCCACCTCTTCTGGGGAGAGGTCGTCGAATTCCACCTCGTAGACGGTCGGTATTTTGGGAAGATCAATAACGTGGGTGAGTATGAGCGGGGCGTCGTAGATCGTTGCGAGCCGAGCGGCGTACCGTAGCGCCGACCGCGATTCATCGGAAAAGTCGACCGGGGCCACGAGCCGCTCGACGGACGCTGGGGCCGGCCGGTCCTCTGCCCCCGCCCGCACCGTCAACACCGGACACGGGGCCGTGCGGAGCACCTCTTCTGCCACGCTCCCGAACATGAGTCGCGGGACGCCGCGCCGTCCGTGCGTTCCCATCACGACAAGATCGGCGTTGTGCTCCCCCGCAAATTGCACGATGGCGGGGGCCACCGCGCTGCTCCGCTGCACCACGCACGAGACCCGATCGCCACCGAGGCTCACCCCGTGCAGGGCGTTGCGGCAGCGCTCCTCGAGCTGCTGCTGAAGCCGGTCTTTCTTAGACTCGGCCACCGGTCC
>CAZFJR010000189.1:0-1657 GCA_964519235.1 uncultured Salinivenus sp. | reverse complement strand
TGCAAGACGCAAAGCGTCGCCCCGGCGCGCTCGGCGAGGTCTCCACCGTACGCGAGCGCCCGCTCGGACGAGGGAGAAACGTCACAAGCGACAAGAATGTGGTCGATCATGGGCTTGGGCGGTAGCGAACCAACAATCGAGAGAACAACAGGGTCGCTCCTGTCGTCTTTTTCCGGGTCTTGGGAAGCGGCATCGGCAGGCCTTCCGGGGACAGAGGGCGTTGCCCTCGCCGACGGAACTCCCCTGGTGCATTTGATTTCCTTTGTCCGACGCCCCCGGCACATTTCCGCCAGTGCAACTCTGCCGCGGGGCCGCTCATCGTCCCACACACTCACAGTTCTTTCGTCCCGTGGCCAAGCTTGTCATTTCTGGAGGCAACGGTTTTATCGGTACCGAACTCTGCCGCGTTGCGGTGCAGAACGGGCACGAGGTGGCCGCCTTCGGCCGCCGCGGTCGTCCCTCCCTTTCGCCCGCCCAGCACCCCTGGACGCAGGACGTGCACTGGCGCGCCGCCGACGTTTTTGCGCCGGACACCTGGCGCGATCTTCTCGAGGGCGCCGACGCAGTTGTCCACACAATCGGCACTCTTCGGGAGGCCCCCGCCCGCAAGAAAACGTTCGACCGGGTGAACGCCGAGTCGGCCCTGCTGGCAGCCGACGAAGCGGTGGATGCGGGGGTAGGCGCCTTCGTGTTTCTCTCGGTCCGCGACAAGCCGCCCGGGGTTCCGCACTCGTTTCTGGCCGCCAAGCGCCGGGCCGAACGCGCCCTCCACGAGCGGTATTCGGCGCTCCGCACCGTGTCCTTGCGGCCCAACCTGGTGTACGGGAGTCAGCGAACCGGCACCCGCACGCTAGCCGCTGTCTTGAACCAGGCCCGGTCGTTTAGGCCGCACCCGTACGCTTCCGCGGATGGCCGTCCGCTGCCGGTCGAGCACGTCGCCGCGGCCGCTGTACAGGCCGCCGTCACCCCCACCGTCGACGGCATTCTTTCCGTTCCGCAGATCGAAGACACCGGACGCACCAGCGGCCTCGTAGACCCCGATGCCGTGTCGGCGCCGTCTCTAACGCCTTTCCTTTGGGGCCTAGGCGGCACCGCACTGGGCCTTTGGTTGTTACGGCGAGGGTCCGCGTAATGCTTCCCCGATAGAACGTTCTGCGCGCGCCGGCCCCGCCCAGGGCTACGAAGCCGGGGTGGCTTCTTCAGGAGGCGCCGGCGCTTCGGTCGCCTCCTCCCCCAGCGCAAGGATTACGCGGCGCTCCAGCGTCCGCTTCAGGTGCATCACGTCCTCCTCCTCCCCCTGGTCGATGTACATGGAGTGGATGTAGAGGTACTCGCGGTCGTCGGAGACGTCCAGGCTGAGCGTACCCGGCGTCAGCGAGATCAGATTTGCGAACAGCGTAATGCCCGCATCCGAGCGGACCGACAGCGGCACCGCCAGAATGCCGGCCCGCATGCTGTAGCCCGGCGTCAGCACCTCCGCCGCCACGCGGATGTTGGAGACCACGAGCTCTTTCACGAAGAAGCCCACGAGGGCCACCCGGTGGCCCAGGCGCCGGTCGTAGCCCGCCTCCCCAATGAGCGGGCGCATCAGGCGCAGCACGACGTAGGCCAGCACAAAGCCCACCGCAAAGTTACCGAGCGTAAACGTCCCCTGCAC
>CAZFJR010000188.1:0-3976 GCA_964519235.1 uncultured Salinivenus sp. | reverse complement strand
GTCTTGAGCGCCGTGTCGGCCAGGCCCTTCCGCGACCCGTGGGTGCTAATGAAGTACTCCTGCACTGAGAGGCCCTCCTTGAAGTTGGAGAGGATCGGGTTTTCGAGAATCTCGCCTCCGCCCCCGCCTTCGCCAATGTTCTTCTGCGGCTTGGCCATAAGCCCGCGCATGCCGCCGAGCTGTCGAATCTGCTCCTGTGAGCCTCGGGCCCCGGAGTCGGCCATCGTAAAGATGGGATTAAACCCTTCCTTGTGCTCCTTCAGGGCGTCGAAGAGCACTTCCGAGACGCGGTTGTTGGTCTTCGTCCAGACGTCGATGACCTGGTTGTACCGCTCGTTATCGGTAATGAAGCCCATCTCGTAGTTCTGGTCAGTCTCGGCCACCTTCTCGTTGGCCTCCTCGATAAGCTTCTCTTTCTCCTCCGGAATGATGATGTCCGAGAGTGAGAAGGTCATGCCCGAGGTTGTGGAGCGGCGGAAGCCCATGTCCTTAATGGCATCCAGGAAATCGGCCGTCTCCTGAAAGCCCGTCTCCTTCAGCACGCGGGCAATCACCGGGCGTACGTTCTTCGTAGTCAGGACCTCATTCACGAAGTCCAGCTTGTCCGGCAATGTCTCGTTGAAGATGACGCGGCCCACAGTGGTGTCGATCATCTTGCCCGACCCGTCCGGGTCGCGGAGCTTGATCTTTGCGTGGAGGGCCATCTCGTCCTGGTCGAAGGCCTGGCGCACCTCGTGAATGTTCGCGAAGCGCTTGCCCTCGCCCTTCTGGTTGGACTTCGCCTTGGTAATGTAGTAGAGGCCGAGAATCATGTCCTGGCTTGGCACGGCGAGCGGGCCACCGTCGGCCGGGCTCCGCACGTTGTGGCTCGAGAGCATGAGAATCATGCTTTCGAGGCAGGCCTCGTGCGAGAGCGGCACGTGCACGGCCATCTGGTCGCCATCGAAGTCGGCGTTGTAAGCCGGGCAAACGAGTGGGTGAATCTCGATGGCCTTGTTCTCGGTAAGGACCGGCTGGAAGGCCTGGATGCCGAGACGGTGGAGCGTGGGGGCACGGTTAAGTAAGACCGGCCTCCCCTGAATCACCTTCTCCAAGATGTCCCAGACGTCCTCGGATTTCTTGTCGACGTACTTCTTGGCGCTCTTCACCGTTTTCACGATGCCACGCTCGATGAGGCGTCGGATGATGAACGGCTTGAAGAGCTCCACGGCCATCTCCTTTGGCAGGCCGCACTGGTGCAGCTCCAAGTGCGGGCCGGAGACGATGACCGAACGGCCCGAGTAGTCGACGCGCTTTCCGAGCAGGTTCTGTCGGAAGCGCCCCTGCTTGCCCTTCAGCATGTCCGAGAGGCTTTTGAGGGGCCGGTTCGACGAGCCGCGCACCGAGTTGGACTTGCGGCTGTTGTCGAAGAGGGAGTCAACCGCCTCCTGCAACATGCGCTTCTCATTCCGCAGGATGACCTCCGGCGCCTTGATGTCGATGAGGCGCTTGAGGCGGTTGTTGCGGATGATAACCCGCCGGTACAGGTCGTTCAGGTCGCTGGTCGCAAAGCGGCCGCCATCCAGTGGCACCAGCGGGCGCAGTTCCGGCGGGATCACCGGAATGACCCGCATCACCATCCATTCGGGCTTGTTAACCCCGTCTTCGTTGGCCTCTCGGAAGGCCTCCACCACGTTCAGGCGCTTGAGGGCCTTCGACTTCCGCTGCTGGCTCGTCTCGGTCTTCACCTGGAAGCGAAGGTCCTGTGCCAGCTTGTCCAACTCCAGCCGCTCTAGCATCGTCTCCACGGCCTCGCCTCCGATCTTCGCAATGAACTTCTCCGGGTTGTCGTCCTGGAGGCGGTTGTTGTCGTCCCGAATCTGGTAGAGGATTTCGTAATACTCCTCCTCGGTAAGGAGCTGGTTCTCCTCCACGCCGAGGCGCTTGGCCGTGCCGGGCTGGATGACAATGTAGTTTTCGTAGTAGATGACCTTCTCCAGGTCTTTTGACTTCAGCCCCAGAAGGTGCCCAATTTTGTTGGGCAGCGTCTTGAAGTACCAGATGTGAACCACCGGCACACTGAGGCTGATGTGCCCCATGCGCTCTCGGCGCACGGCCTTGCGGGTGACCTCAACGCCACAGCGGTCGCAGATGATGCCCTTGTACCGGATGCGCTTGTACTTTCCGCAGTGGCACTCGTAGTCCTTGACCGGGCCGAAAATTTTCTCGCAGAACAGGCCGCCCATCTCCGGCTTGAACGACCGGTAGTTGATGGTCTCCGGCTTCATCACCTCGCCGTAGGACCGCTCCAGAATGTCTTCCGGAGAGGCGAGGCTGATGGTAATGCTGTCGAAATCGGTCTTGATCTCTTTGGAATTACCGTACGGCATATGCGGTTGGAAGTCTGGAAGTTAGCGTGCGGAGTGGAGGGCTGGGAGCAGACGAAGCGGCGGCCGGGGCGGCGGGGAGGCCACGGCCACGCTCCGCACTCCGCAAGGGTCGTCGAATGTCCGCCTAGTCGAGCGTCACCTCAAGGCCGAGGCCCTGCAGCTCCCGAACGAGCACGTTGAAGCTCTCCGGGACGCCGGGGGACGGGAGGTTCTCGCCCTTCACGATGGACTCGTAGGCTTCGGAACGGCCCTGGACATCGTCCGACTTGTAGGTAAGCATTTCCTGCAGCGTGTTGGAGGCGCCGTAGGCGTAGAGGGCCCACACCTCCATCTCGCCGAGGCGCTGGCCTCCGAACTGGGCCTTGCCGCCGAGCGGCTGCTGCGTGATGAGGCTGTACGGGCCGATGGAGCGGGCGTGCATCTTGTCCTCCACCAGGTGCTCCAGCTTCATCATGTAAATCTGGCCCACCGTCGTCTTCTCGTCGAACGGTTCGCCGGTGCGGCCGTCGTAGAGCTGCGCCTTGCCGTCGCGGGGCAGGCCTGCCTTCTCCAGCTCGTCGCCTACGTCTTCGAGGGAGGCGCCGTCGAAGAGCGGAGTGGCATACTTCACGCCGAGCTTGTCCCCGGCCCAGCCGAGCAGCGTTTCGTAAATCTGGCCGAGGTTCATGCGCGAGGGCACGCCCAGCGGGTTCAAGAGCAGGTCGACCGGCGTGCCGTCTTCGAGGAACGGCATGTCTTCCACCGGCGCAATCTTGGCGATGACGCCCTTGTTGCCGTGCCGGCCAGCCATCTTGTCCCCAACCTCAATTTTTTTCTTGCGGGCCACGTACGCCTTCGCAAGCTGGACCACGCCGGAGGGCAGTTCATCACCCATCTCCACCTGGTGCTTCTGCCGCTTGGTCGCCCCTTCGATGTCACGACGGCGCGATTTGTAGTTGCGCAGAAGCGTGTGGATCTGATCGTTGAGCTCTTCGTCCTCCGTGTAGGGGTCTCGCGTGCTGAGGTCGGCCGGGTCTACATCCTCGAAAGCGTCTTCCTCAAAGTCGGCACCCTCGCTTAGAATGACCTCTCCATCACGGTCCTCAATGCCAACGCTGGCGGCCCCGTCGACGAGGCTAAAGAATTTGTCCCAGAGGCGCTCGTTGAGGTCGTTGATCTTGCGCTCGTGCTCGCCCTCAATATTTTCGAGGCGCTTCTCCTCCATCTTTTTGGAGGCCGGGTCGAGTTCGCGACGGCTGAAGAGCTTCGTGTCGATCACAACGCCGCCCTCCATGCCCGGCTTGGCCTTCAGAGACGCGTCCTTCACGTCGCCGGCCTTGTCGCCAAAAATGGCCCGGAGCAGCTTCTCTTCCGGCGTCGGATCGGTCTCTCCCTTCGGAGTGATCTTCCCGACGATGATGTCGCCAGGCGTCACTTCGGCGCCCACACGGATGATGCCGCGCTCGTCGAGGTCCTTGGTGGCTTCCTCGGAGACGTTCGGGATTTCGCGGGTGAGCTCCTCCTCGCCCCGCTTGGTGTCGCGCACCTCGTGCTCAAATTCCTCGATGTGGACGGAGGTGTACACGTCGTCGGCCACGAGGCGCTCGCTGATGACGATGGCGTCCTCG
>CAZFJR010000187.1:0-3982 GCA_964519235.1 uncultured Salinivenus sp. | reverse complement strand
ACGAGATGTTTCAGGTGGAGGACGTGCAGCAGGCCCGCGAGGAGCACCCCGACACGGTGGTGCTGGCCCATCCCGAGTGCAGCCCGGAGGTCGTCGAGGAGGCCGACCATTCTGGCAGCACCTCGTCGATGATCGAGTACGTCGAAAACACCGACGCGGAGAGCTACCTGCTGCTCACGGAGTGCTCGATGGGCGACAACATCATGGGGGAAAACCCCGACAAAAACCTGCTGCGGATGTGCTGGCAGCGGTGCCCGCACATGAACCAGATCACCCTGCAGGATACGCACCGCAACCTGGCCAACAACCAGTACCAGATCGAGATCGAGGAGGAGGTGCGCGTGCGGGCGCTGGAGGCGGTGGAGCGGATGTTGGAGATTGGGTAGGCGGTGGAGGGCCCTTCAGACGTCGCGCGTTTTCAGGGACTGGAAATGCGCGCAGCCCGAAGCCGCGGTTCCGGTTTCTTCCACCACAGCCCCCCGTGCCATGTTGTCCCGATTCGCTCCCGTCGCTGCGCTCCTCGTGGCCCTGGGGGGCCTTGCCGCGCCCCCAACGCAGGGACAGACCCCCACGCCGCACTCCGACTCGCTCGTGCAGGCACACGCCCAGCAACTGCAGGCCGCAGAGCGAGACCACCTGTGGCGCGTGGCGGCGTGGGGCGGGGCCAATGCCCTCGGCGGCCTCGCGCTCGTTCTGGCGTCGTCCCGCTCCGGACAGTCCACGCGGTGGCACTTCGGGGCCATGTCGGCGGGCTGGGGCGTGGTGAATGTGGGCATCGCCGCGGGCGGGCTCCTGGCCTCGGGGCCCCCGCCCACGGAGCCGGGCGGGCTGCTGGCGGCCGAGCGGCAGTTCCACGACATCCTGCTCCTCAACCTGGGCCTGAACGTGGGCTACGCCGCCGTGGGCGCCACCATGCTGGGCGCGAGCGCCTACGGCGTCGACAACGTGGGGCGCTGGCGCGGCTTCGGGGCCTCGCTCATCCTGCAGGGCGTGGGCCTGCTCGTGCTCGACGGCATCGCCTTCGTTGCGTCGCGGGGCCGCCTCGCGTCGCTCCTCGATGCGGGCACGCAGCTCTCCGTGCAGGCCGCGCCGACCGGGGCTGCCTTGACGCTTCAGTTTTGATCGCGCTCCGGCCCTACGCTCTCTTGAATGAGTTCGAAGATGCGGCGGTACTCGTCCGTCCAGCTCGACGGCTCCTCAAAGCCATGGCCCTCGACCGGGTAGAGGGCCAGTTCCCAGTTCTCTTTGCCAAGCTCGATGAGGCGCTGGGTGAGGCGGAAGATGTCCTGCGGCTGCACGTTGGTGTCCACGAGGCCGTGGGGCATCAGGAGTGGGTCCTCCAGGCCCTCGGCGTGGTAGATGGGGGAGGAGCGCGCGTAGGCCACGGAGTCGGTCTGCGGGTGGTTGAGGATGTTGGAGGTGTAGACCTCGTTGTAGTGCGCCCAGTCGGTCACCGAGCGCAGGGCCGCGCCGCCCCCAAACGCCTCGGGGGCCGTGAAGAGGCCCATCAGCGTCAGGAAGCCGCCGTACGAGCCCCCGTAGATGAATTGCCGCTCGGGATCAATGTCGTACTCGGCGGAGAGGTAGTCGGACACATCTACGTAGTCCTGCAGGTCGCGGCCGCCCATGTGGCGGTAGATGGCCGTCCGCCAGTCGCGCCCGTAGCCGGCCGAGCCGCGATAATCGACGTTGACGACGGTGTAGCCGAGGTCGGCGAGCATGTTGTGAAACATGTATTCGCGGAAATAATACTTCCAGCCGCGATACACATTCTGGGTGTAGCCGGCACCGTGCACAAACAGCACCGCCGCGCCGTTGGGCGTCTCCGGGCGGAAAAGGTGCATCGGCACCGCCACGCCGTCGGACGCCTCGTAGCGCACGATCGACGGGTCGCGCCAGTCGTAGGACCGCCATTCGTCTGTGGTTGATTCTGTGATGCGCGTCTTTGGGGCCTGCGCCGTTGCGTTTTGCAGATAGACCTCCGGCGGTTTGTTGGTGTCCTCATACAGCATGCCCAGTCGCTGGCCGTCGGGACTCACCTGCGCGGCGTACATGCCGGCCTCGTCCGTGAGCCGCGTGCGCTCGCCGCCGTCGGCGGGCATCCGGTACGTGTGCCGCTCGTGGGGGGATTTCTCCGTGCTGGTGAAGGTCCAGGTGTCGCCGTCCCGGGAGAGGTGCACGTCGGACACTTCGAAGTCGCCGCTCGTGAGCTGCGTTTTTGCGCCCGTTTCCACGTTCACGGTGTAGAGGTGGCTCCAGCCGGTGGCCTCGCTCTGGAAGTAAAACCGATTGCTGTCGGGCATCCACCCGACGGTTCCCGGCCCGCCGTACGCGCTGATCCCCGGCCCGCCAATCCAGGCCGCGTCGTGCTGGCGGTCGAGCACCGTGAGGGTGCCCGTGGCCGGATCCAGTCGTGCAATCCAGCGATCTTTGTTGTCGTCGGTCCGCACCACGAGGACCGCGTGCTCGCCGTCGGGGCTCCAGTACGGGCCGTAGCTGTAGAGGGCGCGTTTGGCGTCGCTGGAGTCCTGTTCCACCCCTTGTTCCTGGAGGTGCGCCGGCACGTCGTACGCCCCCGGAAGCTGGTGCAGGTCGACCTCATAGGTCGTATCGCGCTCCAAGTCCTGCACGTGAAGCGCAAAGTCCTCGGGGGGGAGGCCCACCTTGGGGCGGGCCCGCTCCACGTCGGCCACGCCGGAAAGGGTGACGTAGTCCGCCACGACCGTCTGCTCGGCCTCTGGGGGGGCGGTGCGCTGCGTGAAGGTGACGAAGCGCTCCTGCGGCCCGATGCGGAGCTGCTGCGGGGGCTGGTCGCCGTAGTGGTAGGACGGGGGGGGGTTGTCGGCCTGACGGTCTCGCGTTTGGGCCGCTTCCGTGTTTTCCTGTTCGTCCTTCTCCTCCTTCAGCGTCTCGAAGAGGGCCGTCTGCTGCTCTTCGAGAAATTTCTCCTGGGCCGTAGATTCCTCCTCGTCCGGCTCAGACCCGGGACGAAGATCCGTGAGCTGCCGTACGAGACCGGTCTGGAGCGTCAGGGCGAACAGGTTGTCGTCCCGCTGAAAGAGCACCCGGTCCCCGTCCGGGTCGAATCGTGGGTCGGACTCGCGGGCGCGGGTGTCCGTGAGGCGCGTCTGGGTGTCGGGCTCCCGGGCGTAGAGGTAGAGGTCGCCGTCCGCGGCGTACACCGTGCGCGAAAAGTCGTCGGTGTAGACGTGTTCGCCGTGGTGCCAGCCGTCGAACGTGGGCGGATGCGAGCGCCGCTCCGCCGGGGAGACTTTTTGCGGCTCGCCGCCGCTGCGCGGCACCTTGTAGAGGGAGTCGCTCGGGAATTGCCCCTCTGGGTTCCAGTCGAAGTAGAGGGTTTCGCCGTTGTCGTGCCAGCGGACATTGCTCGGCCAGTCGCCGACCCAGGTTTCCGGGGCCTGCATGATCTGCTCGACCGAGAGGGGAGACGTCCGCTCCGCGGGCTGCGCGGAGGCCGTCAGTGGGAGGAGCAGGAGGGCGGGGAAGAGGGCGAGAAGGGCAGAAAAGCGCGACATGCGGGAGAAGAGCGATGACAGGGAGAGGGCGCCCCTTCAACCTATGCGTCAGCAAAGGCAATGTCGACGGGTGGACGCGGCGACCGGGACGAGGAGGCGACGACCCCAGACCGGAAGAAGAGACAGGCCCACCCAGGAGCCCGGTGGGCTGCCACAGAAAACGCTCACACGGCTCCTAGCCGAAAATCCCGTCGATTATTGGCTTTTTGTGTCGCCCGCCGAGTGTGCCGTCATGGGCGTTTTTGCGGGCAGCGTAGGCCGAACCGTACCTTCAGACGTGGAAGGGCAAGATCGTTTAAAATCCGTTATTGCAACGTAAAACTGTTTGGTTAAGAAGGCAACGAGGGCATCCAGTCGGTGTGCCCAGTTTAGAATCTGTTTGGCGAGTGTCAGTGAGGACTGGCTCCACGATCGGATGGGTCTATCCCCGCGTGTGCGGGGTCACC
>CAZFJR010000186.1:0-4001 GCA_964519235.1 uncultured Salinivenus sp. | reverse complement strand
CGTACCTCCACTTCGAGCCGCTGCACCCGTCGCTCGTCCGCGAGGCGCTGCGCCGCTCGCACGACGACCACCCGTACCTGGAGGCGGCGGTCCACCTGTACGTGCGGTGCGAGCTGTCGATGATGGACAAGAGCTGCACGATCCAGGAGCTGCAGCAGTTGCTCGACGCGATTCGCGTCCTCGGCCCCAACGATGCCGACTGGGACCGGCTCGTGCTGGACTACGTGACGAAGGACCGCGACAACCACCGCCTTCTGAAGGAGGCTGAGGACGTGGCCCCCACCGACTGGGACGACGCGGAGTGGACGCAGGGCCGCGACACGGAGCCGCTCGATCCCTCTGCCTACGGCCCTACCGGTCTGCCGAAGCGGACGGCCCGCGCCGACCACCCCGCAGTCTCCGACGCGGACGATGCGCCACGCCTGCCGCCCATGGCGGACGTGAAGGGGTACGCGCCGCCCCAGAACGACGAGACGCCCGACCTCGCCGCCGCGTTTGCCGCGCTGGAGCGCACGCCCTCGGTGTACGACGCCCTCACCCGCCAGGAGCCGCCCTCCGACGCCCCGGACCACTTTGGGCGGGTGCGGGTGCAGGGGGACACCCTCACGTTCGACGCCCCGGTCCCGCTCCGAGAGCACGACGGCTACGCGGCCGATCTGTGGGGGCATCCCGGCGAGGTTGTGTTCGTGGAAGAAACCGCCACCCGCGAGGACCTGCGCCTCCTGCAGGACGAGCAGGGGCTGGAGTTTATCTCTTACGCCGACGACGAGATCATAGCCCGCACCGACGGCCTCCATCTCCGCTGGACCCCCGACACGGGCGCCGAAATCATCGCGCAAACCGCCCGGCGCGACGCGTTCGACGCCCTCTTCTGCGGCACGTGGCTCAATGCCAGGGACGTGACGGGGCCGGCGGACCTGCCGACACCGGTCCTGGCCCGCCTGGGAACGCCGCAGGCCGGCACCATCGAAGCCCGGCACGCGGGCGAGCCGGTGGCAACGCCGTACTTCGCCGGGGTGTTCGACTACTGGACCCGGAGCGAGCAAGACACCGTAGAATCCGCCGAGGTCCCGGGATACGACCGATTTATGGACCACGCGGAAGCGCACGCCGACCCGCTGATTCTGACGGGCGACGCCGCGTACGCCCTCTTCGACGGACTGATGCTGGGCCTCATCGGGGACGAGAACGACTTCCTTGCGGTGTCGGTCACCGGCCCGTTCGACGCCGCAGTCGAGTCGTACCTCCAGCACTGGCTCCCCAACGCCAGGCTCTCCCTGCGCCGAAAGGCCCCCGTGCAGCGGCCGGCCACGACGCTCGTGCAAGAACACGGCTTCGAGGTCGCCCGCCCGTCCGACGGCCGCCCCAACCCGGGAAAGAAACTCGTCCGCGTGCAGGAGGGCGTTAAGAGCATCTACCGGGAGGGGCGCCTGACGGTGGGGACGCAGCTGACGGGGCGACAAATCACTGCGCGCCGGGTGGAGGTGCTGCTCCGCCGGATCGACGAGACGATCGACACGCTTGCCGCCTAATCCTCCGCCCCTCTGCCATGACTGACGCATCGCCCGATTCCGACGCTGCCCCCGAGGAGGACAAGCCTACGCCCGCGGTGAAGCGCCCGTGGCGGCCCGCCCCTCGGGCATCGGGGCCGTCCGCCGCGCTGCCGGAGCAAGACGCATCCCCGTCCGCTCCGGTGGGAGCCGCCCCCGCCGGCAAAAAGGACGACGCGCGCAAGGGGGAAGCGGCCGACTCGTCTCCGGGTGACGCGACGGCGGAGGACCCACTCGTTCCCGACGAGGCGCCCAGCGAACCGTCTGTGTCCCCGCCCGCGGATGGCGCCCCCAAGAGTGAGGCCGCGCAGGACTCCTCGCCACCCGAGGCCGCCGACATGGCCCGCGAAGCAGGCAGGCAGGTCAACGAGGAGGCCTTTGCGGACGCCGACGACGGCTCCTGGGCCGACCAGATGCGGGCGCCCTCCGATCCCGCGTCCGCCCCGCCCGACGAGGACTTCTTTACCGACACGCACCGCCACGTCCCCGGCGCCGAGCAGGTGGAGGAAGGGCTTCAAGACGCCGCCTACGACATCAACGAGGGCGCGGCCGGCACCGACTGGACGCCCTCGGAGCGAGAAGACCGCCGGATCGCGTCGATGTTTGCCCGCCTCGCAAGCAAGGTCGCCGAGGACATGAGCTACCAGCGCGCCCCGGGCGACGCGTTCTGGGACGCGCGCAAGATCATGCGCCGCCAGATCGACCGGCGCCCCCTCCGCCACTGCAAGATGGACTACACGAAGCGCCGCCTCGCCCTGCTGGTGGACACCTCCCCCTCCTGCCGCGACGAGGCAGCCTTCTACTCGAAAATCGCCACCGGGGCCCTGCTCCGAGACGACATCGACCTCTTCCTGTGCCCGAACGGGCGCATCGAGGCCCGCTTCGATCCCGAGCCGATGCGGTTCGTGGAGGACGACCGGGGCTCCGACTGGGCCCTCGACGGGCGCGTGGTGCTCTACTTTACCGACTGGGACGGCACCGACGAGCTCGTGCAGCACTCGCGCACCTGCACCCTCTACTGGTTCGACAACTGCCCCCCGGCCGACTACTGGGACAGCCCCCGGGACCGCCACCGGCGCGTTCGCCGTCGGTACCGCGGTCGCCACTTCCACTGCCCCGACCGCGACGCATTTCGGACCCTCGTCCGCAAAATTCGCCCCTGACCCTCGCTCCACGCTTCTTGATGGACGCAGACTACCAAACCCGGCACCGCCACGGCGATACGCTCTTTCCGCTTCCCCCCGCCGAACTCACGCGCCGGCTCGATTACCTCCGCGACATGCGCCACCGCTCCCTGGCGTCCCGGCAGCGCCCCGACGCCCGCCCCGGGGTGGACGCGCCGGAAACGCTCTACCTTGAGGGGCGGCACGCAGAGCGCCCGGCCCGGCTCGTGGCAGTGGCGCGGCACGACGGCGCCCGCATGACCGGCCACGACGCCCTCGCCTCTGAGCCCGCCGCGATGCAGCCGCCGCGCTCGCCGGAGGCGCTGCTGGCCTTTGCCGAAATGGCCAAAAACGGCGGGCAGTACCCGGCCGCCAACGCCGCCGTTGCGCTGGTGCTGCACCGGTTCTTTCCCCGCGTGGACTGCTCGCTGTCGGTCCGCGAGTCGCCTGCCACCCCCACCGGCGCCATGGCCGACGGGTACTACGACCTCGCGTACGTGGCGGCGGGAGACGAGGACACCTGCATCCCCATTCCCAAGCTGCGTCCCTCCATCGCGTACTGGTTCGCGGCGCACGCCGAGCGGCGGGCCCCGCAGCCCCACAACCGCGACACGTCCGGCGACGGCCCCACCCTGGCCGACCTGACGGCGCTCTTGGGGGAAGACCCCGTGGAAGAGGCGATGGCGGCGGTCCTGGCAGACGCGTAGCCCAACGTCCCGGCGGCCGCCTCGCCACCGGGAACGTTCGGCCCGGCCTCGAATGCAACAAGTTTCCAACACACGCCGCCCGTCCATCACGCCCTGTCCCGCCATGGAGCCCATTGAAGACCTTGATGTTCTGTCCGA
The DNA here is from genome assembly GCA_964519235.1 of uncultured Salinivenus sp. Taxonomy (GTDB): domain Bacteria; phylum Bacteroidota; class Rhodothermia; order Rhodothermales; family Salinibacteraceae; genus Salinibacter. Next base: position 443 of record CAZFJR010000186.1, on the reverse strand, counting down.
AGACGAGGTGCGCCAGCGCCAGGCGGACCCGGACCGCAACGACGCGGCCCTCGACCAGATCAAACACGGCTACGAGGAGGCGGCTGGGGACAAACAAGTCTACATCGAAACCTACGGCTGCCAGATGAACGTGGCGGACTCTGGCGTGGTGGCTTCGGTCCTGCAGGACAGCGGCTACGGCCTCACGCAGGACCAGGACGAGGCCGACGTGGTCCTCCTCAACACGTGCGCCATCCGCGAGAACGCCGAGCAAAAGATTCGGACGCGCCTCGGCATGCTGCGGGCCGAGAAGGAGCGGCGGGACGGCGAGCTCATGCTGGGCGTGCTCGGGTGCATGGCCGAGCGGCTCCGCGAGAAGCTGCTGGAGCAGGAGGACCTGGTGGACGTGGTGGTGGGGCCCGATGCCTACCGCGACCTGCCGCAACTTCTCTACGAAGCGGACG
>CAZFJR010000185.1:0-4022 GCA_964519235.1 uncultured Salinivenus sp. | reverse complement strand
CGTCCTGCCGGACGTCCTCCCTGCGGAGGGCCGTCTTCGTAATGAGGTGGACCACGCCGCCGAGGGCGTCGGGGCCATAGAGGGCCGTGGCGGGGCCATGCAGCACCTCCACGCGGGCAATTTCCGAGAGGGGCACCGGCAGGTCCATCAGAAAGTGTCCCGTGTACGGATCGTTGATGCGGGCTCCGTCGAGCAGCAACAGCACACCGTTGAAGGTGGACCCGCGCATTTTCAGATCGCTCTGCACCCCAAACCCGCCGCGGCTCTGCACGTCGAGCCCGCCGACCACGCCCAAAAGCTGATCGACGGAATGGACCGAAAGCGCCTCGATGTCCTGCCGGGTGTAGACGCGAACACGGCGGCCCGTGGTGCTGGCCGGATCGGCGGTGCGGGAGGCCGTCACGACCACACTGTCGGGCATCTGTACGCGGAAGGCTACCTCGGACGTGTCCTGTGCCTGTCCGCGTCCGGGCGCGAACATGTGCAGCGTGCCCAACAACAGCGTGCACAGCAGAAGCGAGAGCAGTCGGGGCATGGGCGGGAAGAGATCGGTGCTAGGCAGAGTGGCGGCGCCCAACGAGCGCATTGTGTGCCGGATCCGGCCTCCGCGCCGGAAAATTCTTGAACTTGCGTAACACCTTCGAAGACGCGATCTACAGAGAATCCCGTGTCCACATTTTCCGTTTTATGGCAGGCACTTTTACGACCAGTTCTTATACTCAGTCTCTCCTTCCGATGCCAGACACCTTGCCCCCCCTCTCCGCCGACGAGTTGAAGGAAGCGTTCGAGGGCGAGCACCCACCCATCCTTATCAACACACTGCCGCGGAGCGCTCACGAGTCGAAGCACATTCCGGGCTCCATCAACGTTCCGGTCGACGACATTGACCAGGTTGAATCGCTGGTCCCGAACACCGACACACCGATCGTGGTGTACTGCGCCAACGCCGACTGCGAGGCCTCCGTGTCGGCAGCCCAGGCGCTCGAGGAGATGGGATACACGAACGTGTACGACTTTGAGCGCGGCTACGCGGGCTGGCGGCAGGCGGGCTATTCGCTGGTTGGGACAGCCGCCTAACCGGTCCGCCCGTTCTCAATCGCGGGTGCCTCTCCAGCACGTCGGGAGGCGTCCGCGTACCGGCGGGGCGGCCCAGTCTGGGAAACAAAAACGGGCGGCGATCAAAGCGGGAACAGCATCGTTCCTCCAGTGCGCACGTTCCGGTGCCTTTGTTCTGTCCCGTCCTCCCTCGGAGACGCACCACGCCGTCAACACTTGGGCATTTTCTCACTGTCACAGACGGCTCGCCCTGTTCTCTTCCGCTCTCTCTTCGCCCCATGCCTCTGCGCCGTGTGCCTCTCCTTGCGGGCCTGTGCGCTCTCCTTCTGCTCTTTTGGGCAGGTCCCTCTGCCGCCCAAGAGCCAGCCGCCCTGAACGGCTACGTGCGCGACGCCGAGACCGGCGAGACGCTGCTGCAGGCCAACGTTGTTGTGCAGGGAACAAGCCGCGGTGCGGCCACCAACAACCAGGGCTACTACACCCTGCGCGGTCTGGCGCCCGGCACCTACACGATTGCGTTCTCCTACATTGGCTATCAGACGCGCACGGACACAGTGGCCCTCGCGGCCGGCGAGACAAAGCGGCTCGACGTGGAGCTCGTGCCCACCGACCTGCAAACCGGCGAGGTGGTAGTCACAGGCGAGCGTGACGACCCGTCCGAGCAACGCATGGGGGTGGACAAGCTCCCCGTCGCGACGATCACCGAGCTCCCGTCCGTCCTGACGCCGGACGTCTTCCGCTCCCTTGCGCTACTGCCAGGGGTAACTACCGCGTCGGACTACTCCAGCAACCTGTACATTCGGGGTGGCGGGCCGGCACAGACCCTCATCCAGCTCGACCGAACGACCGTCTACAACCCGACCCACTTCTTCGGGTTCTTCTCTACGTTCAACCCCGACGCCATCAAGGACGTGCAGCTCTACAAGGGCACCTACCCGGCCGAGTACGGGGGGCGTCTGGGGAGCGTGGTCGACATCTACAACAAGGACGGCAATCGACGCGAATGGGTGGGCGGGCTGAGCCTGGGTACGCTTGCCACCCGCGGGTACATCGAGGGCCTCTACGGCGCCGGCGACGACGGCGACGCGGCCGGCTCCTATATGGTGGCCGTGCGGCGGTCCACCCTGGAGCCTTTGCTCGCGGTGCTGGACAACGTGGACGGGCTTCCCGAGACCTTCTACTTTTACGATGTCAACGCGAAGATCAACTACAGCGTCGGCGCCAACGACAATCTGTCGCTGGCCGTGTACGGCGGGCAGGACCAACTGTACCTAACACCCGGGTCGGCCCAGGAATTCGACATCGGTTACGGCAACCGCACGATCAGCGGAGAGTGGACACATCTCTTCTCCGATCGCCTCTTCTCTACCGTCCTCGTGGCCGGCTCGCGCTACGAAAGCACCCCAGTGCTTGAGCTGGGGGGCACGCGCTTCACACAGACCAACGAAGTGAGCGACGTGTCGGCGAAGGTGGACCTGGAGTACGTTCCGGGCGAGGCGCACGTCGTGGAGGCGGGCCTGCACGCCAGCCGGCTCACGTTCCGGCTCCGCAACACATTCGACGGGGACGAAACCTTCAACCAGCGTCTGCAGGGCGAGCAGGTGGCCCTGTACCTCAAGGACACCTACACGCCAGCCTCGGACTGGGAGATTCGGGGCGGACTGCGGGCCAGCTACTTCTCGGAGGGCGATTATCTACGGCTTGCCCCCCGCCTGTCGGTCACCCACGACCTCACGTCGTCGGTGCAGCTGCAGGCCGCCTACGGGCGCTACCACCAGTTCTTGACGCTGGAGACGAGCCAGCTCTTTACGGCGTTCGACACGTGGCTCATGGCGGATGCGGGACTGCCTCCCGCCTCGGGCAACCAGTTTGCACTGGGGGCCAGCGCGCAACTGGGCAACGCGTGGCGGATAGAAGTGGAGGGTTACGCGCGCACCATGACGGACCTGTTCGAGCTCGACCCCTTTCTGCCGGACGCGGCGGGCGTGCCCTACCCCGAGCGCTTCCACGTCGGCGACGGGCGGGCCTACGGAATGGAGGTGCTGCTCCGACGCCCCCAGGGACGCCTGACCGGCTTCCTCAGCTATACTCTGGGCCGTACCGAGCGGCGCTTCCCCAACATCAACCAGTCCGAAGCGGGAATGCCGCAGTACTACACGCCCAACTACGACCGCACTCACAGCCTCACCCTCGCGGCCACCTACACCCTTACCGATCACTGGCGGGTCTCCAGCACATTCAACTACGCCACAGGCCAGGCCTACACGGCCCCTGTCCAGCGCTACGAGCTGATCGACAGCCCCTTCTCGTTTTCCCCCGGCGTGGGCGAAGGCGAGAACGTACTCGTAAGCCCCTTCAACAACAAGCGCCTGCCCGCTTACCACCGGCTCGACCTCGGTGTGGCCCGCACGGGCACGTTCTTTGAAATTGCCGAGTACGAGTTGCAGCTTCAAGCCATCAACGCCTACGCCCGGCGCAACATCTGGTTTTATCAGTTCGAAGGGGAGCCCGACGGCACGCTCGACCGCAACGAGACCCCGCAGATTCCCATTCCGGTGCCCAATATTTCGTTCACCCTCACGTTTTAGGACCCTGCGGGCGCGTCTGGCAGCGCCGCCCCTCCGCCCTGTGCTTCCGTCTCTCTGCCCTCCCGCCATGTGCCGCCTGCGCCCCTTCGTCCTGCCCGTACTGCTGACGGCCCTTCTGCTCGGGTGCGACACCCCCGCGACCCAGCCGGAGCGGCAGGTCGTCGTGGAAGGCTACCTGCAGGGCGGGGCGCCCATGGACACAGTGCGTCTGACCCGCAGTGTGGGCAGGGGCGGGGCCTACCGCCCCCTTGAGGCGGCCGTGCAAGGCGCCACTGTTGCGATCCGGCGCCTGGCCGACGACGGGACGATTGCCGCCAGCACGCCCCTGGAGGAGACACGCCCCGGCATCTACGTCCCCACCCCCAATCCGCCCCCCAC
>CAZFJR010000184.1:0-4103 GCA_964519235.1 uncultured Salinivenus sp. | reverse complement strand
GCAGAGATGCCGGAGGTGCGATGAGCCGGCCGCCTCGTGCGACGAGCCGTCGGGCGGCTTCTGCTCATTCCCAGCCCTACGATCTCCGACTCTACAATTTCTGGCCCTACGACATAACCACGTGCTCGCGGAGCCGTTCGTCGGACAGGGAGAGGGAGCCGCCCTCTTTCGCCTTCGTGAAGAGGGTTTCGGAGCACACCGCGGTGCTCATCTCTTCGCACCAGCAGGCAAATTCGTAGCCCACGGCTTTGTGGTCGTCCCCGAAGGCCTCAAACTTGGCCATCCGGAGGCTTTCCTCGGGGGACTGGCCCACGCCCCAAACGATGCCCGTGGTGCTGTCGAACGTGACCCAGTGGGCGGGCGTCACCACGCGCTCAAAGTCGTCGAGGGCCGTCCCCACGGCCGCGTCGTCCCCCTCCACAACCCGGTAGGCGTCGCTGGAGGCCTCCTGGACGAGGTCGTTCGGCGCGACGCGTCCGTCGGTCTTTTCGACGTATCCGGTGGGTGGGGCGTCGGAGGTAGGATCGTGGTTGAGGGCAGAATCCAGGTCGGCGATGGCCATGGGAGGCGGGCGGGGTGTGGGCGAGACAGTGTAGAGATGCGCGGGCGGTTCGGAAACGGCTTCGGGAAAGCCACCGTCCACGCCCGTGGTTGATTCGCCCGGGGAAGCGAATGGAAGGCGACGCGGCCTCTTTGCACGACTTCGTTACGGATGCAGGCCCGCCGCCTTCGTTTCAGCCGCCTTCTAAAAACTCTCGCTCCAGGGTGCGGAGCTCGCGGAGGACCGTTTTGCGGTCGTCGGGCGCGTCCAAATCGAGCGTGCGCAGGTTGGTCGAGGCCGTGTGCACGTCCATCGCGGTGCCGTTGGAGGCGGTGGCGACGAGGCCGAGGCGCAGGGGCGACTGGGCGGGCGACTGGGCCTGGCGCACCCGCATCTCGCGGAGCGCGTCGGAGAGAGCCCGGAAAAGCCGCCGTGCCTCCGCCCCGTGGATGGACGCCGGAAGCGCGGTGTCGGTCAGGTCGACTGGGGCGCCGCCCGCTCCCTGAATGGGGTGGGACGAGCGGCGCCCGACGATGGCAAGGTGTGCGTTCATGAAAGACGGGGCGCAAGGAGCAAAAAAGCAAGGGGTACAAACCGGCGATGCGTTCCTCCTTCGTCTGCAGGCGACAGAGCGATAGCGGCCCAGGAGGGAGGGGAGCTAGCCAGTGGCGTCGAGCAGGGCGTCTACGTTGTCGCTGTAGCCACGGCTGGTCTTAAGCGGGGTGCCGCTGGCCATGCGCAGCTGGTACGTGCCGTGGTCGAGGGGACGGAGCTCCTCGATGTAGTCGGCATTGACGATGTAGGAGCGGTGCACGCGCAAGAAGCGGTCGGGGTCGAGTTCCTGCTCGAGCTGCTTCATGGTTTTGCGCACCAGGTGGGCCTCCTCCCCGTCGTGCAGCGCCACGTAGTCGCCCTCCGACTCAATCCACTGCACGTCTTCGGTGTCGACGAAGTAGATGCGGTTGCGGCTCCGGATGGTGAAACGCTCAATCCCGGCGTCGTCCTCGTCCTCCTCGGCGTACTCCCGAAGCACGCCCCGGAGCTGATCCCGGAGCGCCTCAGCGTCGGCGCGCTGCAACTGCCGGCGCGCCCGCTCGATGGCCTCCGCAAACCGCTCCTTCTCGATCGGTTTCAGGAGGTAGTCGAGGGCGTGGGCCTCGAAGGCATCGAGCGCATACTGGTCGTAGGCGGTCACGAAGATGGTGAGCGGCATGTTGTCCACGCCCACTTCGCGCACCACCTCCAGCCCGGTCATCTCCGGCATTTGCACGTCGAGAAAGACCAGGTCGGGCGCCTGCTCGTCGATCTGGCGGACGGCCTCGGGCCCGTCGGCGGCCTCGCCCACGACCGTCACGTCGTCGAGGGGCTCCACGAGCTGCTGCACCCCCGTACGGGCGAGGGGCTCGTCGTCGACAACAAGGGCACGAATGGACATGAGGGAAGCGGCTCGGTTGATGGGGGAGAACGCACGGAAGGAAGAAGGCGCAGGAGACGAGAGGGACGCAGGTGCAACCCTCAGGCCTGCGTCTCCGGGGCGGGCACCGCCGCCGCGTCGGGAGACGGGGTGGGAGCATCCTCGGAGCGGGCCGGGACCTGGAGGGTTACCCGCGCGCCGCCCTCTGCGGCAGTGCCCAGTTCGAACGTGTACGCGTCGCCGTACAGGGTGTCGAGGCGCTGCTTCGTGTTGGAGAGCCCCACCCCGTCGCCCTCCTCCAGCGCCGCCTCTCCGTTTCCGGAGAACCCTGGCCCGCTGTCCGCTACGGTGAGGGCGAGGCCTCGGCGCCCGTGCACCGTGGTGGGCCGGGCCGTTACGCGCACCACCCCGGCCTCGGCGTGCGGGGCCACGCCGTGGCGCACCGCGTTTTCCACGAGCGGCTGCAGCAGCAGGTACGGCACCGGCACTTCGCTGGTGTCCGGGTCCACGTCGATCTCCACCCGCAGGCGGTCGCCAAAGCGGATCTCTTCGATCTCCAGGTAGCGCTCCACCAGGTCGACCTCCTCGCGGAGCGGCACCATCTGCACGTCCGCCCCCCGGAAGGTGGCCCGCAGCAGGTCGCTCAGCAGCCGGAGCGTGCGGCCCGCCTTGCTCGTCTGGCCGCCCCGCACGAGGACGGTAATGGCATTGAGCGTGTTGAACAGAAAGTGGGGGTTTACCTGCATGCGCAGCGCCTGCAGCTGGGCCTTGGCGAGCTCGGACTGGAGCGCCTGGGCCTGGGCCTCTTGCTCCTGCGAGCGCAGGAAGTGCTCGTAGGCAAAGCAGAGCGCCGCCACGATGAAGTACGTAAAGTAGTCGGCGATGAAGCGCCGCACCAAAAAGACCGCCAGGCGCCCCCCCTCAAGGCCGTAGGGATCCACGGTCTGGAAGTCGAAGGAGGTGGTAAAGCTGGGGTAGATGCCCTGCCGCGTGAGCGGGGCGAGCGCAAAGAGGCCGCGCTCCACCGCCACGTGCAGGACGGCCACGGGCACGCCGAGCAGGAGCACCCACCCCACACCGCGCTTGAGGCCGGTCCGTACGTCGGCCCAGCGAAACAGGCGCAGCACCACGGGCAGCAGCAGGGCCCAGAGGTGCAGTCGGGCCCAGAGCCCTCCGGCAAAGACGACGAACGCAAACAGGAGGCGCCCCGCCAGTAGATCCCCCGGCGCCGCCCGAAACCACTCCACCAGCCACGGGCCGCCTCCCTCAATCGCGAGCAGCCCCACGACCAGCCCCACGGTGCCGTACTGCAGGTAGCGCCGCACGAACCGGCGAAGGGCGGACAGCTCCGAGGCGGCCATGACGGACCCCGACGAGTGAACAGACATCCTGCGCGCTGCGGCCCGGGCCGGCACGGCCCTGAGACCACGGCGCCCAGAACGCATCGAGCGTAGACGGCGGAGGGGGAGGGATTCGAACCCCCGGGGCCTCGCGGCCCGCCGGTTTTCAAGACCGGTGCATTCGACCAGGCTCTGCCACCCCTCCGGGGATAAACATGCGAGGTCCTTTCACACAGGCTTCGTGGGACGGGTTTCGAGACGGGCTTGAATTGGGCGTGGAGGGACCGCTGACGGCACCCAACGGCGTTCGCGGCAATTCTGGTATCCGCCCTCCGTCTACGATCGCGGCCATCGACAGTCCGTGGCACACGCCCTGTTCTCTGGTCGAGGTCGGCTGTACGATCACTGCCGCTCCAGCTCGTCGAGCGTCCGCCCGTCTCCATCGACCCAGTCGCGCCAGCCGTTGCTTGACCGGCCAAGAACCACCCCGGCGGCCCCACTGGGCGAGTTGAATGCGTGGTCCTGCTGAAAGACCAGGGCCCCGTTCTCCTCCTGCAGCATCCCCTCCTCCTGCAAGTTTTCACGTCGGCGCTGGACGGATTCAGTGATCGACGGCACCGCATCAAGCCGGGCCTTCGATTCGGAGCAGACGACGAGGCCGTCCTCCGTGTACTCGCCAGTGGCGTCGGCCCCTTTTCCCTGACAGTGCAGCAGGGGACGGTCGTCCTCTTGGTCGTCACCAGCCGCAACAAGGGGGTCGAGGATCGGGAAGCCGAGCATCGAGAGAAGCGTCTGGATCGTCCCGAAG
>CAZFJR010000183.1:2559-4230 GCA_964519235.1 uncultured Salinivenus sp. | reverse complement strand
GATGCGGCGAGTGCCGTGGCCTTCCGGCTCCCCGAGCCTTCTGCACGAGCCAGCCGAGGGGCCTCGTCCCGGCGCGGTGCGCCTTTGGATTGACGCCACGTAAAGATACGGCTAATACAGAGCCCATCGGAGTTTAGGCCTTGCGTGTGAGAAGATCACCGTACACTTTCAGTGACGGACTTGTAACCGCCTCGCCCTCCAGCCCCTAGGTTGGGGGCATCGTTGTTTCCCTGCGCCGCGCCGCTGCTGCATGACCGCCCCCTCCGCTCGCCGCGTCTTTGCCCTGGCACGCTTCGTGGGCGCCCTGTGGGTGCTCGCCGCCCTCGGCACCGCGCTCCCCGCGCAGGCCCAGGAGTTCGGGCGCATTCAGGAGACGAAGACCAACACGGCGTACTTCTACTACGCCCAGCCGGGGGAGGCCACCGTGCAGGTGTCCCTCTGGGGCGTCCCGCAGCCGGGCCTCTACGAAATCCCCGACAGCACGGACCTGGACCGGCTTCTGACGCTCGCGGGCGGCATCCCGATGCAGGAGCGGCAGGAAAACCGAAAGCCGCCCCGCATCACCGTGCGGCTCTACCGCCCGGACCGCTCCCGCGAGGAGCCCCTCGTGGAGGCGCGCATCCAAAAAATTCTGGACGGGGAGGTCGACGCCCCCCCGCTCCGGGAAAACGACATCGTGGTTGTCGAGACGGTCCAGCCCAGCCAGTTTACGTGGCAGGACGGCCTCTCGATCGTGTCGACGGCGGCCTCGCTCACGCTGCTGTTTCTCCGCATCCTTCGATTTAGCGACTAGGCGGCTTTGACTGAGAGGCAGCCCTGACAGAGAAGCGGGGTTGATACACAGGTCGCCCCAACAGTAGGCCGCTCTAACAGAACTGGCACACACGAGTCAATGACGCGCCGTCGCCGCTGCACGCGTGCCCCGGCGCCCGTTCAACGGGCGCCCATCCAACGGGCGTCTGTTCAACCGGCGCTCCTCCACCCCCGCGGGGACGCCCCGCCTGGGGAGGTTAAGGAACCGTTTCCTCCAAAATTTTCCGATGAGCGCATTTGACAGTCTGCCGCGAGGCCCACACCTTATGGGAGGTATTCCGGGCACCAAAAATACGGCCCGGACCCGGACGGCCGCAGGACGCTGCGCCTCCGGGCCGCGTCCGCCCACACAGCCTGTTCCAATGCCCCGGACGAGGGCTCCCGCTACGAAAAGGCATCGCATCCGCCCCTTTAGACTCGACATGTTTCGTCCACCTCGCACGGGCGCAGTCGGTCGCACGGGCACGGCCGCGGGGACTGGCCGCGCCCCGGCGGCGCCTCTCCGGTAAGACCGCGAGCCCCGGTTCGGGGGCTCCTGCGAGCGAAGCGCCGCAACCGCAGAGAACGAGTGCTCCTGAGAGCACGAGGGCCGAAACAGGCCCCGAGACAATAACTCCCGGCACAACGATCCCCGGCACAACGATCCCCGGCACACCGATCCCCGACACGCAGTGCAACGCGTTCTCGGACGCACAGCTCAGCTAGACGCACAGCCCAGATAGGCGCACAGATCGACTGCCACAGCGACTGCCTGTAGCGACCGCCCACAGACCGCCCTGCGCGGCCCGGAGGGCCCAACGGGGCGGAAAACGCCCACGGCCGCCCTCCGCCTTCCCGACACGGCCCCTCGACACGGCC
>CAZFJR010000183.1:0-2459 GCA_964519235.1 uncultured Salinivenus sp. | reverse complement strand
CGACACGGCCCCTCGACACGGCCTCTCACAGCACGCCTCTTTGCCCATGCCTCCGTCTTACGAGTACGCCGGCGACGGACACCCTGGCGGCGATCCGCCCTCGGACCGCTCGCCGGACCTGTACGACACGGACGTAAACGGCCCCACGGGGGTCGATCGTCTCCGATCGCTGCTGGGAACGCTCTGGGGCGGGAAGTGGGTGCTGCTGACCGTCTTTGCCCTGGTGGTGGGGGCCGTGGGCCTCTACACCTACAGCCAGACGCCGCAGTACGAGACGTCCACGCTTCTCCTGGTCGACCTTGGCCAGAGCCAGAGCGCGGTGCCGTCGCTGACGGGCGGGCGGAGTGGGGGCATGTCGCCGTTTGGGGGGCAGCAGCGCAGCCTGTCCAACCAGGTTCTGGTGCTCAACCAGTCGGAGTCGCTGGCCCTCCAGGTGGCCGCCCGCCTCGACACCATGAAGGCGCACCCGCGGACGGGGGCGCCGCTGGAGGTGCTGACCACGCCCACGGGCGAACCGCGCTCGCGGGCCGCCCTCGCTGGGCTGCTGCGACGCCGCGTGGAGGCCCGTTCCGCCGGGCAGCAGGTGGACGCCATTCAGATTACGGCGCAGGGGCCCGTCCCCGAAGAGGCGGCGCTCATTGCCGACCAGTACGCGACCGCCTACATCGACCGCACCCGCGAGAAGAGCCGCGAGAGCCTGCGGGCCCGGCGCACCTTCCTGGAGCAGCAGTCGAGCAAGTTCGCCGCGCGGGTGCAGGAGGCCGACCAGGCCCTTGCCGACTACATGCAGGAGGAGGACGCGGTGAGCCTCGACCAGGAGTCGAGCCGCCTCGTGCAGCAGCTGTCGCAGCTGGAGTCCCGCCTGGCGGAGCTGCGCATTGAGCTGGACATGGCCGAGTCGGCCCTCAGCACCAAGAAAAGCGAACTGAAACGCATGCGGCCCCGCCTGGCCGAGCGGCTCTCGTCGGGCATCCAGACGGAGCTGAAGCAGGTGCAGCAGGAGAAGGCCAATGTGGCCGCGGAGATCAACCGCGTGAAGACCCGCAACCCGGGCCTTGAGGCCGACGCCACCACGCCCCGCGCCCGCAACCTGCGCCAGCTGCAGCGCCGGGCGGAGCGGCTGGAGCGGCAGGCCGACTCGCTGGCGAGCGCCTACGTGGAAAAGACCCTGGCGGCCGGCGGCATTGGGGCCGGCGGCGGGGGCGAAGAGGGCAGCGGGGGCCGAGGGATCTCCTACGTGGTGCAGCTGCAGCGCGAGATCGCCCAGCAAGAAATCAAGGTCAATGGCCTGCGCGCGCAGATCAACACCGTGGAGCGCCAGATCGACGACAACCGCACCCGCCTGCAAAACCTGCCGCCCAAGTCGCTGAAGCTGGCCGACCTGAAGCGCCAGAAGCAGTCGCTGGAGCAGACCAGCGGCTTCATCCGCCGCAAGCTGCAGGAGACGCGCATGTCGATCGAGGAGGAGGTCGGCTTTGCGGAGCGCATCCGCAGCGCCGGGGTGCCCATTCGGCCCATCTCGCCCAACACGCAGCGCAACATGATCCTGGGCGTCCTGCTGGGGCTGCTCCTGGGCGGCGGCCTCGTGGTGCTCCGCGAACGGCTGGACACCTACATCCGCTCGCCGTCCGACCTGGAGGCGCTCGATGAAAAGGTGATCGGCGTGGTGCCCTCCATGAACGCCACCATCGAGTCGGAGTTTGGGGGCGCCCGGACCGTCGAGATTGACGGGGAGGAGATCGAGACGTCCCTCATCATGCTCACCAGCCCGATGTCCGCCGCGGCCGAGGCGTACCGCCGCCTCCGCACCAACCTGCGGTTTGCGCAGCCCGACACGGACCTCCGCTCGGTGACCGTTACGAGCCCGGCAAAGGGGGAGGGGAAGACCACCACGTCTACCAACCTGGCCCTGGCGCAGGCGCAGGCCGGAAAGACGACGCTGCTCATCGACGCGGACCTGCGAAAGTCGCGGCTCCACCGCTTCTTCGACGTGCCCCAAACGCCGGGCCTGACGGACGCGCTCTACGACACGCCCGACCCTTCCGACCTGCCGTCCCCGGCCGACAACCTCTGGCTCATGCCGGGCGGGGAGGAGGTGCCCAACCCGGCCGAGCTGCTCGGCGCGCAGCGCATGCGGCGCCTCATCGCCCAGATGGAGCAGGAGTTTGACCTGGTGATTGTGGACACCGCCCCGGTGCTTCTCTTTAGCGACCCGCTGGCGCTGGTGGGCCACACCGACGGGGCACTGCTCGTGGCCTCCGCCAACACGACCGACGCCCGCGCCTTCGAGCAGGCCGCCTCTCTTCTCGGCGACGTGAAGGCCTCGCGCCTCGGGACGGTGCTCAACCGCTTTCGCCCCGACCAGCAGCGCGCCGGCTACGGGTACGGCTACGGGTACGGATACGGCTACGGGTACGGATACGGCTACGGGTATGGCTACGGCCAGTACGACGACGAGT
>CAZFJR010000182.1:0-4268 GCA_964519235.1 uncultured Salinivenus sp. | reverse complement strand
CAGGCGCCCCGTCGAGTGCGCCGAAGACGTCCTCGGGCGGGGCAACGGCGCCCTCGGGCAGGTCGAACGACAGGGCCGCCCCCACGACCCGCCGCCCCTCCCGAAAAGCGTTCCACAGCCGCCGGAGACGCGCCCGGTCGATTGGCTCGCCGTCGGCGCGGGGCGTGGCGGCGTCGTGTCTCCCGGGAGCGGCCTGCTCCGCGTCCGCTGGTCCCGTGTTGCGTTTTGCATTGGGGCGGGGTGCATCGGGAGGAGACGCATCGGGACGGGGCGTCTCGGCCCCGGGCCTGCGAGCGGGGCCGGACCGGGCGTAGGCCCGCAGTTCGGCGGCGGCCGCCTCGTGCAGGGCCTCGGGGCACTGGAGGTGGGCGCGGAGGGCGTGCCGCTGCGCGTCGGTGGGGCGCCACCAGGTCTCCAGAAAGCGGCGCAGGCGCAGCTCGCCCGCCCCAACGCAGAGCCAGGCCACGTCCGCGGCGGTCCAGTCGGCGGCCGGCCGGGCGGTGCCCTCCCGGACCCGGGCGCAGAGCGCGAGGCGGTGCTCGGCGTCGGCCTCGTCGAGGAAGGGAGACGGCGGCTCGGTGCGGTCGTAGGAGAGGCGCAGTGCCTCTTTCGCCCGGGTGAGTGCCACGTAGAACAGGCGGCGTTCCTCGGCCCGCCGGCCTGTGGAGGGGCCGCGTGGCGCGCTGCCCGTTTCGGGGGCGTCGTCGGGGGTGCCGTCGGGGGCGTCGTGGCGGTCTCGCACCGGTGGGCGGCGTTGGGGGGCGGGAATCGTGCCGTCGTTGCAGCCGGGCACAAACACGACCGGCCACTCGCGGCCCTTCGCGCGGTGGATGCTCCGGATCTCCAGGGCCTCGGCGTCGGGGTCGCGTTCGGGGCGGGCGCCCGAGAGGTCGTTGATGTGGGCCAGCACCGACCGGATGTCCGGGTGGCCCCGCGAGAAGTCGATCAGCGACCGGGCCGTCCGGATGCGCCGGTCGGCCAGTTCCTCGAAGGCGCTGCGCCGGCGGAGGTGCTGCTCGTAGTCGAGGGCGGCGAGGAGCCACTCGACCGTTTTGTGGGCGGGGGCGTCGAGGCGGCCCACCAGCGCGTCGGCCGTATCCAGAAAGCGCTCTACGCGCTCGGCGGTCCGCTCGTGCATCGCGCCCGTGGAGGCGGCCAGCAGGTCGGTCAGAGAGGCCTGCTGGGCGACGGCCTCCCGGCAGAGGCGCGTGAGAAGGTCGGTGCGGACGTACCGGTTGGGCTCCTGCATGAGCGTCTGGAACCGGTCGACGTAGCGCTGCGCGTTGCGGCGGTGGTCGAACCAGCCGTCCTCGCGGACCCGCGCTTCCAGGAGGCCCCAGAAGAGGTGGCGCAGCAGCACCTGCACCGGGCGGCGGCGGTAGAAGGGAACGCTCCCGACGACCCGGTAGGGCACCTCGCGGTCGATCAGGACCTGCTCCAGGGGCGGCGTCTGGGCGTACTGCCGCACGAGAACGACCATGTCGGAAAGGGAGCGGCCCGTGTCGAGGTGGGCCTCGAGGGCGTCGGCCAGTCGGCCGGCCTCGTCGGTAGCGCCGTCGGCGGCCACCACCTGCGCCTGCCCGCCGAAGCCGCGGGTCAGGTTGAGGTACTTCTCGCGGCGGCGGTCGTTGTGGGCAATGACGGCGTTGGCGAGGGCCGTGTGTGGGGCCTGCGGCCGGAAGGTGTCCCGGATGAGGTACTCGTCGGCCCCGTACGTCTCCCGAAATTCGAGGATGAACGACGGGTCCGCGCCCCGCCACTCGTAGATGCACTGGTCGTCGTCGCCCACGGCCATGTAGTTGCGGTGCGGTGCGGTGAGCACGTCGAGCAGCTGGTGCTGCACGCGGCTGACATCCTGAAACTCGTCGACCAGGACGTGCTCGTAGGCCTGCTGGGCCCGCGCCCGCAGGTCCTCGAACCGGAGCAGGGCCTCCCACCCTTCCAGCAGCATGTCGTCGAACGTGACCCAGCCTTCGCGGGCCCGTTCCGCCTCGTAGTAGCGGTAGAGCGTCACGAAGTCCTCGTTGTCGTGCTCGGCCTGGCGGGCCGCCTGGCGGGCGGCGTCGGGCAGGGCGGCCGCCTCCAGGTCGGGGTAGCAGAGCTGGGCCTTCCAGGCGCTGATCTGGTCCTCTAGCTCTCCGCGGTCGATGTCGAGGTCGTGGTCGTCAACCTCCCGCTCGCGGGCGAGGCGCGAGAGGGCGCGGCCTGCCAGGACCGACCCCAGGCGGCCCGGGTGCACGTCCTCGTCGCCCAGCCGGCGCGACCAGTGGTGCTCGGCCTCGGCCTGCTGGATGAGCCGGCGGCCCAGGGAGTGCAGCGTGCGACAGCCCACGCCGGACAGGCCCAGCGCGCGCAGGCCCGCCTCCAGGTCGCGCACGGTGGCGCGGCTGAACGAGCTGGCCAGAATGTCGCCCGGGGCCACCCCACGCTCCACGAGGCGGGCCACCCGGTGCACCAGGGCGGTGGTCTTGCCGGCCCCGGCCACCGCAAACACGAGCGCAGGCCCCTCGCCGTGGCGGACAATCCGCCGCTGTTCCTCGGTCAGCTGTTCGCGGGATACCATGGGCGGGCCGGGACGGCTGTGTAGAAAAATGCGGAGAAAGGAGCGTGCGGAGGCGGAAGAGGCGCCCAAAAGCGGAGGACCCGGGAATAGAGGCCCAGGAACGGAGCGCGCGAACGGGCGAACCCCGGACCGGCGTGCGAGACCGGTGTACGACAGCCATCAACGGCCACGTCCCGATCGCCCCGCCACACAACGCCTCCATCACGTGGGAGTCTCCATCACATGGGAGTCTCCATCACATGGGAGTCTCCACTACATAAGGACCTCCGCTATACAACGGTACGGACGGCACGAAAAAAGGTGCGTCGCTGCCGGGCCCCCGGCCGTCCTTCAACAGCATTTTTCCTTCGCGGTGCGCAGGCCAGAAAATGTTCGTCGGGCGTTCCAAACACCGCTTGCAGGCGTCTTTTTAGAAAGGCAATCCTTGCGACACTGGAGAAGCGGTGACACTGGAGAGGCGAGCCCCCGGGACGGGCGCCCCCCAGGACGTGGGGCGAGCGCCAGGACGAACCGGCGTGCTTCGGGGCCGCTCTCCTTCTGCCCGCCCCTGTCCGGTTTCTGCGCCTAGCCCACCACTTTCCATGCAACTGCTGCCCTGGAGCGCGCTGTCGCTGTCGACGAACGCGCTTTTGTTTGCCGCCGCCGCCCTTGTCATCGGGGTGGTGGGGACGGCGATGACGCGCACGGCCGACCGGCTGGCGGACCTAACGGGGGTTGGGGAGGCGATCGTTGGGGCCGTGCTGCTCGGGAGCGCGACCTCCATCGCGGGCATCACCACATCGGTGACGGCGGCCGTCGACGGGCGCGCGGCGCTGGCCCTCAGCAACGCCATTGGCGGCATCGCGGCCCAGACAGTCTTCCTTGCGGTCGCGGACATTGCCTACCGCCCGGCCAACCTGGAGCACGCGGCCGCCTCGGTGGAAAACCTCCTGCAGGGCGCGCTCCTGTCGACCCTTCTGGCCCTTCCCCTGCTGGGCATGGCCGGCCCTCGCCTGCACGCGTTCGGCATTCATCCCGTCTCCCCGCTGCTGGTGGCGGCGTATCTGTTCGGGCTGCACCTGGTGGCCGAGGCGCGGTCGCAGCCCTACTGGCTCCCGCGGCAGACGGCCAAAACCAAGGAGGACGCGCCCGACCCGGAGGCCGAGGCGCAGCGCTCGCTCGTCGTGCTCTGGGGGCGCTTCCTGGGGCTGACCCTCGTAGTTGGCGCCGCCGGGTACGTCATTGCAAAGACCGGCGGGCAGGTGGCCGGGCGAACGGGCCTGAGCGGCACGGTCGTCGGCGGCCTCCTCACGGCGGTGTCCACCTCCCTGCCGGAACTGGTGACGGCCGTGGCGGCGGTGCGGCGGGGCGCCCTCACCCTGGCGGTGGGGGGCATCATCGGCGGCAACAGCTTCGACGTGCTCTTCGTGGCGTTCTCGGACGCGGGGTACCGCGCCGGCTCCATCTACCACGCCATCACGGACCAGCAGGTCTTCATCATTGCCCTGACGCTGCTGCTGACCGGCGTGCTCCTCATGGGGCTTCTGCGCCGGGAGCGCTGGGGCATCTGGGGGATCGGGTTCGAGAGCTTTCTGGTGCTGGTGCTCTACTTTGGGGCGTTTACGTTTTTGTTTGTGGGGTAAGGTGTTTGTGAAGTAGAGTGTTCGTGGGCGGGGTTCCCGTAGCGCTCGCTTTTTGCCCGCTAGGGGGCGTACGGCCGCGCCGC
>CAZFJR010000181.1:0-4288 GCA_964519235.1 uncultured Salinivenus sp. | reverse complement strand
ACCGCATCGCCCGCGTGACCGTCCCCGTGCAGATCCGCGGCCGTACGTGTTTGTACCGCCTCGCGCCAGGCCTGCGTGAGCAATTCGTAGTCGCGGGCCTGCCACGCGTCGGACACCCCCTCGACGCACTTGAAGCCGTAGGCCACCGGCGACAGACTGGCCCGCGGGGCACTCGAGAGGCTCAGCACCTGGGAGCGCCCGAGTCCGAGCCGAAACCCGCCGTGGAGCTGCCCCAGCACGCAGTGCCTTCCATCTTCAAGCTCGAGCGTACGAGCATGGACCCGGCGGTGCCATCCTGGGTCTGCCTCATCGAGGTATTCGGCCCCTCGCTGCACGCGTTCGCGGACCTTTTCCTCCGTGATGCGCCGGGTGCGCCGAGCCTTCCACCAGTTTTTGAGGGCCTCAAATAACACCGACATGAAGGGGACTAGAGTTGGATCAAATTGTATTGCACAATGTGTACTGCGGAACCATCTTGGGGATCCCCATCGCCCCCAGTCGCTCCCCAAAGGTCACATCATCGTTCTGCGCATTCTCACTCCTCCCCCTCCGTGCGCTTCCGGGCGCGCATCGCAAGGTCTACAAGCGTGGACCGGGCCTCCGCAACGGTGTCTAGCGACGCCTCAAAGTCGATCCGTACCGTCGTGGTGGCACCCGCCGCCGCGATCTCTAGAGTAAACCCCTCAGCGTCGAGGCTGGTCATGTGGGCCGTGTCAACTGCCTTCACATCCGCAAACGCCTTCGCGTAGCGAACAAGGTCCTCAGGGTGCTCCGCGTTCATGTGCGCCACGATGCGGTCCGCGTCCGTTTCGGGAAGTGATGAGTTCTGGGGCATGGCGTTTTTGGGACGGGGGTCTGTGGGGGCCAAGACATCCGCGTGGATCCGGAGTCAAAAATCGTCAGGGAGATGGCTTCCTTCCTACTGTCGTTTTTACACAACGCACGCCCCCCCGTCGTCTGTTCGAAACTCCTGTGGAGCAGGGAATCATTTTGGCCCCATCTCGTCCAATTAATCCCTCGCTGAGGATTCCTCACCGTGTTGTTTCACAGCTGCCTACCCCGCCATGTCCTACGAGGTGAACGACTTTGAGACCGACGTTCTCGACGCAAGCGCGGAGGAGCCGGTACTGGTGGACTTCTGGGCTCCCTGGTGCGGGCCCTGTCGCCAGCTCAGTCCGGTCCTGGAGTCGCTGGCCGACACTGCCGACGACTGGACGCTCGTGAAAGTGAACGTGGACGACAATCAGTCTGCGGCACAGCAGTATGGCGTGCGCGGCATTCCGGCCGTGAAGCTCTTCGTGGACGGCGAAGTGGAGGCCGAATTCACCGGCGTAAAGCCCGAGCACCAGATCCAAAGTTGGCTTGACGAACACCTCCCGAGTGAGGAAAAGAGCCGACTCGAGGAGGCGGAAGCGGCCCTCGACGCGGGCAACCACGAGGAGGCCGAACACCTTCTCTGGCCGGTGTTGGAGGACAATCCCGACCACGACGAGGCGCAGGTGCTCATGGCACGGGTCCTTGCGTTCAAGGCCCCAGACCGGGCTCGCGTGCTGGCTGACGAGGCCGAGGTGTCGGATCCCACCCTTCGCCAGATCCGCGAGAGCGTACGCACAATTGCCCACCTGCGCGAGCGCAGCAAAGACCCTTCCCCCCTCCCCGAGAATGGCGTGAGAGACACGTACATTGCGGGCCTCGACGCCCTGGCCGACCAGGACCTCGAAACGGCCGTTGAACACTTTATCGACGTGGTGCGCACCAATCGCGGCTATGACGACGACGGCGCCCGGAAGGCCTGCATTGCTCTCTTCACCCTCCTCGGGAAGGACCATCCCATCACGCAGGAGTATCGGCGCACGTTCGACATGGCACTATACTAGCGCCCGGACGGCCCTCTGGCTCCCTCGTGCATGCTCCTTGCAACGGTCCCCCGATGCCCCAGGACGGCCCCCTTTCTCTTCCCAGCGATGCCCGGCACGTGCACACGGCGACCCTCACGGTGCGGTGGGGCGACATGGACGCCGCCGGACACGTGAACAACAGCCGGTTCTTCAGCTACTTCGAGGAAGCGCGCGTGGAGTGGCTCAAGGACACGCTGGCGGCCTCAATGCTCGCCGAGAAGGGACCGGTTCTGGCTTCTGCGGCCTGCGACTTCGAGCGCCCGGTGCATCATCCGGCCTCCCTGCGCATTGACGTATACGCCGAACCGCCCGGACGGTCCAGCCTTTCCACCTACTACAGCGCCCGAGACGAAGACGCCGGTGACGTTGCGGCCACGGGCTCGGCGGTGCTCGTGTGGGTCGACACCGACACGGGCCGTCCGGTGACGGTGCCCGACCTGGGCCTGGCCTAAGCTGCCCCCTTCCACGTGCCTCCAGACTCTGGGGCGCGGATAGAGTCGACGGCCATCGTTACCGCTTCTTGTACCGCCGGGTGGCTGGGCGAAAGCTCCTCGTAGAGATAGCCCGACTGAAACGGCCCCAGGACGCGTACCAGAATTTCCGCCCCAGTGTGTACCGCTGCATCGCGTCGCTCTTGATCCGTCCACAAACGGGCCTGCGCGGCTTCGAGGGCCCGGTCGTACGCACTCTGAAAGGCATTGCGGAGGGCCCGTACGGCATTGGCCACCGTCGGGGACGGGGCGCGGTGCCCCAGCATCCACAGGTGCGCCCGGAAGTGCGCCACGTCTTGGAGCGGGCGGCCGTAGTGGGCCAGTTCCCAGTCAATGAGGTGAAGTTTGTCCTCTGCCACCAGAACCGACGGCGGCCAGAGGTCGCCCATCGTAAGGCACCGCCCCGGCGCCAGCAGGGCCTCCCCAAGCGCCTCGGCTCGCCGGCCCAGCGCCTCTGCGTCCGGGACGCCCGCCGCCCGGAGCATGTCCGTCACGCCCTGGTACTGCACGGCGTGCCGCGTCTCTTGCATGGTCCGGTTGTTGAAGGCGTCCGCGCAGGCTGCGTCGTCGATCGTGGTGGCGTGCAGGGTGCCGACAAACGTCCCGAGCCGCTGGCCAATCGCGGGCGTCCGTTCCCGGACCGCCTCTGGGTCGTGCTCGTGCAGCCACCGGCCCAGCGTTGGCAGATCGCCCAGGTCTTCCATCACGAGCACATGTCCGTCGTCGTTGAAATCCAGAATCCGCGGGGGACGCACAGAGGACGGGGACAGGCCCGATAGGCGACCGTCCGGCCCCAGCGCGTCCAGGCACCGCGCCTCAATGGTCAGTCGGCTCGGGTCGAGGGGCGTGTCCGGGTCGGCGGCGATGTAGGGCGGTGCGTACTTCACGATGACTGACCGCTCCTCGCCCGGCACGCGCCACACGACGTTGAGGTTGCCCTCGGGCAGGTGCCTCGGCTTGCCTGCCGGGACGAAGTCCGGCAGTCGTTCCTGAAGGTACGGAAGTACGTCGTCGTCGGTCACGGGCTACTGTTGAACACTGAAGACTGCAACCGAACGAATCACCCTCACGCCTCACGCATCATGCATCACGCTTCACGCATCACTCTTCTTCCCCAAACCGGTAGATCGTATTCGGAAAGTCGACCGGTGTGCCCTCGCGCAGGAACGCCGTGACGATGCGCTCCTGCTCCTCGCGGGCGCGGTCGAGGGTAGTGGAGAGGGCGTTCCGCTCCGGCGGGTCGCGGTCGGGGATCGAGTATTTGTGCCCCACCACGAGCCCCGCGCACGGAATCTCCAGCTCGTTGGCCAGCACCACCTCCGGCCCCAGCGTCATCGAGTTGACCTGCGCTCCCAGCCGCGGCAAGGCCCGGTTCTCGGCGGCGGTCTTCGAGCGGGGGCCCTGCACGTAGGCGAACGTGACGCTGTCGGCCACGGGCGCGTCCTCCTGTGCCGCCAGGGTGCGCACCTGCTCGGTAAGGGCCGAAGCAAACGGTCCGTCGTCGAACACGAGGTGTCCCTGACGGGGCCGAACGCACTCGGGATCGGTGAACATGGTGCAGGCCGTGCCGTCCGGCAGGCGGTTGGCGAGCATGAGAAGGTCGTCGACCACGAGGGGGCGGTAGAGGGGCACGTTACTGTCGAGCACCCCCACCGAGCTGGTCACCAGGAGCGCCCCGCAGTCGACGGCCCGAAGTGCCGCGGCCTGCGCCCGGTAGTGGATCTGGTTGGGCAGCAGGCGATGCGGCACCTCGTGGCGAAAGAGGACGTACGCGGGTCGGTCTGTGTCGGCGACGCGGTGGAGCGTCTGTTCGCCCCATTCGGTCTCGATCTTTTCCGCTTCCAGGTCCAGTTCGCCCGGCAGTGCGTCCGAAAAGGCACTTCCGAGAATGGCGGCGAC
>CAZFJR010000180.1:0-4351 GCA_964519235.1 uncultured Salinivenus sp. | reverse complement strand
ATGGCCACCGCCCGCGCTTTTGTGCTCCGGATGGCGCTCGCCGCGCTTCTGCTTCTGGCCTACCTGTACGTGTGGCGCCCGTACGGCCGTCCGGCGGCGGTTCGGGCCGTGGCGGCGCCGCTCCTGGGGCGCGTCGCCGAGCAGGCGCCCGGGCGGTGGGACGTGCGCCCGGCCCCGCGCCGCCTTCTGCTCCGCAACGTGGCACAGGGCGCCGCCCCGGCGGCCTCGGCCCCCGAAAAGCGCTCGTTTCGATGGACCGCCCCGGCCGGCGTGCGGTTCTTGCTGCCGGCCCTGGGGCTGATGCTCGCGGCGCCCCGCCGTCTCTACTGGCTGTACCTGTGGGGCGGGCACGTGGCGCTGAGCGGACTGGGGATTGGGCTCCTGGGCCTGGGAATGGTGGGCGGCGGCGCCTGGTTTGCGGCGTACGACGTGCTGACCCGGTACCTGATCGACGCTTTCAGCCTCGGCCTGGCCGCCGGGGCCGTGGTGACGGAGTTCGACCTGGGGCCCGCGCCCCCACAGGCCGCCCCCGCGCCCTCGGACCGTCCCTGACCCTGCGGCCGCCGCGGGGCGGCGGGCCACTGCGGATCACTGCGGGTGTAGCACCTCCTTCCCGTGGTGCGGCGACGAGACGGTCCGCCCGCGGTAGCGGCGCACGAGCCGGGCCTTCTCCCGGCTCAGCCCCGACACGTCCGGGTCCTGCTCCGCCTCAATCTGGTACGTGAAGTACCGTGTGGGCCCGGGGCGCCCCGGCAGGGCCGACAGCAGGTCGGCGCCGGAGGGGGCCTCCGGCTGCAGGCGAAACCGGACGAGCCGGTACGCCCCGTCGTCGAACGCCTTCGTGCAGGCGTCTCGCACGCGCCGGTCGCGCTGCCAGGCCGGGTGGAGGTACGATCCGTAGAGCACGTAGGCGGCCGGGGCGAGCAGGGCCGCCGGGCCAACAATCCAGGGAATGAGCGTCATCGAAGGCGGAGGGGCTGTGCGCCGGGGCCCGGGGCGGCTCCACCCGGACAGCACGGCAGCGGAGGGGCAGTATGGGACGGAAATGGACCTTGGGGGAGAGCGGCCGGCCTCGTCAGCACGAGAGGGCCCTGCGGGAGATGTTCTTGGGGGAGATGTTCTTGGGGGAGGGCGGCACGGCCGAGCAAAGCGCCGGAGCGCTGTCGGAGAACAAGACATGTGGCTGTCGTGAACGTTCCCAACGTGTTTCCCGCACTGCACAGGATCAAGAGCAGAATGGTGCTCCCTTCCCCCTCGTTTTGGATGAGGGGCTTCCTTGGGAGTTGGGCGTAGGGGCTGGACGTTGGGGATGGGGATCCGCGGGGGGTGCCCCTGTGCGGCGCGCCTCGAGCGAGTGTTATTTTTTGGAAGCGCTTCGACCGGCAATGTCCCGCGGGTTTGCCCCCTCCGCTCGCCCCGTCCGGGCGCTGCGGGCGGCTGCGGGACCGGGGAAGACGGGGGACCGGTCGGGGGGTGCCCTCAACCGCCAAATCCCTTCCGGATCTGGTCGAACGTTTTTTCGATGATGCGCTCGTCGATGCCGTTGTAGATTGCGCTCATGAGCTGGACGGTGCTCTGGGCCGCCCCCTCGAACGCAAAGTGCGGGGCCGCAAAGTCGCAGCGGACGAAGTTGGGGGGCGTGCCGCCGCTGTAGACGAGCGTGCAGGTGTCGAACGTGCAGTCCTCGAAGTGCTTGCCGTCGATGCGGACGTGCTCGCTGGAAAAGTCGCGCCCGGACACCAGTTCGCGGTCCGGGTCGTGCGTGCCGTTGGGATCGGGCATGGGGCGGAAGGGGTTGGGGGAACAAAGAAGCGGGGGAGCGTCTCGGAACCGGGAGGGCCCTGGGCGCAAATGCCTCTTGGAAACAGGGGCGCCGTAGGCCCGCGTGTCTTCTGGAACGGAGTGCGTCTCCGGAGCAAAACGGACGGCCCCGAAAGGCCCTCGCCCGAAACGCGCCGGTCCGAAGCGCCTTTCTCCAAGGCCTTTTTCTGCAAAAACGCGCCCGGCCCCGACGTGCTCCCCAACGGGGCGTCTGCGGGGTGGGCCTACACGCCGGTCCCTGCCGCTTGCCCTCTTCCCCCCTCCCAGGCCTCTTTTTTCGATGCGCATTCGCATTTTGAGCGACCTGCACCTGGAGCACCACGCGCCCCCCGGCGGCCTCGGCACAGGGGCGGCCCGGGCGGACGAGGACCCCGGAGAGGCGGAGGTCGTGGTCCTGGCGGGCGACGTGGCGCGGGGGCCGCGGGCCGTCCGGTGGGCGCGGCGGGCGTTTCCGGACGTGCCGGTGGTGTGCGTGGCGGGCAACCACGAGCACTACGACCGCCTCCTGGACACGACGACCGGCGCGCTCCGGGCGGAGAGCGACCCGCTGCCCGGGCCGGGGGACCGCCCGACCGGCACGTACGTGCTGGAGCGCGAGGCGGCCTGGATCGGCCACGTGCGGATTCTGGGCTGCACCTTCTGGACGGGGTTTTGCCTGTTTGCGGGGCGCCGGGCGCAGGCGATGGCGGCCTGCCGGGCCCAGATGGACGACTACCGGCGCATCCATCTGCTCCGGGAGCGCCGCCCGCTGCGCCCCCGCGACACAGACCGCCGGCACCGCCGGGCCGTCGCCTGGCTGCAGCAGGCGTGCGGCGACGCGTCGCCCCCCCGCCCACGGGCGACGATCGTGGTCACGCACCACGCCCCCACGCCCCGCTCGGTCGACCCGCGCTACGAAAACGCGCTCACCAGCGCCGCCTTCGCCGCCCGGCGGGAGGCCCTGGTGCGCGAGAGCGGCGCGGCCCTCTGGGTCCACGGCCACGTGCACGCCGCCTTCGACTACCGCGTCGGCGAGACGCGGGTGGTGGCCAACCCGCGGGGCCACCCCGGCGAGAACCCTGCCTTCGACCCGGGCTTCACCGTGGAGGTGTGAGCCGGCCGCGGGGGGCTCCCGGAGAAAGCGGGCTTCCGGGGGTGCGTACATGGTGTCCACACTCATGACGTCCGCCCTCATGGTGTTCGCCCTCATGGCGTCCGCCCTCATGGTGTCCGCGACGGCGCCGTGACGACGGCACAACGGCGCGGGCCGTTCTTGTCCCATGTGCCGAGGTTCGGGATGCCTCTTTCTCCGCCCAGCCCCTCGAGTCTCGGGAGGAGCGCCCGCTCATGGCGGCGGTCCCACGGGCCGAGGGACGACGCTCGTTTCGGTTTGCGACGTGACGGGCCGGCCCAAGGCACATTGCCGACGCACATTGCCAACGCACATTGTGCAGGTCAGGGGGCATCGGCGGTCGGAACGCTCCTCTGCGTCGGTTCGTGACGACTACACATGCCTTTCCCCTCGGCACGCCCCCCACAGGTAGATGTCCTCGCCGCCGTCCGACGCCCCCTCAGAAGGCGATGATGCTCCCGCGGAGCCCCCCCTTCCTGCGGAAGCCTCGGCCGCCTCCAACAACACCACCGACGCGGAGGGCCGCGCCCAGTGCCCGAACTGCGGGCGCACCTTTCGGGGGACCTACTGCCCGGACTGCGGGCAAGAGGCCCGTCCTACGGTAACGGTCGGCGACGTAGCGGGGGACTTCGTGCAGGGGATCGTGGACATTGAGGGCGGCTTTTCGGCCACGCTCGCCGGGCTGACGGTCCGCCCCGCCGAGATGCTTCGCCGGTACCTGCGCGGGGCGCGGGCCGGCCTGATGCCCCCGGGGCGCTACCTCCTGGCGTCGGTGGTGGTTACCTTCGTGGCGGTGCGGGGCCTTACCTGGGCGGGCGTCCTACAGGTTCCCGGCGGCTCCGGGCAGCCCGCGGCCGACGGGGCCCCGCCCCCGGTCGTCGATGCCTTTTTCAAGACCGTCACGCAGGTCCCACAGACGCAGTGGTTTGCCGTAGGGATCACCCTGGTGAGCACCGGGCTCCTGGCGCTCATCTTTCGCCACCTGCTGGCCGCGCGCCTCGCGTCGGGGGCCGAGGCGCTGGCCCTCAGCGCGTTCGTGTCGGCCCACGCCGGGCTCCTGTCCGTCGGGGCCCTGCTTCCCCTCGGGCTCGCAACCCGTGCCGCCACCGGCCAGCCGGCCGGGTACCTGGCGCAGGCGGGCGTCGGGATTCTGGTTGCGGTCCTGTACGTGGGGGCCGTGGCCTACGGCCTCGGCACGGGGTGGGGCGGCGCGGTGAAGGGGGGGATGGCGGTGCTCTGGACCCAGCTCGAGGCGACCGGGATCGGATGTTTGCTGATTGAGGGCTACGTGCTGTGGCGCGCAGCCCCCCTGTCGGCCCTCTCAACGGAGGAGACGGCCGCGTTTGCGATCATGGGCGCGCTGTACGTGCTTCCGCTCGTCGCGCACGGCCTGGCGGAGCTGTTTATCTGGGGACGGTC
>CAZFJR010000179.1:3229-4401 GCA_964519235.1 uncultured Salinivenus sp. | reverse complement strand
ACCGCCCTCCTCGACGACCTGACCGGCGGCAATCGCACCGTCGTCGATGCCGTGCTGCCGCAGGTGTACGACGAACTGCGCGACCTCGCCCGCCGCAAGCTGCGCGGCGAGCGGCCCGACCACACGCTGAACACGACGGCTCTCGTGCACGAGGCGTACGAGAAGCTCGTGCAGCAAGACCGCATGACGTGGAAGAACCGGGCGCACTTCATGGGCGTCGCTGCTCTGTCGATGCGGCGCATCCTGATCAACTACGCGCACAAGCGCAATGCGCAGAAACGCGGTGGGGGCGAACCGGTGGCGACGTTCGAGGACGGCATGGCCCCCCGCGACGTGCACGCCGAGGAGCTGATCGACCTGGACGACGCGCTCAAACGCCTTCAACAGCTGAACGAGCGGCAGGCCAAGGTCGTCACGTACCGCTTCTTCGGCGGGCTCACGCAGAAAGAAATTGCCGAGGTGCTGGACGTCTCGGTGTCCACGGTGCGCCGCGACTGGCGCCTGGCCCGTGCCTGGCTGAGCCGTGAGATGAAGCCGCCGTCCGAAACCGATGCACAACAAGACGCGCCCGAGTGATCGGTCCGGGCGCGTTTTTCTGCGTTCATAGGTAGCGGGGCGAGCCACGCCTCGGCCGCTTCGTCCGCTTGCCCTCCCGATCCTTCCTCCTCCCCGCCATGGATGTGGCCCGCTGGACGCAGATCCAACGTCTCTTCGACGCGGCGCTGGACCGCGACCCCGCCGAGCGTGACGCCTTCCTGCAAACAGCCTGCGCGGACGACCCCGATCTGCTTGCCGAGGTCCGCTCCCTGCTCGCCGCCGATGCCGACGCGCATCCGCTGCTCGACGGCCTCGCGATCGACGCCATCGCCCTCCCCGCAGATCTGCTGCCCGACGGCATGCTGCCGTCCGAGGGCGAGCGCGTGGGGCCGTATCGCATCGTGGAGCCGCTCGGGCGGGGCGGGATGGGCGCCGTCTTCCTCGCCGAGCGCGCCGACGGGCAGTTCGACCAGCGCGTCGCCCTCAAGCTGATCCGCGGCGGGGCCGCCTCCGAGCAGATTGTGCGGCGCTTCCAAAGCGAACGGCAAATCCTGGCGCGCCTCCAGCATCCCCACATTGCCCGCCTGCTCGATGGCGGGCTCACCGAGAGCGGGCAGCCCTACTTCGCGATGGAG
>CAZFJR010000179.1:0-3129 GCA_964519235.1 uncultured Salinivenus sp. | reverse complement strand
ACGGCACCGTGAAGCTGCTCGACTTCGGCATCGCCAAGATGCTCACGGGCGACGATGCGCCGGCCGACCCGGCCCTCACCCAGACGGGCCGCGCCGTGATGACCCCCGCCTATGCCGCCCCCGAGCAGGTGCGGCACGCCCCCGTGACGACGGCAACCGACGTGTACACCCTGGGCGTGGTGCTGTACGAGCTGCTCGCCGGACAACGGCCCTTCGACCTCGCCGGCCGCTCGCCCGCCGACATCGAACGCATCGTGGGCGAGCAGGCGCCGCCGTCGCCGTCGACCGTGGCCCCTCCGGAGCGGCAGCGGGCCCTGCGCGGCGACCTCGACACCATTTGCCTCAAAGCGCTGCGCAAAGAACCGGAGCGCCGCTACGCCTCGCCCGAGCAGCTGGCCGACGACCTTCGGCGCCACCTCGACGGCCGGCCCGTCACGGCCCAACCCAACACCATCGGCTACCGCACCCGCACGTTCTTGCAGCGTCACCGCACGGGCGTGCTGACCGCAACAGCTGTGATGCTGCTCATTGCCGCGCTCGTCAGTTTTTACACGGTGCAGCTGGCCCAAGAGCGTGACCGGGCCCGCCTTGAAGCCGCCACGGCCACGCAGGTGTCTGACTTTTTGCAGAGCCTCTTCAGCGTTTCGGATCCGAGAGAATCCGGGGGCGAGGACCTGTCGGCCCGCGCCCTGTTGGATCAGGGGGCTGAGCGCATCGAGCAGGAGCTCACCGACCAGCCTGCCGTGCAGGCCCGCATGATGCAGGTGATGGGCGAGGTATACCAAAGCCTGGGGGCCTTCGACGCGGCCGCGCCGCTCTTGGAGCGCTCCCTCGCCCTGCGCCGCGACATGCCGGAGGCCCCCCCGCTGGACATGGCGGCAAGCCTGTACAGTCTAGCCGTACTGCGCCAGGAAACCGGCCAGTATGCCGCAGCCGATTCGCTCTTCCGCGCCGCCCTTGCCCTTCGAGAGGATCAACTTGGTCCGGATGATCCCACCGTGGCCGCGACGCTCCACAACTGGGGCACGCTGCTCCACGTTCAGGCCGAGTACGATCGGGCCGATTCACTCTTCCAGCGGGCCCTCGCCATCCGCACCGAGCACTTCGGGGAGGCTGATCCACGCACGGCGAGCACGCTCAACGAGATCGCTACGCTGCGCTTCGACCAGGACGACCTGGACGGCGCCGAGATGCTCTACCGGCGGGCGCTGGACGCGCGACGGACCCATTACGACGAGGACCACCCCGGCGTCGCGGCGAGCCTCAACAACCTGGCGATGGTGCTTCGCCACAAGAGCCAGTTCGAGGCGTCGGAAACGCTCTACCGCGAAGCCCTCGCCATGCGCGAACGCCTGTACGACGGACCGCACCCCGACGTCGCGCACACGCTCAACCACCTGGCGCGGCTCTATTCCAACCAGGGCGACTACGCCGCGGCCGAGCCCATCGCGCGGCGGGCCCTCGCCATGCGCATCGAGGTCTTCGGCGAGGCGCACGTCGAAACAACGGCGAGCATGGGCAATCTGGCCGGCATTCTGGGTGGCCTGGGCCGGCACGAGGAGCAGGCCACGCACTACCGCCGGGCGCTCGAAATCAACGAGGCCCGGCTGGGCTCCGAGCATCCGTACGTGGCGGCCCTCAGCTACAGCCTCGGTTCTGCGCATCACGCGGCGGGCGATTCGGTAGAGGCCGAGCGGCACTACCGAGAGAGCCTCACCCTGCACCGGCAGCTCTTTCCCGAGGGGCACGCCAACACGGCGTATCCGCTCATCCGGCTGGGCGCGCTCCTCACCGAAACGAACCGCGCCGCCGAGGCCGAGCCGCTGCTCCGCGAAGCCATCGCGCTGCGGACCGACGCGCTCGGCACCGGCCACTGGCGCGTGGCCGTGGCGCGCAGCACGCTGGGCTTGTGCCTCACCAACATGGGCCGCTACGCCGACGCCGAGCCGCTGCTCACCGAAAGCTACAAGACGCTCCGTACCACCCACGGCCCCGACGATCCTCGGGTGCGCACGGCAAAGGCGCGCCTTGACACACTGCCCGGCACACGCGAGTAGCGGAAGGGCACGCGTCCTCCGGGAGTCTGTTCGTACCCGGCCGTCTGAGGTGGCTCCCCGAGATGGCTCCCCAAGGGCCCAATCGATGCGGACTCGTTACAATGTTCCTCGCACAGAAATGAACGAGACCGTTTGGTTTGAGGCAAGGACCACTGTTCATGTCACCAAAGCCTCGCTCCTGCGTGTCTGCCTCTGAGCCCACCACCACTGCCCCACGACGCGATGCCACCCTTCCGGGGCACGATCTCGACCACCTGCGCAACGCCGACCCCTCTCGTGCCGAGCGGGCGTTCACCATCCTGGCCGGCATTTTCATTGGGGCCCTCGTCATCACCAACGCGATTGCCGGCAAGTTCTTTGTTCTCTTCGGACAAGAACTCTCCGCCGGAATCATTGCGTATCCCGTCACCTTCCTCGTCACGGACCTCATCTCGGAGATCTACGGCCGTAAGCGGGCCAACTCTGTCGTGATCGCCGGCTTCGCGGTGAGCGTGTTCATCACGCTCGTGGTGTGGATCGCCAACGCCGCGCCCACCTACGAACAGTCGCCCGTCGACGCCGAGGCGTTCAACGTCGTCTTTGGGCTGTTGCCCGGCGTCGTGCTGGGCTCGATGATTGCCTACCTCACCTCCCAGTTCGTCGACGTACAGATCTTCGAGTTCTGGCGGCGGCTCACGGACGGGAAGTACATGTGGCTCCGCAACAACGGCTCGACGTTCTTCAGCCAGCTGGTGGACACGGTGATGGTGGTCACCATCGCGCTGGTGGTGTGGCCGCAGGTGGACGGCAACCCGGCGACAACGCCCCTGCGCTACGAGACGTGGGAAGGAATTGTGTTCGGCCAATATGTCTTTAAGATTGGCATCGCGGCCCTCGACACTCCTCTCTTTTACGTCGCCACCCACTACCTCACGAACTGGATCCAGGACGATCCCCGCATTGCGGCGACCGATGGCGTGATGGAGTAACGGCTCTCAGGGCGCTCTTGTGGGCGCTCTTAGGACGCCATCTCCGCTTCCGGCACGTCCACGAACGTCAGCCAGTCGTGCGGGTCGTGCCCCTTCTCGACGAC
>CAZFJR010000178.1:0-4452 GCA_964519235.1 uncultured Salinivenus sp. | reverse complement strand
CGCGGCGCCTGCTGGAGCGGATTCGGCAGATGGTCCGCTACCTCGGCATCAGCGACGGCAACATGGAGGAGGGCTCGCTGCGGTGCGACGCGAACGTGAGCGTGCGGCCTCGGGGACAGGAGTCGTTTGGAACCCGGACGGAGCTCAAAAACATGAACTCGATGCGCCACGTGGAGCAGGCGCTCGACTACGAGATTGCGCGCCAGATCGCCGCAAAAGAACGGGACGACGACATTGCCCAGCAGACCCTGCTTTGGGACCCAGAAGCGGGCACCACCCGGCCCATGCGCTCGAAGGAAGAGGCCCACGACTACCGCTACATGCCGGATCCGGACCTCGTGGAGGTAACCGTCGAGCCGGCGACGGTGGAGCAGGTGCGCGAGTCCCTCCCCGAACTGCCGCGGGCGCGCCAGCAGCGCTTCGTGGAGGAGGTGGGCCTGCCCCCTTACGACGCTGACGTACTGACGGAAGAGCGCGCCGTGGCCGACTACTTCGAAGAAACCCTGCGGCACCTTTACAAACGCACCAAGGGGGGCGACACCGACGCACAGGCGAAAACGGTGTCGAACTTCATCATGACCGAGGTGCTGCGCGTGCGCAACGAGCGCGATCTCTCCATCGACGCGCTTCCGGTGGGGCCCGAGCGACTCGCCCAACTCGTCTACCTCCGCCTTCAGGACAAGGTGAGCTCCAGCGCGGCGCAGGAGGTCTTTGCGGCGATGCTGGAGCAGCCCGAGAAAAGCGCCGGGGCGATTGCCGACGAGCGCGACCTGATTCAGGTGTCCGATCGCAGCGCCATTGCGCCCGTCGCAGACAGTGTCATCTCGGATCACAGGGACAAGGTTGAGACCTACCTCGATGGGAAGGACGGCCTGCTCGGGTTCTTCATCGGACAGGTCATGCAGCGCTTCGACGGATCCCCGAATCCGGAGCTGGTGCGGTCGCTGCTGCGGGAGAAGCTGGAGGCCCGGCGGGAGACAGCGCGCACCGACGGATAGACGCAGTCCATGCGGCTTTTTCTCTTCGCCCGAGCATTCCGTCGTGCTCTATGCAGCCGGCATGCGGTGTGCGGACTTCTTCTCGTTCTAGCGGGGCTGCTGGGAGCGTGTCAGCAATCGAACCCTCCGGTGGAAAGCCACCTGGAGGGCCGGGTGGTGTTCGACTCGTCGTCCACCTCTCAGGCCGCCCCTACAGGCTTTCGGGTGCTGGTGGTGCGGCCCGACGGGCGCCGACTCGACACGCTCGGCTACGCCCGGACGGGACCGAAGGGACGCTTCCAGATGCGCATCCAGGCCCCCACCCGTGGCATCTACACGCTTGCCCTGTGGCCTCCCCGTGGACGACAGCGCCTGGGCATCACCGAGTACGTGGTAGCCGAGGGCGACTCCGCGACCCTTCACGTGTCCCCAACACAACGGGGCGTTTCCCTCCGCCCCGTCTCCCCCGAAAATCGTGCCCTCCGCGCCTACCGAAGCGCCATGACGGTACACCGCCGCCTGCTGACCCGTCGCCTGCAGGCCCCCGTTCCGGACTCGACCGCCCGGGCCCAGAGCGTCCGTCTTACAAGCAGCACCCTCTGGACCCTGCGGAGCCAGTACCCGGGGACCTACGTCGCTCAGTTTGCCGCCGTGGAGTCGCTGGCCCACCTCGCGGGCTGGAACGACTCCCTCGTCGTAGAGCGGGCCCGCCGCATCGCCCCGTCAAGTCCCTACTACGTCGACGCCGCCCGCCTGGCACGGCGGGCCGAGGCCCGTCGGCACGGACACCGGGCCGCCCTTGCCCTGGTCGACTCGTTCCAGGTACGCGCTCCTGCCTCCCGCACACAAGCCGGCGTGAAGGCCGTGCGTGTTCAAGCCTTTCTGGACAGCCTGCAGGTTGCAACCGCCCTCGATGCCGCGGAGCGCCTGCGCAGCGCACACCCTCACACGCGCTGGGCCCGCTGGGCCCGGCGGGTCCGGTACGAGGCCCAACACCTGCAACCGGGCCAGATGGCGCCCCCCCTTCGCCTTCCCACGCTCAGTGGCGATACCGCATCGCTCCGCTCCCTGCGAGGCCGCCCCGTCGTTCTCGGCTACTACCGCCCTGGCACCGATCTCTACGCCCTGCAGCGCCCCCTTCACAACGCGCTGTACGATGCCACACGGCCCGACTCGGTCGCGTTCCTCTCGGTCTCGGTCGATCCCGACTCGCTCGTCAACCGTGCCTTCTTGCGCCAGCGGCGCCTCCCCGGGCACAAGTCCATTGCTGCACAGGGCTTGCAAGACCCCATGGCAGCCCGGTACAACGTGACGCACACGCCGACCTGGTTTCTCATCGACAAAACAGGCGCCTTGGTGGACCGCTACCGGGCGAGCGACTTTCCCGCCCTCCACCAGCACCTCGAACAGCTGCTCCGGCGCGGCCCGGAGGCCTCCTCCCGCACCGCCCTCCCGCCACGACTTCTCGGAGGCGCCCGCCCAGAGTAGAAACGTGACGAGCCTGGAACATGCCAGGCTTTGGGCGTACTTAGCTTCGGACCGTCCTCTGCTTCGGTCTCTCTGCCGCAGACGTCCTCACCAGCCGCCGCTCCTGCCGTGCCATCTACGCTCTCTAGTACCCTCTCGTACATTAAGAATTTCCTCCGGGACCAAGACGTGGCCGCCATTGCCCCGTCCTCCTCGTTCCTCGTTCGTCGAATCTGCAAATGGATCGACTTTACGGAAGACCAAGTCGTCGTCGAATACGGTCCCGGAAACGGCGTCTTCAGCGAGTATATTCTCGACCGCATGACCCCCGGCTCCACCCTCCTGCTCATTGAGAGCAATCCCGACTTTGTGGAAATGCTGGAGGGCATGACGGCAAGCGATCCTCGGGCCCTCGTGGTAGAGGACCGCGCCGAACGGATTGTCGAGATTCTCGATGCACACGGCATCGACGAGGTCAACTACATCGTGTCCGGCATCCCTTTCTCATTCCTCGACGCAGAGACGAAGCACGACCTTCTTACCCGCACCCGAGACGTGCTGGCCGACGAAGGGAAATTCCTCGTATACCAGAACTACAACCATCTGGAACGTCCGCTTCGAGATCACTTCTCGGAAGTGACAAAGGAGTATGAACCCCGCAACATTCCCCCGACCATGTTTGCCTACGAAGCGCGCAAGTAGCTTCCGTCGTCTCTTCCTGCATATCGTTTTCCAATTGCCTCCGTTATGCTGATCGCTGGAAACTGGAAAATGAACACCGACGTGCCCGAGGGCCAGGCGCTCGCGAACGACATCGCCGCCGGCCTCTCCGAGCGCCCCGACGCCTTCGCGGACGTCGACTTTCTCGTCTGTCCCCCCTTTGTTCATCTGCCGGCGGTCAGTGATGCGCTGGCGGACGCTCCCGTGGCGGTGGGGGCGCAGGACATGCACGCCGAGGATGCGGGCGCGCACACCGGCGATGTGTCCGCCCCCATGCTCACGTCGATCGGCTGCGACGCCGTCATCCTGGGCCACTCCGAGCGGCGCACCGACCACGACGAGACCGACGCATCCGTCAACGCGAAGGTGAAGCAGGCCAAGGCCCACGGCCTCGTCCCCATCGTCTGTGTGGGCGAAACCCTGGAGCAGCGCCAGGCGGGCGATGCGAAGGCCGTGGTGCAGGCCCAGGTCGACGGCGCCCTGGATGGCGTCTCTCTCGAACGGGCCGATGGGCTCGTCGTGGCCTATGAGCCGGTCTGGGCCATTGGCACCGGCGAGTCCGCCGAGCCCGAGCAGGCCCAGGAGATGCACGCCGTGATCCGGGAGGACCTAACGTCGCGGTACGGGGCCAACGTGGCCGGCGGCGTACCGCTCCTCTACGGCGGCAGCATGAAGCCCCACAACGCACACGGCCTTCTCTCCCAGCCCGACATTAATGGCGGCCTGATCGGCAGCGCCAGCCTTGCGGCCGATTCTTTTCTGGGCATTGCTGACGAGGCGGTGCACGTACAAGAGGAAGAGCTGGCGTAGGGCCTCGCTTCTCATTCCCACTCACTCCCAAGTGCGCGCACTCTCGCGCGCAGACCTCGCGCACAAACGGCGATACCCGGCGTTTGGACGCAGCCGCGGTCGTTTTCTATATTTTTCCCTGAATGGTGCGGCGCTTCTCCCGCCCCGCCATGGACGAAGCCGGTCTCCGTTTGTACCTTGTAAATGGGACAGTCTTCCTCCACTCCAACCGACCCTTCTCCGTTCTCCAGCCCGACAACTCCCGATCCACCCATGGCCCACGCAACCCGTACCTCCATTGCCCAGCACCTCGGCGACGAGACCGAGTACCTGCTCGACCACGAGTGTGAGACCATTTCCAAAGACCAACTCCACCTCCCCGGCCCCGACTTCGTAGACCGCGTCTGGAAGGGCTCGGACCGCAGCCCGCAGGTCCTCCGGTCAATGCAGCAGATCTTCAACCACGGTCGCCTCGGCGGGTCCGGCTACATCTCCATCC
>CAZFJR010000177.1:0-4456 GCA_964519235.1 uncultured Salinivenus sp. | reverse complement strand
ACCATGACCTGGTGCTCGTGCCGCAGGTGCTCGTTGACGGCCAGGCACAGCCCCATGGGGGTGTTGTAGGAGCTCGGCGTGGCGTACACGTTGTAGCGCTGCCGCAGGAGCTCGGCCGTAATAAATTTGGTACTGGTCTTGCCGTAGGACCCGGTAATGCCCACGACCGTGAGGCCCGGGCGATTGCGCAGCCGACGGCGGGCCTGTCGCTTAAAGCCCTGTTGAAGGGCGGATTCGACGGGCTGCATGATTCCCGCGCCGAGTGCCACCCAGAGCGGCGCGCCGAGGTCGGCCACGAGGAACCCGCCCAGGTACCAGAGCACGCCCGTGGGCGTCCCCAGCGTCCATCCGTACAGCCCGCCTGCCGCCACGGGGAGGAGCGTCCAGAGGCCCACCGGAATGGCGAGGCGGGTCATCCGCTCGGTAAACGCCAGCGGCTTCTTTTCCTGATCGCTGCGGTAGCGGCGCGAGGAGACGAACGCGAGGGCCCACGCCGGCGTCACGACGAGGGCCACTGTGGACGGCGCCCCCATCGACGTCCCCAGGGCGCCGCCCAGGAGCAATGCCGCGCCCGCCCCATGGGAGGGGCGCACGAGGAGCGTCCAGTGATTGGCGAGCCAGCGGCCGTAGCGGTCAAACTTGTAGGTTTCCAGCTGGAAGAGGTGGAGGAAGAACCGGACGCGTCGCCCGGCCCGCCACCCCGCAAACCCGGTGGCAAGGAGCCCGAGAAGAACAAGAGCTGTGGTCATGTCGCCGCGCGAGTGCATGGTGAGAGGCACCGGCGCCCCGGGCAGGCCGCCGACAGCGTGCGTCTCGTAAACATTGGACGCGCCGCGTTGAGCTGCAAGGGCCGGCGAGGAGCGTGGCTACGAGTTTTTCAGGAAATGCTGCAGGCCCGCCTGCACCACGTCCGGCTGTTGGAGGTGGCCAAAGTGCCCGGCCCCCTCCAGCTCCACGAGGCCGCAGTCCGGAATCTCCGACGCCATCACGGTCATCTGTCGGCGCGACACCGCCTCATCCTCCGTCCCCCAGAACAGCAGCGTGGGCACGTCCACCCGGCGGAGCGCACCGTTCAGGTGGTGGTTGACGGTGCGGACGAACGTTTCGCGCATGACGCCCTGCTCGGCGTTGTAGTCGGCCGAGCCGAGCAGGCGCCACACCAGCGAATGGCGGAGCCAGTCCTCGGCGGGGGCCCGCACCGAGGCGGGGAGCGCCTGCACCGGGGCCTTTAGGGCCGTGGCCAGGGCTGCGCGCAGGCGATGGGCCCAGGAGCGCTCCGGCGCGACGCCCGACGGACTGATGAGGGCAAGCCGCTCGATGGGTGCCGAGGCGGGATCGCCAGCCATGTAGAGCGCGATGCGTCCCCCATTGGAATGGCCCACAACGGTAACGGCCGATGGGATCGAGTCGCGAATGTACGCGTTGAGCACGTCTGCATGCTCTGGAACGCCCCACGGCTCCGGTGGATCTGGCGACGCCCCGTGCCCCGGCAAGTCCACGAGATGCGCCCGGAAGGGGGGAGCGAGACCCTCGGCCAACGGGCGCATGTCTTGGCGGCTGCGGCCCCAGCCGTGGAGCAGAAGGAGGGCGGGGCCCTCGGAAGGCCCCAAAACCTCGACGTTCAACGTGTAGTCCCTCACAGAGAAACCGAACGTCGGGTGAAGAGAACAACGATTCAGCAGTTTGGGAAACCATCCGTAGGGGTGGGCGTTCCGCACTGCAAATCAGCCCCCTGTCTTCTGGCTTCGTGCCAGGTCCCAGTTCACACCCGGACGCATCGGGCGCGAACGAGTTTGGGGAACAGTCCTCACCGGCGTGAGGACGCACGGCTCCCTCGCGTTGCCCCACAGAGACCGTTGCAACTTGCTGCTTTTGCAGGCCTGCGGAGCGTTACCGAACATGAGGATTGGCAGGCACGGAGGAGATAATAGCATCTGCCTCTGCCACCGGGGCGGTGCCACGTCCGGCCACGCGTCCCCTCGGGCCCCACTCGGACACAGAGGGAGCACGACGAGCAAAACACACTTGTTGTCCTCAGGTCCTGTCTGTCGACGTCCCTGTCTACTGACCCCTAAGTCCTGTATTGGAACCACGGCTACCCCGCGGTTTCCCTGCGGATTGGGCGCTACGGCGCTCCCTCTAGGAGGCTCTAGGAGGAACGTCTGCCGCATACCGGCGGGAGAATCCCCGTATGGCCCTTTGTCGCATCCCGCGCATGCCCGTCCAATACCTCGGGCGGCACTGCATCATGGCCTGGCTTTGGGGGGGACCGAGATCGATCGGAGCAGGGCATTCCGCGGGAGGAGGCTCCCGCGAGTCCCAGGAAGTGGCTCTCTGGGGGGAACGACGTTCCAGTCCTGGTCTCGTCTGTAGATCGGGATTCGCTGGTGCAGAAACTATCGCACCAGCACACGGGCGCCTCTCGATTTGGGGTCCGGTGATAGACGCTGCGATCTAAGTAGCATTCCACTCCACATTGCGTCTCGGCGGGGTCTCTGCGAAGAGGCGTTGTCGGCTTCATCATTCATTGCAAAACCGACCATGTCAGAAAACGACAACAAAACATTCCGACGGCTCCTTGAACTCATTGGCGAAAAGAAGTACGGCTTTATGCGGGAACTGCGGCCGGACTTGCCGAAAGAC
The DNA here is from genome assembly GCA_964519235.1 of uncultured Salinivenus sp. GTDB lineage: Bacteria > Bacteroidota > Rhodothermia > Rhodothermales > Salinibacteraceae > Salinibacter. The sequence continues at coordinate 1,813 of CAZFJR010000177.1, read as the reverse complement.
GAGGACGACCCGTTCATGCCTCCGCCCCTCATCGGCAAATTCAACCTGCGTGACGGGGTGGTGATTGAAGGCGACCTGAAGCCGGGCCGAAAAGGCGGCATGCAGGTTGGCTGGATCGATAGTGTGATGGGCATGCCGCCTGGCGAATGGGCGCAGCTGAAGGACTTCGACCAAGGGGCGAGCATCTATCCGGACGAGAAGCTCGACCTTATCACGGGCACCGACGATGAGTCGATGCGCGTGCTCGATCTCGTCGCTCCCCTCGGAAAAGGGCAACGGGCACTGATCGTCTCGCCTCCTCGGGCCGGCAAAACCGTTCTGCTGAAAGACATCGCGGACGGCGTTACGCAGAACCATCCCGAATGCGAACTCGTCGCACTCCTGGTCGACGAGCGCCCGGAAGAGGTTACCGACTTCCGCCGCACCACGGAGGCGCAGGTGTTTGCCTCGTCCAACGATCGTGGCGAGGACAACCACGTTCGCGTGTCGACGCTGGCGCTTGAGTACTCGAAGCGGCTCGTAGAGACGGGCAAGGACGTTGTCATCCTTCTCGACTCCCTTACCCGCCTGGGACGCACGTTCAACCTCTGGGTCGACGGCAGCGGGCGCACCCTTTCCGGCGGGCTCGACGCCGAGGCGCTCAAGGTGCCGCGCCAGATTTTCGGGTCGGCCCGCAATATCGAGGGCGGCGGTTCGCTCACCATCATCGCCACTGCGCTCGTCGACACCGGCAGCCGGATGGACGAGGTCATCTTCGAAGAGTTCAAGGGCACCGGCAACTCCGAGATTGTCCTGGACCGCGAGATGGCGGACAAGCGCATTTTCCCGGCCGTCAACCTCCGCGAGAGCGGCACCCGAAACGAAGAGCGGCTTCTGGGATCGGTGCGGCGCAAGAAGCACAACCAGCTGTTCCGCGCCCTCAATTCGCGAGCGCCGATCGAGGCCATGCAGGCCCTGCTTCGGCACTTGCGCAACAGCCCTTCCAACGCTCACCTCCTGAACGAACTCGTGCCGGAGTAGCGCCCGAGGCCGTGCTTGAAGACGGATCGCGAGGCGGTGCGGGGGCCGCCCTGCGTGCCTGCCTCGTCGACGTGAGGCCGTAACGGGGTGAGGGAAGAAGGCGCGTTATGAACGCGGGAGGCAATGTGTCTGGAGAGTGTGCACGCACTCTTCCACTTGATCTCCCCCGTCATGTCCACCCCCGATCCCTCTTCCGGCGATCCATCGGCCCCCGATGCGTCGGAGGAGCCCGCGCTTCTCTACCACGTGCCCATCCACGAGTGGGACGAGTCGGACCAGCCCCGAGAGAAGCTTCTACAACACGGACCCACCGTCCTGTCCGACGCGGAGGTGCTGGCGCTTCTGCTTGGCTCTGGCACCCGCACGAGCGACGGTCCCGTCTCCGCCGTTGAACTGGGCCGCTCGCTGCTACAAACCTACGGCTCGCTGCATGCGGTCTCGCAGCGCAAGCCCAAAGAGCTGACCCGCACTCGGGGCGTGGGGCCGGCCAAGGCCACCAAACTGGCTGCTGCCTTTGAGGCCGGTCGCCGTGTCGAGTCGCAAAGGCAGCAGGACGAACGGGTCCAAGTCACCTGTCCCGACGATGTGGCCGATGTCTACGGCCCGCTTCTGCGCGACCTCGACAAAGAGGTGTTCAAGGTCGTCCATCTCAACACGGCCAACATTATCATTGGCGACTACACCGTGAGCGAAGGCGGCCTCTCCTCGAGCATCGTCGAGCCGCGCGGGGTCTTCGAACAGGCCATCCTCGACGACGCGGCCGCGGTCATCTGTCTCCACAACCACCCCTCCG
>CAZFJR010000176.1:0-4516 GCA_964519235.1 uncultured Salinivenus sp. | reverse complement strand
ATCCACGCTACTTCTACGGTCGGCAGACCTACCGCCCGGTCGACCCGCGCTCGCAGCGCGAGGACCTTGGGCGCAACGCCGTGGCGGCCGGCAGCCTCGGGGTGGAGAACCTGAAGCGCATCGTGCCGAATCTGGTGGCATGGACGCGCGCGGACGGCGCCCCCTACGACGAGCTGGACGAGCTGTACGGGTCGGTCGTGAACCAGTGGGAGCGCTACCTGGGCCACGCTGCCCGCCACGTCGGCGGCGTCTACGAGACCTTTAAGACCTACAACCAGGACGGGCCGGTCTACGACCCCGTCCCCGCGGCCCAGCAGCGAGAGGTGCTTCGCTTCCTCAACCGGCAGGCCTTCCAGCCGCCCGCGTGGCTCGTGGAGGCGGACGTGCTGCGCCGCATTGAGGCAAGTGGCGCCCTGGACCGGGTGCGAGCGGCGCAGGTGAGCGTCGTGAACATGCTCCTTCGCCCGCAGCGCATGGCCCGCCTGCTCGAGGCAGAGGCCATGGCCGATGGGGAGGCGTATGCGCTCGGCACCATGCTCGAAGACCTTCGCACCGGCGTCTGGAGCGAACTCGATGGGGGCGACGCAATCGGGCCGTACCGCCGCAACCTGCAGCGCGGGTACCTGGAGCGGCTCGACTACCTGCTCTCCGACGACGCCCAGCCCGACGACCTGCCGGACGCCTACTCGGACTACATCATCGAGACGCCGGTGAACGTGGAGCAGTCCGACATCCGGGCGTACGTGCGGAGCGAGCTCAATGCGCTTCGCGAAGACGTGGAGCAGGGACTCCGCCGCACCGCGGATGCGACCACGCGGATGCACTTGGAGGACGTCCTCGTCCGCATCGACAACATTCTGGAAGGGGACGAATGATGCGTGAGGAGTGATGCGTGAAAAGTGATGCGTGCAGAGCAAGTCGTGGGGGCTTGTCTCCCAGAAATCACGCATCACGAGTCACGTTTCACGCTTCGGCTGCAGGCGGCGCAGGCGGTCCCAGCGGAAGATGCCTGCGTTGTGGCCGTCGTCCCACGTGATGCGGATGCCGATGCTTCCGGCCGGCTCGATGTCGAGGTCCGTCCACCGCCGGTCGGGAGAGGCCGTGTGTTCGGGGGGCGCGATGTGGTCGACGGCTTTCCCCTCACAGTTGGCACACGGGCAAGCGGCCCGGAGGCGGTCCAGCGGAAAGACCGACGAATGGTCATCCGCCCAGTCGACCGTCAGGGTTTGCGCATCGGTGTCGACCTGAATCTGGGTGGGGGCGGGCGCATTCATGAAGCATCTGCGGCAGCACGGAAGAGACGGAGACGGGCCCATAAAAAACGCCGGACCCCGAAGGGATCCGGCGTGGGAATTGGGGGCTTGGAGACCCCGAGGGCTTTCAAGGCCAGCGCGGTTAGTCTTCTTCCTGGAACGGGTAGACGTCCTGGAGCAGTGCCTGGAGCTTGGTGCGCCCGCGGTTGATGCGGCTCTTGACGGTGCCCATCGGGAGGCCTGTAATCTCCGCGATCTCGTCGTAGGCCAGCTGCTGGATGTCGCGCAGCACCACCACTTCCCGGAAGGCCGGCGGAATCTCGTTCATGGCCTCCTGGATGTAGTGGTCCTGAATGGTGCTCTCCGCGTGCTTGTCCGGCGAGAACGACTCGTCCGGAATCTCCATCTCGTACTCCTCGTTGTCGCGGTTGACGGACTGGATCGACTGCATCCGCCGTCGCTTCCGCTTCCGGTATTCAGAGCGGGCTAGGTTCCCGGCAATGGTGTAGAGCCACGTCGAGAACTTCGCGATCCGCCGGTAGGAGTGGCGATTGCGGTGCACCCGCAGGAACGTCTCCTGCAGCAGATCCTCACACCGCTTCTTATCGCCCAAGAACCGGTAGAGGTACTGCATCAGGCGATCAGAATACCGCTCCACGAGGATGTTGAACGCCTCCACAGTTCCGGCCTGGAACTGCGACATGAGGTCCTCGTCGCTCATTTCCTGAAGGGCCTCATGCTGGTTGAAGGCGCTCTTGTCCTTTGAGGTTGTTTTTTTGGTGACGACTTCTGCCTTGTCCTTCGCCATATATGCGTGGAATAACTCTGTGTGCTGAGGGGCCGAGCGTCGGGAATGCCGTGCTTCAAGTCACAATGTGGGAAGCATCCCGCTAAGTCGCAAGTGGAAGATGCCACAAATACGATACGTGACTGCATGTTCCCGAACGGATAACGCTTCACGATTATTGCGTAGCAAAATGCGATCCAAGGCGGGGGCTTGTGAAAAAATAGGCCTGAGATTGTATGAAGGAACTGAAAGTTATGCCACGGCGGCAGGAAGCAGGAGGCTGAATGGTGCAGTCCCGACGTTTCGTCGGTCTAAAAGGTCATTTTTGCGGGAGTGGTGATTCGTTTATGTATTCCTGTATTTGTGACGTGCATTCCTTCGTAGTCGTGTCAACCTCCTCCTTGTCCACAATGCTGTACGACCTGACTTCCCGAGTTCACGGTATGCTCCCGGGTTTCTTCCTGCTCATTGGTTGGCTGTGCGTGGGGGCTGTTACGGCCAGCGCGCAGGACGGCCCCACCTCCCCAACCGCGCTTGTGATCCACGGGGGGGCAGGCTCGATCCGTGCCGATGCGATGAGTGACGACCGTGAGGCAGCGTACCGGTCGGCCCTCCGCGCGGCTTTGAAGGAGGGGAACGCGGTGTTGCAAGACGGGGGAACGGCAATCGAGGCCATTGAGGCGGCCATCACCACCATGGAAAGCGATACCCTGTTCAACGCGGCGCGTGGGGCGGTACTTACGAGCGAAGGCACGGTGGAGCTCGACGCCTCCATCATGGACGGGCGAACGCGGAATGCGGGGGCGCTTACGGGGGCAAAAACCGTGAAGCATCCCATCCGGTTGGCGCGTGCCATCATGGAAGAGTCCTACCACGTGATGTTTGCACAGGAGGGAGCGGAGGCGTTTGCCCGCCAGCAGGGGCTCGAACTGGTCGAGAATGACTACTTCATCACCGAAGCACGTCGGTCCGGCGAGACAGAGGCAGCCGATCCCCCCTCGGTAGGGCCAGATGAGAAATTTGGCACTGTTGGGGCCGTGGCCCTCGATGCCGATGGGAACTTGGCGGCGGGCACCTCCACGGGGGGCATCTCAGACAAGAAGTTTGGACGCGTGGGCGACTCGCCGATCATTGGGGCGGGGACCTACGCCCACAACGAGTCGTGCGCGGTGTCGGCGACGGGGCAGGGGGAGTTCTTCATTCGTGGGGCGGCGGCGCACAGCGTCGCCTCGCGGGTGCGATTCGGTGACGTGTCGCTGGGCGAAGCCGCACAGGCTACGATCGATGAAATCGAGGCCCTCGGGGGCGTGGGGGGCGTCATCACGCTCGATCGCGAAGGCAATATTGCCATGCCGTTCAGCACGGGGGGCATGTTTCGGGCGTACGTGACGACCGATGGGGAGACGGCCGTGCGTCTCTTCGATGCGACGGAGGAAGACTGAATCATCAGCTCCGAGCTCTTGCTGACATCGCCCCCTGCTGCGCCGGTTGGTGTATGAGGGGCAACCGGAGGAGGCGATGAGATCACCCTGACCCGCCTCCACCGGGATCGTCCGGAGGCCCTCCGCCGGGGGGCGTCGTGGGGGCGCCGGATTTCGGCACCGAGTGGACGAGTCAGAGCCGGGAGGGGTACAGAGCGGTGAGGGCACATAAAAAACCCTCGCCGCCAGGTCGGCGACGAGGGCGCTAATGCATCGGACGGCTAATGCATCGGATGGTTGATGCGTTGAATGGAAGCGAGCGGGCTAGGCCGTCGTTTCGGCGGCGTCTCGCTTGAGGGCATCGACGTGGGTGAGCTTCTCCCACGGAAAGTTGGGCCGCCCGAAGTGGCCGTAGGCGGCGGTCTTTTGGTAGCGTGGTTTCAGAAGGTCAAGCCGGTCGATGATGGCCGAGGGAGAGAGATCGAAATGCTCACGTACCATTTCGCAGAGCTCGGAGTCAGCCATGATGCCCGTGCCGTTCGTTGACACGTCGATTGAGACCGGCTCGGGCACGCCGATGGCGTAGGCAATTTGCACGAGGGCCTCGTCGCAGAGCTCGGCTGCCACCAGGTTTTTGGCCACGTGGCGCGCAGCGTAGGTGGCGCTGCGGTCCACCTTCGAGGGGTCTTTGCCGCTGAAGGCGCCGCCGCCGTGGGCGCCCTTGCCGCCGTAGGTATCCACGATGATCTTGCGACCGGTCAGGCCCGTGTCACCGTGCGGTCCGCCGGTGACGAAACGGCCCGTAGGGTTGACGTGCAGAACGAGCTCGTTGTCCAGGAGCTCCGTGGGCAGGGCACGCGGAAGCAAAACGTCGCGCACGTCCTCCTGGATTTTCTTCTGCAGCACCCCCTCGTCGTGCTGCGTGGAAACCACGACGGTGTGCACGCGGCGGGGGGTGATGCGGTCGTCCTCGTACTCGATGGTCACCTGGCTTTTGGAATCGGGCCGCAGGTAGGGCATCTTGTCCGTCTCCTTGCGGATGTGGGCGAGCTCCT
>CAZFJR010000175.1:0-4659 GCA_964519235.1 uncultured Salinivenus sp. | reverse complement strand
TGGTGGGGCTGGCCTGCAGCAGCGAGGCGTTCACCGTGTTGTCCATCTGGTAGTCTAGGCGGTTGCGGCCGAAGCTGTTGCTAAGGTCCCACTGCCAGCCGCCAATTGTGCCCTCCACACCGACCGTCACCGACTGGTCGACGATGTCGGAGTTCATCTCCGGCTGGAAGCCGTTTTTAAACAGCGTGGTGTCCTGCGTGGAGGCCCGGAACGGCATGGCGCTCAGGCTGGTGGGCAGGCGGCGGAAGGGGGCGCCAATCCCGTTCTTGTAGGAGAGGCCGCCGAAGGCGTAGAGCGTAGCGCCGCTCCCGAGGCCTACCTCCGCGTTCAGGAAGACGGCCCGCTGCTGGATGGCCGACTGGCCCGCCCGGAAGTTGAAGTCCGACCGCTCCAGGCCGCGCCGGTCCAGGATCTGGTTGTCGATCTGGCGCGCCTCCGACGGGTTCTCCGGACTGTCCTCGGGCGGGTAGGCGAAGAAGTTGCCCTCCTCGGACTGGTCGAAGATGATGAGGCTGTTGCCGTCGGCCCGGTTGGTGCGCTGCCGGTCCCGCACCATCCCCGTCACGTTCACAAAGCCGTCGTCGCCCACGCTGAAGCCGTAGTTGGCCGAGGCCTTCACGAGCTCACCGTCCCCGGCGTTGCGGAGGCCGGTGGTGACGTTGGCCGAGAGCGTGCCCGTCGCCTCCTTCAGCTGCAGGTCCAGGACGCCGGCGATGGCGTCGGACCCGTACTGGGCGGAGGCGCCGTTGCGCAGCACCTCCACGCGCTCGACGGCCGCCGTGGGAATGGCGTTCAGGTCGGTGCCCACGGCCCCGCGGCCCACGGTGCTCAGCGTGTTGACGAGCGAGCTCTTGTGGCGGCGCGTGCCATTGACGAGCACCAGGAGCTGGTCTGGCGGGAGGCTGCGCAGGGTGGCCGGGTCGATAAACTCGGTGGCGTCGGAGGAGGACTGCCGGTTGGCCTGGAAGGAGGGCGCCGTGTAACTGAGCAGCTGGTTGAGGTCCGTCTGGGGCGACTCGACCGTAAGCTCGTCGACTGCGATGGCGTCGACCGGGGCAGCCGAGCGGAGCGCCGAGCGCCCTTGGCCCCGGCTGCCCACCACCACAACATTGTCGAGCGCGGAGCCGGGCTGCAGCCGGAGGCGAACGGTGGCCGTCTCGCCGGACTGCACTGTAACCGTCGTGCGGGCGGACGTGTACCCGACAAAGCTGGCGCGAATCGTGAGCGCCCCCGGCGATGCCTCCAGTGCGAAGCGGCCCTCGGCATCGGTAGTGGTGCCCTGCCGGGTGCCCAGCACCTGCACATTGGCACTGGGGAGCGGGTTGTCCGTCGCGGCGTCGACCACGCGCCCCTCGACGGTGGCGGGCGCCTGGGCCTGGGCCACCGGGGGCGCCCCCAACGCCATCATCACGAGGGCCCCAAGCAGGACGAGAAGGGGGCCTCGCCGCATCGGTGCGGCGGCCAAACGTAGCGAGCGTGCGTAGCGGAAGTCCATAGATACTGGTGGCTGGTGCGGAACGGCGCGAGTAACAGCCACCAACTAAGGCACTTCTGAGGGCCAGAACATCGAAAATCTCGTAAGGGTCGCGCCGGTGCCGTCTTCCGACCCTCACGCCACGTCCCGCCTTTCGGGCGGTATCTCGTCAAGGGGCAGTGTGCAGCGCACCACCGTGCCGTCCGCATCGCCCGATTCAACAGACAGGGAGGCCCCGACCAGGCGGGCCCGTGCCCGCATCGTGCGCAGGCCCACGCCCTCGGCCGCCTCCGGAGCATCGGGCAGGCCCGTCCCGTCGTCCTGTATCTTCAGCACCAGACGACCGCCGGTACAGCCGAGCCCCACCCGCACACGGTCCGGATCGGCGTGGCGGCGGGCGTTCGTGACGGCCTCGGTAGCGATGTGGTATAGATGGGCAGCCGCCCGTGGGCGCTCACAGAGGGTCTGTCGGCCCTCTTCTTCGGGGCCCTCCCTTTCAAACACACACGCGAAGTCCCCCAGCGACTCTTGTTCTTGGCACAGGCAGTCGAGGGCCCGCGCCAGGCCTTGCTCTTGCAGTGCGGGCGGTACCAGCGTGTGCGAAAGACTACGGGACCGCTCGGCACTCCGCCGGGCCACATCCTGAAGCGTGCTCGCCATCTCGGCCTCCGGCATGTCCTTCTCCTCCAATGCCCGCCGAAGGCTCTCCGCAAGAAGGACCGCCCCCGCCAAGTCCGAGCAGACCGTGTCGTGGAGGTCCTGCCCGATCCGGCGTCGCATCTGCTCTTCGGCCTCGGCGAGCGACTGTTCGAGAGCGCGTCGCTCGGTAATGTCGGTGGCGGTCAACACGACCCCGCTCTCCGTGTGCTCCCTGGGAGACCAGGACTGCGCCTGCACCACCAGCCAGCGGTCCGATTGCTCGGGTCCGCCCGGCCGCCGCACCTCGTGCTCCTGCGCATCGCCGCGTCGGGCACGCCGAGCCGCCTCCACCATGCACGGCCCCTCAAGCGACGTGGCGACCGCCGCGAACGGGCGGTCAAGGTCTTGGGGACCGAGGTCAAACAGCGCCGCGGCCCGATCGGTGAACCCTTCCACCCGAAGATCTCGGCCCAGCACGAGCGCGGCCGTGTCGGTGGCCGAAAGCAAGCTTAGGGCGTCGGCGGTTGGACGGGCCTCAGACGCCGTCCCGTTGCCCGACGAAGACGACTCCGGCAACGAGGAACGGCCCTCCAGTGCGCCTGCACGGCCGCGCTCACAAGCCAGGCGGTGCCGCGCGAGTTCTCGGCCCATGGGAGACGGGCAGGGAGCCGAGGGCCGCGGTGCCGACAAGCGCAGCGCAGACAGCTCATGCGCCTGGAAGTCGCATCTCGGCACGTCGTTGGAGCGGAGACGGGGCCTCTGAAGAAAGCGCCGCATATTGGTGGCTGGGAGATGCGTGGCTCTTTGCGTCACTTTTGCGTTACAACTGACAAGAAATGAGAAATGATCCGCAACGTATGGGTGGTAGAAACCGCATCCTCCCCGTTCTTCGCATTGGGGAGGCGCCGGCCCCCGATGCTGGTTGCGAGCGATCGCCGTGCATTTTGGCTGGGGAATTCGGAATATGAAGTCGTGAGGCACCCCTCGCGGCGGCCTCCGTTCCCCAAAGTCCCGAGGCGTGCACACCGATCCTTGACAACCGGTATGGGGATGGCATGAGGATAGAACATGGGCGCCTCTGAAAAACGCCGCACTCGTCGGGCACTCGGTCGCTCCGCACTTGAAACTCGTCCCTCTCGAAACCCCGCCCCTCTGCCCGGTCTACAACGTCTCCTGTTTCCTTTGCACGCCTGGATGACCCGGCCTCTTCTCATGGCGGACCTTCCCATCGACGACGTGCTGCCGGATCTGACGGCCGCCCTCCGCGAGCGGACGGAAGCGGTGCTGCAGGCGCCCACCGGGGCGGGCAAAACGACCCGCGTCCCGCTGGCGCTGCTGGGAGAGGGGTGGCTCGATGGCGACACGATTCTCGTGCTGGAGCCGCGGCGCCTGGCGGCCCGCTCCGCCGCGCAGTATATGGCGCAGCAGCTCGGAGAAGAGGCCGGCGAGACGGTCGGCTACCGGGTGCGAATGGACACACAGGTGAGCGCCCGCACCCGCATCGAGGTGGTGACGGAGGGCGTCCTCACACGCATGCTGCAGGACGACCCGGCGCTGGAGGGCGTGGGGGCGGTCCTGTTCGATGAGTTTCACGAGCGCAACCTGCAGGCCGATCTCGGTCTCGCTCTCACATTGCAGACCCGCGAGGTCTTTCGGCCCGAGCTCCGCGTGCTCGTCATGAGCGCCACGCTCGACACCGGTCCCATCGCGGGATTGGTCGACGATGCCCCGCTTCTCCAGAGCGAGGGACGTAGCTATCCGGTGGAGGTGCATTATGCCGACCGCCCCTTAAGTCCGGGTGATCGTATTGCGCCCCCCGTCGCGGCGACAATACAAGATGTGCTGACGGAGACGGACGGCGACGTGCTCGTCTTTCTGCCGGGGGCGGGCGAGATTCGCCGCACGGAGTCGCGGCTGGAGGGCGACGTGCCCCCCGACGTGACACTGCATCCCCTCTTCGGCAACCTGCCGCCGGGCGAGCAGGACGCGGCCATCGCGCCGAGCCCAGACGGGGAGCGAAAGGTGGTCCTCGCGACCGACATCGCCGAGACGAGCCTCACCATTGAAGGCGTCCGCGTGGTGGTGGACAGTGGCCTCCGCCGTGCCCCCCGGTTCGACGCCACCACCGGCATGACGCGCCTCGACACGGTGCGCGTCTCGCAGGCCTCCGCCGATCAGCGCAAAGGCCGCGCCGGACGCGTGGCGCCGGGGGCGTGCTACCGGCTCTGGACCGAGCGCACCCAGCACCACCTCGACCCGCACACCGCCCCGGAGATCGAAAACGCCGACCTCGCCCCCCTCGCCCTGGAGCTGGCGATGTGGGGCACCCCCGATCCCTCTGAGCTCCGCTGGCTCGACCCGCCGCCCGCCGACGCCTACGGGCAGGCACAAGGCCTTCTCCGCCGCCTCGGCGCTGTGGGCGACGACGGCACGATTACGGGTCACGGCCGCGAAATGGCCGAGCTCGGGCTCCACCCCCGCCTCGCCCACATGCTGATCAACGCCCGTGCCCTCGGACACGGCGCCGTGGCATGCGACCTGGCGGC
>CAZFJR010000174.1:0-4763 GCA_964519235.1 uncultured Salinivenus sp. | reverse complement strand
GCCCTACAAGTTTGCCAGCTTCTCAGCGTGCTCTTCCGCGCGCAGGGCGTCGATAATGGGGTCGAGTTTCCCGTCTATAATGGTCTGAAGCGAATGGTTTTTCTGGCCGCCCTCCAGCCGGTGGTCCGTCACACGGTCCTGCGGAAAGTTGTAGGTGCGGATCTTGGCCGATCGGTCGCCACTGCCCACCATGGAACGCCGCGCTTCTTCCCGCTCCTCCCGCTGCTCCTGCAGTTTCTTCTCGTACACCCGCGATCGGAGCACACGCATGGCCTTCGAACGATTCTTGTGCTGGCTCTTCTCGTCCTGGCACGAGACCTCCACGCCCGACGGGGCGTGCTTGATGCGGACCGCCGAGTCGGTGGTATTGACGGACTGGCCGCCCGGCCCGGTGGCCTTGAACGTCTCGATTGTGAGGTCGCTCGGATTGATGTCCACGTCCACCTCCTCGGCCTCCGGCAGCACCGCCACCGTGGCGGCGGAGGTGTGGATGCGCCCGCTCGACTCGGTCTCGGGCACGCGCTGCACGCGGTGCACGCCCGCCTCATACTTCATCGTGCCGAATACGTCTTCCCCCTTCACGCCGAAAATAACCTCGCGGAATCCGCCCTGCGTACCGGGCGACGCGTCAATCAGTTCGTAGGTCCAGCCGTGCTGTTTGGCGTACTGAGTGTAGAGCCGAAACAGATCGCCGGCGAAGAGCGCCGCCTCGTCTCCGCCCGCGCCGGCCCGGATCTCTACGATGGCGTTTTTCTCGTCCTCCGGGTCTTTGGGAATGAGCTTCTGTTTTAGGTCCTCTTCAACGGCGGGCAGGCGGTCTTCGAGTTGATCGAGCTCCGCCCGCGCAAGGTCTTCCATGTCTCCGCTCTCGGTGCGGATCATCCCTTTAAGCTCCTCGCGCTCGTCTAGCAGCCGCTCGTACCGGTCAATCGCGGCCACCACCTCTTCGAGCCGGCTGTGCTCTTGCCCCAGCTCTTGCATGCGGTCCGGATTGGTGGCCACCTCGGGATCCGCCATGAGGCTTTCGACCTCTTCAAAGCGGTGCTTCACTTTGTCAAGCTTCTCCAATTCGATCATGGACGGGGCGGTACTGTGCAGTGAAAACGCAAGGGCGCTTGAACGGGGCGTCGCGGCGCAGGTTCATCGAATCGGGGCGGACAGGCCGGCCGAGGCCCATCACCAGCGGTCTCTCGACCACCCCGGAGGCACTCCTCCTCTGAAGCAGATGCCACCAATCCGAACGCCCGAAGCGTCCCGCCAACAGGGTGCACGCTGCAGTTTCTCGGGACTTGCGGTGCCCCCCACAGCACGAAGATCAGAGTCCCCCAACGTCCGCGGCGTATTCTGTCGCGTCTTTGGCGACGTCCCCCACGAATTCCTCGAAGAAGGGTTCTTCGGACACAGAATTTTCGATCTGCGGCAGGTCTTGCGAGGGCGCTACGGGTTTGCCCGCGAGGTCACGCCGGGCGAGGAGGCTGCCCACCCGAATGGCGACGGCGAGTGTCCCACGCTCGTCGGTGGGCGGGCTGGAGGGATCAATCGCCCCATGCAAAACCGAACAGAGGCGGTCCGGGAGGTCCCAGTGCTCACAGGCCAACGGGGCGAGGGTGCGGTGGCTTTCCCCGAAGAGGCGGCGCTCCGCGCCCGCTTCTGGCAGGAACGTGTCCTTCGTTTCGGCCAACCGTGCGTACCGGTCCAGGGCGGAGTACAGAAGCACAAGCCGGCAGATGACGTGGATAAGCCCCGCCGAGAAGGCAAGACGGGTCCATTCGTCGGCAAGGTCGAGCCGGCGGGTTAGCTGCTGGGAAAATCGGCCGGTGAAAACCGACGCATGCATGATGTGGCTGATCAGATCCGGGCGCACCGTGAACTGCTTCTGCATCTTGTTTGCGCCTTCGATCATGGCAATCGAGGTCACCTCGATGAATCCGAGGAGGCGCACCGCATGCTCGACGCTTTCCACCTCGTGTCGCAGACCGTAGTATGCAGAGTTTGCCCGCCGGAGCACGTTGACGGACGTGGAGGGGTCGCGTTTGACGATGTCAACGAGCGGCTCGGGGTCGGTCCGGCCGGACGCGATTACCTTCTCCACCTCCACCATTGTGGAGGGAAGGGTGGGAAATGAGACATCCAACGTTTTCGTCTCCATGGGCCCACAAAGTCCTAATCGGGGAAGAATTGGAATCAGGAGAGCACGGTTCTGAAGATCGGGTGGACAGGGAGTCCCGACTTCAGGCAGTCGAATATTTCTATCAGCCTCGACGGACCACGGATTGAGAGCGCTACGGCTTCACTTCCACCATCGACCGGTCGTCGACGTCGTCGTGTTCTACGGCTCCATTTTCAGCGACTGGCAGTCGAGCAATGAAGCGGCTCCCCTCCCCCTCTTCAGTCTCAACCTCAATCGACCCGCCCATCTGTTCGGTCGCCTTCTTCGTCACCGCGAGCCCGACCCCGGTGCCTTCGTACTTCCGACTCGGCCCCACCGAGGCCTGGCGGAATGGCTGAAAAAGATGATCTACCATCTCCGGGTCCATCCCGACTCCAGTGTCCTCGACTTCCAGAACGGCCCGCCCCGACTCCTGATAGGTTCGCACCCAGACGGTTCCTCCCTCCCCCGTGTACTTGATCGCATTGTTCATCAGGTTCTGCAGTACGATCTGCACGCCCTCCTCGTCGGCCCGCGCCTCCGCGTCTTTCGCCTCCAGGTGAAGGTTGACCCCTTCTTCCTGGGCCTCCCCCCGAAGCTTCTCGGCGGCTCGTTGGGCCTGATCCCCAAGATCGACCGGCTCGGCACTCAGCTCCATCTGCCCCGCCTCCAATTGCGAGAGATCCAGGACGCCCTCAAGGGTCTCAAGCAGGCGCTTCCCGCTCTGCTCAATCAGGCTGACGTACCCGGGAAGCGGACTGCCTTCCGGCAACTCAAGGTCGCTGGCCTCGGTGCCTACGGCTTCGGCGAACCCGATGATCGCAGTCAGGGGCGTGCGGATCTCGTGGTTCATGTTTGCCAGTAGGGCCGACTTGAGGCGGGCGGCTTGCTTCGCTTCTTGCCTCGCCTGCCGGAGGGCCTGGTCTCGGCGCTTCCGCTCGGTCACATCCCGGAGGTGAAAGAGGGCCGACCGGACCTCCCCCTCCTCTCCCAAAACCGGTGCCCCCCAGATCGACAGCATCCGCCGGGTCCGATCGGGCCACTCGATCGACACCTCCCGGTCCTCCACCGGCCTGCCCGATCGGAGGACCCGAGTAAAAACACAGGATCCGTCCGGGTTGTCTTTTCCATCGAGGGTGCACATCTCCCACGCCGGATCGTCGTAGGCGCGGCCGAGAAGCTCCTCTTTCTCGAGACCGAACACCTCTTCGACCGGGCCGCTCGCCTGAATGAACGTCCCCTCCTTACTGAGACGCACAACGGCGTCCGGGCTGGTCTCAGAGAAGCGGTCGAGGAGGTTCTGCTGGGCTCGAAGCTCCCGCTCTTTTCCTGCAAGCCGTTCTCGAGCCGACAGGACCCACCGGGCGACCCCACCCTCAGCAAGAGCCGTGAGTGCCATCGCCCCTCCCAGAATTAGCGGGCTCGTCTGAAGGGGGGACGCCCAGAGAAGCGCACCCCCCAGAAACAGCCCTCCCATCGCCAGGAACCCCAGCACCGGGCCGAGCGATTCGCTGCCGAGTGCCACAAGGCCCCCGAAAAGCGCGTAGACAAACAGAACCACGACCGCAAATTCCCCCGCAAACTGGTTTGCTGCTGCCAGGGCCGTGACCCATCCCATTAGGAGACAGAGCAGCCCCCAGAACAGCTTCACGGAGTAGCGACGGATCGGCTCCGAAACGGAGGAGCCCCCACCAAGTGCGGCGAGCAGTCCCGAAATCCCGAGGTACGCCCACATCGGAGCAATGGTCTCAACCCCGAACGTTCTCTGCAGGAGGCCTACTGCCGGGACGAGCGGCACTCCGAAAAGGCAAAACAGGCGATAGACCTGTACACTGGCCCTCTCGTTGATGGAAAGCGCCTGGTCCTCGGGGCGGAGCAACGAGGAGACTCTCAGGTCAGGGCGGATCATGAGGCACCTGGAGAATGCGAAGTGGCGCGCCGGCCGCTCACGCTGGCAGGCAAGTCGGGACCCGGCGAGTCCTTTCTCTTTCAGAAAACCCTTGCCCACCAGTGTATGGTTATCGGCCCATCCGCCGAGGCATTAAGGACCAGCGCCGAAAAATCCTTCATGATCCGCGGGGCCAAACGCCCTCGTACGCCCGAAGCCCCTGCACGCACTCGCTCTTCCAGTTGGCGAGTGAAGGGGCGCGAGGTGCTGCGGTTCGATGCCGAACCCAACAACCGAATTCACTGCGTCATATCGAATCCGCTTCTGGAGTTTACTGCGTCCGTCGGCCAGCGGAGGCCGCGTGACGCAGACGCGGAGACGGACGCAGAAAAAACGGAGGTTTGCCGCTGTTTCCTCAGAGATTTGTACGGCCGGGGCGCCTGCCCGTCTTCTGGAGTTGCCTCCCGTGCGTGAAAAGCTACTCCACCGTCACGCTCTTGGCGAGGTTGCGGGGCTGGTCCACGTGGCACCCGCGCAGGACAGCAATGTGGTAGGACAACAGCTGCAGCGGAATCACCGTGAGGAGCGGCGAGAGAAACTCCTTGGTCTGCGGAATTTCCACCACCGCCTCGCAGAGGTTCTCCAGCTCTGGGTCTTTGTCGTCCGTAATCGCGATGACCGACCCCTCGCGGGCGGCCACCTCTTCGATGTTGGAGAGCACCTTGT
>CAZFJR010000173.1:0-4771 GCA_964519235.1 uncultured Salinivenus sp. | reverse complement strand
CGCTCGATGCCGTCCCAGCGCGGGTCTTCCTCCCACGTCTGGCGGAGGGCGTCGGCGCGGTGGTCGAGGGAGTGGCCGTTCGGTTGGTTTTTGGTCGTCATGGTCTTAGGCGTGGTTTTTAAGCGTGGTTTTTGAGGGAGAGGGCGGTGCAGGGGCCGCCCCGGAAAGACGAGTGGTTGGGCTGTGTGAGCAGGGTCCCTCCCCAATCGGCAATCAGCCCCCTCGTCGCTCGGAACCGACTCCTGGCCCATCCCCCGAATGAATAGGCCAAAGCTGCCGGAGGGGGCTCCGGATCAAGCGTGGAGCGACGATCTGCCCGAAAGGAGGATGGGGGTTATTTCTCGGCGCCGTAGAGCTCCGACGCCTGGGCGAGGAAGGGGCGCATGTTCTCCTCAGTGAAGATGGCCTGTGCGTCGGCGGCGGCGCGGCGGAAGCGGTCCACCTGCTCCTCGATCACCTCCTCCGGCGCGTCGGCAAAGAACTCGCGCGTCTCCTCGACGATTTTCTCCAGCTCCTCGTCGAAGATGCGGCGCACGACGCTTTTCGTGACGACCGTATTGTCGTCGAGCGTCACTTCGTGGTGCAGCCACTGCCACGTCTGGGCCCGCGAGATCTCAAAGGTGGCGAGGTCCTCCATCCGGTGGTCCCAGGCCACGCAGCCGAGGTCTTGCCTCCAGCCCTTCATGTAGCCGATGGACACCCGCACATTGACGCGGAGGCCGTCGAGGGTTTTCGGCCCCACGCCGCCCTTCGGCAGCAGGTCGGGCCGCTCGGGAAGGTCGGGGATCACGTCGAGCTGATGTGTCTTGCCCTCGGCGCCGAGCTTTTCCTCGAACGGCTTCAGGGCCGGGCCGATGAAGTACGGGTGCGAGACCCAGCAGCCGTCGTGCCCGATGGAGGCCTCGAATTCTTTGTCGTCGACGACCCCGGCGACCTGTTTTTCGCGCATCTCTTCGGTGCGGCCCGGCGTCTGGGGCGCCATGCCGCCCATGCCGAAGGCGCCGTGCTCGTGGCACACCTTGATGAGCTGCTTCACGTACATCTCCATCCACGGGCGCTGGATGTCGATCCAGTTGCGGTCGGCCAGCACCCGGTCGTCGTGCTCCCGCAGGACCTTGATGTCGGAGAAGATTTTGTCCCAGCGGCCGCCGTTGAGGCCGGCGGCGTGCTCGCGGAATTCGTAGAGGATCTCCTCCATCTGAAAGGCGGCGGGCAGCGTCTCGATGAGGAAGGTGGCCTTGAACGTGCCCACCGGGATGTCGAGGCCCTCCTGCACGAGCTCGAAGAGGCGGTTGACCCAGCGGGCTTCGCGGTAGTGCTCCACCTTCGGCACGTAGTATTTCGGCGTTTTGCCTTGGTCGATGAGCGTGTGGGCGGAGTGGTAGGCGACCATGGCGAGATCGAGGAGGGCGCCGGAGACGGGCGTGCCGTCGACGCGCAGGTTCGATTCGCGGAGGTGCAGGCCGCGAATGCGCACCATGAGGAGCGGCATGTCGTCCGGGTCCAGCGAATATTCCTTCCCGGGCGCGCCGTTGCTTGCGGGCTTGGTGTAGGTGAGGGTGCCCCTGGCGGCGTCCCGCACGTTCTCGACGCCCTGCATCACGTTCGGCCAGGTGGGCTTCATCGAGTCCTCGAAGTCAAGCATGGCGGCGTCAGCGCGGTCGCCCTGGTCGTTCCGGCTCAGCATGTTGATCACCATCTTCGGGTCGCTGACCGGGCCGGTGATCTCGACGCGGCGCTGTTGAAGGTCGTCGGGGAGGGGAGCGACCTGCCAGTCGCCGTGGGCCTCCGGGTGTTCGTCTTTGGGGAGGTAGCCCGGCAGGTCGCCGGCGTCCCAGGCGGCCTGCCGGTCTTCGCGATCGGCGAGCAGGGCCTGGCGCGTGGGCTCCAGTTCGCGGTGCAGGCGAGCGATGAGGCGCAGGAGATCCTCGGGGAGGAGGCGCTGCGCCTGGTCGGTCCAGGCGTTTTCGTTGAGGGTAACCCCGTGACCGAGGTCGGTCCATGCGACGGCGTTGGGGGAAGACGTTGTGGGGCGAGGAGAAGGGGGCATTGGGAATCGGGGGGCAAGAAGAAGAAACGAGGTGCGGCGCGGCTTTTGGAACCGCTTCCAAAAGTACGAGAGCTAAACGAGGCGAGATTAACTGCAATTACATAATATGCGCGGCGAAAAGTGTTTGCAAGCGAAATTTCGCTGATGGTAGATCTATTTTCTCCGAGAATGTTTTCTTAATCATTACTTCATGAACTGGGGCGGAGCCGATCGATTCCAGCGGCGGGTTTTTCCCGCTGAAGAGTTTGCGCCCTCCCCTTTTGTCTCGCGACCCACGCCTTTCGCCCCCATGTCCGTGAGCAGTGACAACCTGCGGTTCATCCTCGGGCTTAAACTCCGCACCCTTCGCCGGGAGCGCGGGGACTCGCTAAAGGCCGTGGCCGAACGGTCAGGGTTGTCGGTGTCCTACCTCAGCGAGATCGAGAAGGGAAAGAAGTACCCGAAGCCCGACAAGCTGATCGACCTGGCCGACGCGCTGGAGGTGTCCTACGATGAGCTCGTAAGCCTGTCGGTGAAAGACGACCTCGGCCCGCTCAAGGACGTCTTCTCCTCCGCGTTCGTCGAGGAGTTTCCGTTCGAGGTGTTCGGGCTGGAGTCGCAGGACGTGTTCTCGCTGGTGTCCGATCAGCCAGCGCGGGCGGGGGCGCTCATTCGCACCTTCCTGGAGGTGGGGCGCAACTACGACATGCAGGTGGAGCACTTCCTGCTTGCGGCCCTGCGCTCCTATCAGCAGATGCACGGCAACTACTTTGAGGAGCTGGAAGAGGCGGCGAAGGTGTTTCGAGGGCGGCAGGGATGGACCGACGGGCAGCCGCCTTCCCACGAGACGCTGCGGGACCTGCTCGTGACCGAATACGGGTACGACGTGAACCTGGAGGCGCTGGCCGACCATCCTGAGCTCGGTGAGTTTCGGTCGGTGTACGTGGACGGCTCGCGGCCGACGCTCGTCGTGAACAGCGATCTTCTGCCCATCCAGCAGGCGTTTTTGTTTGCCCGCGAGATCGGCCACTGCGAACTTGGGATTGAGGAACGGGCCCGCACCTCCTCCTGGCTCCGAATCGAGTCGTTCGATCAGCTCCTCAACAACTTTCGGGCGTCCTACTTTGCCGGGGCCATCATCATGGACCGGGCGGCGATGCTACAGGACCTCGAGAGGGTGTTCGCACAGAAGACATGGGATCCCGCGCAGGTGCAGGCGTGCATGGATCGCTACAACGCGACGCCCGAGATGCTGCTGTACCGCCTCACGGAGCTGGTGCCCAACCACTTCGACATTGACGACTTCTTCTTCCTCCGGTTCTACCACGAGCCCGGCTCGTCGGATTTCCAGCTCAACAAGATCCTGAACATGTCGGACGTGCCAGTGCCCCACGGCGTGGGCCTGAACGAGCACTACTGTCACCGGTGGCCGGCCATCAAGCTGCTGCAGGAACTGGAGCGGGAGCAGCTGGAGGGGCCCCTCACGAAGCAGCCGTCGGAGGAGCCGCGCATTCGGGCGCAGCGGTCGTACTTCCTCAAGGAAGAGGCCGAGTACTTTGTGCTGTCGGTAGCGCGGCCGCTTGCGCTCCAGCCGGAGACCAACTCGTGCGTGTCCATCGGCTTTCTGATGAACGACGCGTTCAAAGGCAGCGTAGCGTGCTGGCGCGACGACGCCATTCCGCAGGTAGACGTGAACCTGACGTGCGAGCGGTGCCCGCTGCCCCGAGCAGACTGCACCGACCGGGTGGCGCCGCCAACGGTCTACGAGGAGGAGCAGGCCCAGCAGCGGAAGGTGGAGGCGGTGGAAGAGCTGCAGGCCGCGATTCGGGACAGTTGAAGGCCCAGGTCCCGTTTGGCGGACTGTCCATGGTCCCCCGGCGAGAACCCGGTCGCTCTGGTTCCCGTGCAGAACGGGCTTTGGCGTGCGGGCCCGGACGGCTCGCTGGCAATTCGCGGCGTCTGCGGGGAGGTTCTAGGGGCCAAAGCGTTCTCTGCTCCATTTCTCACCATCCGGACCCTACCCGATGAGCACCGCTGCGGCACGACTCTCCGACGGCCCCATGCTGCTGGACGGCGGCCTGGGCCAGGAACTGCTCCACCGAGGCATGCCCGGCGCCGAGCCCTCGCTCTGGTCCGCCAACGCTCTTACCGAAGCCCCCGACCTGGTGCAGGAGGTGCACGAGGAGTTCTTGCGCGCGGGAGTGGACATCATCACCACCAATACCTACGCCACGCCCGCGGAGCGCCTTGCGGAGGCGGGCCTGGAAAGACGGAGAGAGGAGCTCAACCACAAGGCCGGCCGCTTGGCCGAGCGCGCACGGAAGGCGGTCGGCCGAGACGCCCTCATTGCAGGGTCGTTGCCTCCGATTCGGGGAAGCTACCGGCCCGACTTGGTGGGCGAGGCCGACGAGATCGAGCCGCAGTACCGCGAGCAGGCCGACTTTCTGGCCCCGCACGTCGATCTCTTCCTCTGCGAGACGATGTCGACCCCCGACGAGGCCCGTGCGGCGGTCAGAGGGGCCGCGTCGACCGGTCGTCCGGTGCTGGTGGCGTACACGATCGCCGATCCGTCGTCGCCGGAAGACGTGGAACCGCGCCTGCGCAACGGCCAGCCCCTTGCAGAGGCGGTCGAGGCGCTGTCAGGCTGCCCGGTCGAAGGACTCCTGCTGAACTGTTCGCACCCGGAAAGCATCTCGGCGGCCGTGCCGGTTCTTCGGGAACGGACCGACCGACCGGTCGGCG
>CAZFJR010000172.1:0-4796 GCA_964519235.1 uncultured Salinivenus sp. | reverse complement strand
TCAAGCAGTACGTCGCGCAGGGCGGCTTCCTGTTCTCGATGTGCTCCGGCACCGAAACCTTCGACATTGCCCTGGCCGCCCACCAGACCGACGTGGTGCCGAAGGCCTACGACGGCGACCCGGTGGATCCCGACGCGCTCCAACAGCTCGATTTTGGCAATACGCTCGCCTTTCGCGACTTCACGCCCAACCTCAACGCCCGCGAGTACTCGCACTCAAACATCGACGTGGGGCCGCCCCCGTCCGAGATGCGCGATCCATCTCTCGACTACTTTACGCTGTTCGAGTTCAGCGCCAAGTGGGACCCGGTGCCGACCATGCTCACCCAGAACCATGTGGCTACAGTCAAGGGCTTCGTGGGGCAGACCACCGCCTACAGCGAAGACGTGCTGAAAGAGGACGTGGCGGTGCTGGCCGAGGCGCCGGACCGCCCGCAGGTGCGCTACATTCACGGCACGCACGGAAAGGGCACGTTCACCTTTTACAGCGGCCACGACCCGGAAGACTACCAGCACTTCGTGGGCGACCCGCCGACGGATCTTTCGCTCCACCCCAATTCGCCCGGCTACCGGCTCATCCTCAACAACATTCTCTTCCCGGCCGCCAAGAAGAAAAAGCGAAAGACCTGAAGATCTTATTTTCTCGTTTATTTATTTCTTATTTTCTCGTTTATTTATTCCTTATTTACTCATTTTATTTCTTGTAAACCAAACTTAAATTTTTATCTTAACTACTAATTTCGTGCATAACAAGTTAGCTCCGGTGTTTTAGCTTCCAGCTCTTAATCTTGTACCTTTTAATTTTTAGATGCATTCCAAATGTCGTCTCCCAAACCCGTCGCCCACTCCCACTGCAAGATGACCGAAATCGTGTTGCCCAACGACACGAACGGGTTGGGCAACATGATGGGGGGGCGGCTGCTGCACCTGATGGACAAGTGCGCGGCCATCTCGGCCCAGCGGCACGCCAACCGCATCTGTGTAACCGCCGCCGTGGACAACGTGGAGTTCCAGTCGGCCATCAAGGAGGGCGAGGTGGTCGTGATTGAGAGCCACGTCAACCGCGCATTCCGTACCTCGATGGAGGTGGAGCTGAACGTACGCGCCGAAAATCCCCTTGCGGAGACGGAGCGGGCGTCCAACCGTGCGTTTTATACGTACGTGGCGCTGGACGATGCAGGCACCCCAGTGCCCGTCCCGGATGTGCGTCCCGAGACGGAGGCGGAGCGTGCCCGATACGAAGCCGCGGCCAAACGACGCGATA
The DNA here is from genome assembly GCA_964519235.1 of uncultured Salinivenus sp. Taxonomy (GTDB): domain Bacteria; phylum Bacteroidota; class Rhodothermia; order Rhodothermales; family Salinibacteraceae; genus Salinibacter. The sequence goes on along the minus strand of CAZFJR010000172.1, from coordinate 3,533 downwards.
TCCGCCTCGTCCTGGCCGGCCGTCAATCGTTGGATCAGGCGTCCAGCCTTATGGACGACATGCTGGCGGCTCTGCAACGCTCCACCGACGCTGCGGGATGATGGCCCTTGACGACACGACGGAGACCGATGGGCGGCCCGCTCTCTCGCTCGCTTTCGGGGTTGCCCCCTCGCGCCTTGTCCCCTCGCGCTTTGTCCTCCACGCCTGGACCCTCGCCGTACTGGTCCTGGTGGCGCTCGGGGGAGGCGGCACGCCCGCCGAAGCCCAGCGGCAGCCCGGAGCGCTGGGCCTGGGCTTTCAGGTGGGGCGCCCGGGCGGCCTCGCGGTCAAGTGGTACCGCCCCGCCCCCGTGGCCTACGATGCGGTGCTGAAGACTGATGTCCACGAGGTTGCTGTGGTGCACCTCCACCGGCTGTGGGAACAGCCCCTCCCCGACTCGCCCCTGCACTTTTATCTCGGCCCCGGGCTCGTGGGCGGCGCGGACCGCCTCGGGCGCAACCCCCGGCTTCGCCTGGGCCTCGGCACCGAAGCTGGACTCAATTTTTACGCCGAACGGTTCGAGGTCTTCTTGCATCTGACGCCCACCCTCCGCTTCTTGCCCACCAACCGCGTCACGCTTGACGGCAACGTGGGCCTTCGCTACTACCTTCGCGCTCCCTGAGGCCTTCGCGCCTCTGTCCTCTCCATGCTCTTCACCCGCGTCCTCATTACCGGAGCCAACGGCCTGCTGGGACAGGCCCTGGTGCGCCGGCTGGGGTCGGACGCCGACTATGCCGTCCTCGCCACGGCCCGCGACGAGGCGCCCCGCTTCGAGGAGGGGCTGTGCCGCTACGCGCCCCTGGACGTGACCCAGCCCCGCGAGATTGCCGATGCGTTCGAGGACTTCGGGCCCACCGTGGTGGTCAACTGCGCCGCCTTGTCCGATGTGGCCGCGTGCGACGCGCACCGCAGCGACGCGTGGGCCGTCAATGCCCGCGCCGTCAAGTCCCTGGCCAAGCAGTGCCGCCAGACCGGCGCCCGCCTCGTCCACGTGTCGTCCGATTTCGTGTTCAACGGCAAGCGCGGCCCCTACGACGAAACGGCGCGCCCCGACCCCGTCAATTACTACGGCCGCTCCAAGCTTGCCGGCGAGAATCACCTGCGCGCAGCCGGGCGGGCCCGCTGGGCCCTCGTCCGCACCGTGCTGTTGTACGGGCCCGCCCGCGCCCTCGGCCGCTCCAACATCGTCCACTGGATTGTCGACCAGCTGTCGCAGGGCAAACCGCTTCACATGGTGGACGACCAGTACCGCACCCCGACCTACGTCGACGACCTGGCCGACGGCATTGAACGGATCGTGGCCCGCGAAGAGGACGGCATCTACCACCTCTCCGGGCCCGATTTGGTGTCGATCTACGACCTGGCCTGTACCGTGGCCGATGTCTTCGACCTCGACGCCTCGCGCATCACCCCGGTCGCCAGCGACTTCTTCGAGGACGACGTGGAGCGCCCTGCACGCACGGGGTTCGTTCTCGACAAAGCCCGCGCGGACCTCGACTACGCCCCGCGCTCCCTCGAAGAGGGCCTTCGCGCCCTCCGGAACCACCGGACGTAGCGTCCCCTGCCCCAAGCCCGCCCTTCTTCTCTCTGCCTGTTCCCATCCCTCCCCCAACTGATGCTCGACCTCGACACCGTCCGCACCCACCCGCGCCGCGTACAGGAGGCCCTCCGGGCCAAGGGCACGGGCTCGCCCGACCTTGTGGACACGCTCCTGGAGGTGGACGAAACGCGCCGCCGCGCCATCACGGAGCTGCAGGAGGCGCAGGCGCGCCAGAACGACCTGTCGCAGCAGATCGGCACCCTCAAGCGCGAGGGCAAGGACGCCGAGGCGGAGGCGATCATCGAACAAACGAGCGCGCTGAAGGAGACGATCAAACGCCTGGAGGATGAGGTGCAGGCGGCGGAAGAGAAGCAGGAGGCGCTCGTGCTGAAGCTCCCCAACCTCCCGCACCCCAGCGTGCCGGTGGGCACCGACGAGGACGACAATGAGGTGGAAGAGACGTTCGGCGAGAAGCCCGCCTTCGACTTCGAGCCCGCGCCGCACTGGGACCTGGCCGCCCGCCATGCCCTCGTGGACCTGGAACGGGGCGCCAAGGTGACGGGAAGCGGCTTCCCGTTCTACCTGGGCAAAGGGGCCCGCCTGCAGCGCGCCCTCCTGAACTTCTTCCTGGACCGCGCCCGCGAGCGGGGCTACACCGAGATGCAGGCCCCACTCTTTGTCAACCCGGAGAGTGCAAAGGGCACCGGCCAGTTGCCCGACAAGGACGACCTGATGTACGACATCCCGCGCGACGACTTCTACCCCATTCCCACCGCCGAAGTCCCGGTCACCAACTTCCACCGCGACGAAATTCTCTCTGCGGACGATCTGCCGCGTCAGTACTGCACCTACTCCCCCTGCTGGCGCCGCGAGGCGGGCAGCTACGGCGCCGACGTCCGCGGCCTCAATCGCCTGCACCAATTCGACAAAGTGGAACTGGTGCGGATCGTGCATCCCGACGAGAGCTACCGGGCGCTCGACGAGCTTCTGGAGGATGCCGAAAGCGCGCTCGATGCGCTCGACCTGCCCTACCGCCGCCTCCTCATGTGCACCGGCGACATGGGCTTCACCCAGGCCAAGGTGTACGATCTGGAGGTGTGGAGCGCCGCGCAGGAGCGGTGGCTGGAGGTGTCCTCCGTCTCCAACTTTGAGGCCTTCCAGGCGCGCCGCATGCAGATCCGCTACCGCCCCGAGCCGGAGGCCAAGCCCGAGCTCGTGCACACGCTCAACGGCAGCGGCCTCGCCTTCCCCCGCGTCCTGGCCGCCCTTCTCGAAAACAACCAGCAGCCCGACGGCTCCATCGAACTGCCAGAGGTACTCCACCCCTACACCGGGTTTGCCCGAATTGAGGCAGACGAGTAACCCATAGAGCTTGGTTCGTGAGGCCTGTCTGCTGCCTCCCGATCACGCATTACGCGTCACGCCGATACGCCCTTTCGCCCTACGCCTCTACCCGCTCCGGCTCGCCCTGCAGAAAGGCCTCGGCGCGGCGCACCATTTCTTCACTGCCAATGAAGAGCGGCGTGCGCTGATGGAGCTTCTCCGGCGTTTTTTCCAGAATGCGCTTATGCCCGTCGGACGCCGCCCCGCCGGCCTGCTCCGCGATGAAGCCCATCGGGTTGGCCTCGTACATGAGCCGCAGCTTGCCCTCGGGGCTGCCCTCCGTGGCCGGATACATGTAGATGCCCCCCTTCAGAAGATTGCGGTGAAAGTCCGACACAAACGACCCAATGTAGCGCGTCTTGGCCGGCCGGTTCGTCTCCGGGTCTTGCCGCTGCAGCCAGTCGAGATATTCGCGCAACCCCCCCTCGAACGAGTGGTAGTAGCCGCTATTGATGGAAAAGATGCGGCCCCGGTCGGGCGTCTGCAGGTCCGGGTGCGAGAGCAAAAACTCCCCAATCGACGGGTCGAGCGTGAAGCCGTTCACGCCGTTGCCGGTGGTGTACACCAGCAT
>CAZFJR010000171.1:0-4856 GCA_964519235.1 uncultured Salinivenus sp. | reverse complement strand
GCCCACGCCCACGCCAAACGACCCGGTTACGTCTTCCCAGATGGTAGACACCTCCACGAGCTGCCGGTAGAGGCGCCCAGCCAGCACCACCTTCATCTCCGGGTGGTACGCCGCGGGGTTCATCCGGTCGACCAGCGCCCGCGTGTCGGCGTACAGGTTTTCGATGTAGCCGATGTTGGTATTGGCGCCCGAGGGGAAAAAACGCAGCACCAGGGTGGTGCTGTCGTCGGAGATGGGATAGCGCTTGCCAATGAGCCGGTCGTACACCCCTTCGAGCTGCTGCCCGGAGTCTTCCTCGGCCGCCTCGCCGGTCGTGTCGCTCTCCGTATCGAGCTCAAAGTAGAACGGGTTGGCCTCGCGGCGGGCCTGTTTGGCCTCCTCGATCTGGTCGTCCAGAAACTGCTCCACCTGGCGCATCTCCGCGTTGGAGGCGAAGTAGAGCGCGTTGTTCTTTAAAAACTCCACCTCCCGCTTGTAGTCGACCCGCGTAAGGTAGGTCTCGCTCGTGTCGCTCGCGCGCTTCAGGGAGAGCGCCCGGGGAATCAGATCCTCCGCGAATCGTTTGTTGGCCTCGAACGAGGGGCTGACGATGGCCACCGCCATGTCGCTCTCGCCGCCCACAGTGCGCTGGAGGGTTTCGAGGGCCTGGACGCTCTCGTAGCTTTCCGGCACGAGGTTCGCAATGTCCGTATCGATGGAGAGGTCTGCGGCCAGGTACGCGCTTGCGGCCGACAGCAGAAGGGCCCCGAGCAGCACCGCGCCCGCATGCCGGACGGCTCCGCGAATGAAGGGGCGCAAGGCCTCGAAGAGACGATTCATGAAGTGCGTATGGGTCGGAAACAGTAGCGGCGAAGGGGCCCACTCGGCGGTCGTGCGCCGTGCAGGAGGGGGCGCCCCGGGCGGCGGCAGTGCCGTGTAGGGGCGCAGGCGTTCTTACGGCGTCTTGGTGCAATCTCTCCGGGTGGGGCGGTAGGTTTTTCCCTCGTTTCTTCCTAACTTGGCGGCAGTGCCCGTTCAACTCCCTTCTTACGACGCCTCTTTCTCAACGACTCGCTGCTCATGGCTAATACGTACGAATCAATCGAGATTGGCGACTCCCACGAGTGGACGCGGGTGGTCACGGCGGAGGACGTGCAGATGTTCGCCGAAATTACGGGAGACGACAATCCCGTTCACGTGGACCCCGACTACGCAGAAGAGCACTCGCGCTTTGGGCGTCCCATCGTGCACGGGGTGCTTCTCCTTGGACTTATCTCTAAGGTGCTCGGCCGCGACTTTCCGGGGCACGGGAGCATTGCGGTCGGCATCTCGTGCCGGTTCCTGCGCCCGGTGCCCGTAGGCGCGGAGGTGCGAGTGCAAATCAAGGTTTCGGAGAAGATTGAGGACAACAAGCACGTGAAGGTCCGCACGTACATTTACCGAGATGGCCAGATGGTCGTCGGCGGGGAAGGCCGCGTGATTCCCCCGACGGAAGGGGAGGAAGACCCTCACCGCGCCCGCCGGCAGTAGGGCGGGGCCCGGGAAGTGGGGCCTGCGCCCGCAACGTCGCCCGCTTCGGCCCCAGTCTTCCATTTGCGGCTCTCCACGTGCATGTGCATCGGCGCGGGGCTCTATTCCACCAACTTGAGGGCCCGGGACGGCGCTACCGGATCACTTAGGTCAAGTTGGTTGAGGATGGCGAGGTCCGCCTGCGTCATGTCGTCTGGCAGGGCCGCCCCTTCGAGGAATGTACGGAAGGGAGCGCGTTGATCGGCCGAGCGGATGGCGAGTCGCGTGGGTTGCACATTGAGGCGGTCGGGGTCGGTCAGTCGCGCAAAACTGGTCATCGAGCGTTCGAACGCGCGCCGGTACGTGTCGTAGCGGTCGGCGAGCGTTGCGCCCTGAAATGCGTAGACGTTGCCGTCGTAGGCGATAAAGTACGCGAGCAGACGGATTGTTTGTCCCTGCTGCGTCTGCGCCTCGGCGAGCACCCGCCGCGCATCGTTTCCGTTGACGGTAGTGGCGCGACGGTCCCTCACAGTGAGGCCTTCCTGCCCGGCGAAGGCGCGCGTCGCGGCCTCGGGGGTGTCCTCCTCCGCAAACCGGAACAGCAGGTAGGCATCTTCATCGGGCTCGATGAGGGCCACCTGGCGCGGCTGGTTCTGCACGGACCATCCGGCGGGAATGGAGAACTGAAACTGGAGAGCGGGGTGGTAGAAGACGCCGGCGTCCGTGAAGCCCTGGCGGGGATTGTTGCCGAGCACGATGCGATCGAGGGCGCTGTAGTAGGGATCTTGGTTGACCCGGGTGGCCGGCCGCTCCACCTTCTCGCTCCACTGCCGCGCGAGTTTCGGGATGGTCTGCTGGCGCGCGCCGGGATCGGGGTGGGTCGACTGCCAGGTCGGGATCGACGGGCCGCTCTGCTCCTGCTTCCGCTCCAGCGACTCGAAGAAGGCCGCCCCCTCTGCGGCGTCGTATCCCGCTTTTGCGGCGTACTCTACGCCCAGCCGGTCGGACTCTCGCTCATTGTCGCGGCTGTAGCGCAGGGAGAGCAGCTGCGCGGCGGTGCCCCCGAGGTTGAGCACCTGCCGCCCCACGTTGCCGCCAAATGCGGCCTGCCCCAGCACGGCGCCTCCCACGAGCAGGCCCTGCGTAAATTGCCGACGGGCGGCCTGCTGCGAGGCGTGGCGCGCCTCCACGTGGGCAATCTCGTGGCCCAGCACCACGGCCAGCTGCGCCTCGTTGTTGAGGTGCGCCATAAGGCCGCGGGTCACGTAGACGTACCCGCCGGGCAGCGCGAAGGCGTTGATGATGGGGCTGTCGAGCACCCGAAACTCGAACTCCGTCTCGCGGAACCGCCGGGGCGTGCTGGGGCGCCGCATGTGACTCTCCGCCAGCACCTTCTGCGCCACCTCGTCCACGTACTGCTGGAGCGCTTCGTCCTCGTACACCCCGTACTGGTTCTGGATCTGCTTATCGGCCGTGCGGCCCAGCTCCACCTCTTCGTCCCAGGAGTAGCCGTAGGCGCGCGTGTTCCCCGTAACCGGGTTGACGCCCGTGGACACGCACCCGGTGGCCACGGTGGCGAGAAGCAGTAGGGCGGGCAGCAGGCCCCACAAGGCTGCGCGGTGGCGCGTAGCGGGGGAAGACAATGAGCGGCGCATGGAACCGTGTTGGGAGTGGTGAAGAGGGATGGTGTGGGGAGCTAATCGGACGGATTGGACGGGGCGTCTACCAAGCCCGACACGGCCGCTTCGGAGGGGGCGCCGTTGCTCTTCCCCTCGGTGGCCGTGGCGTCGTCGGGCGCGATTGACGCCGCGCCCTCTACCGAGCGTACCCGGAGGGAGCGGTGGCGCTCGGGATTTGTCGCGAGGGCCTCGGCGAACGGCTTGCGGCTCGTGGCGGTCAGGAGGCTCTGCCCCACCGCGTCGGACCGAAGCAGGTCCAGAAAGACCCCCGTGCGGGTAGCGTCGAGCTTGCCGAAGGCGTCGTCGAGCAGCAGCAGCGGCTCGGTGTCGCTGCGGGCCTGCAGGTAGAAGTACTGCGCCAGCTTCAGCGCCATGGCAAAGGTGCGGTGCTGCCCCTGCGAGCCGTACCGGCGCACCTCCAGGTCGTCGAGGCGAAAAACGAGCTCGTCGCGCTGCGGCCCCACGAGAGTGGTGCCGCGGTTGTACTCGTGCTCCTGCTTGCGGGCGAGGGCCGCCCGGAACGCAGCGGCCACGTCCTCGACACTGGCGTCGGGGTCCAGGTCGGCAATGGTGTCGTACTCGATGGTCGGGCGCTCAGCCACCGCTTCGATGCGGCGGTAGGCCTCCGCCAGATCGTCCGCAAAGTCCTGCAGGAAGTTCTGGCGGCGATGGATCACCTGGCTGCCCAGCGTGACGATCTTTTCCGTCCACGGCGCCAGGAGTTCTTCAGGGGGCGGGGCGGAGCGCTTCTTGTAGCTGCGCAGCACCTCGTTGCGCTGGCGGCGCGCCCGGCGGTACTTCATCAGGTCGTCCATGTAGACGGGCCGCGCCTGGCTGAGGATGTTGTTCACGAAACGGCGGCGCTCGTCGGGACCGCCGGCCGTCAGGTCGTAATCCTCCGGCGAAAACACCACGACCGGGAGCGTGCCCACGATGTCGGCCAGGCGGTCGAGCTCTACCCCGTTGACGAAGATGCCTTTGCCCTCCCCTGGCACATAGGCCAGCCGTACGGTCATCGGCTCTTCGCGCACACCGGCCACGGTGCCTTCAATCTCAAAGTACGGCGCCCCCTTCCGCACGGCGTACCGGTCGCGTGCAGCCGTAAAGCTCTTGGTCAGGCAGAGATAATGAACCGCTTCGAGCACGTTCGTTTTGCCAACCCCGTTGGGCCCGTGCAACAGGTTGATGGACGGCGCGAGGCTAAACTCGCTCTCCGCATGGGCACGGAACGACCGGAGGCGCAGGGTGTGCAGAGTCATGAACGGGGCTATCGCCGCCTGAGACATCGAACGGGAACTGCCGGGCTCCCAATGGAGATCTCCTTAACGACGGGACAGGAGCTTCGTTCGTTGGCGGCCCGTGTGGCCCATTCTCTCCACCTGTTTTCCAGGGCGTCCCCCCGTAGCCGAGTCGCGTTTCTGTTGCCCATCGTTTTTGTCTGGAATGCCCGCACGGCCGCCGCTGTTCAAGGAGCTGCAAGCGCTCGCCACCGAGGCGAACAACCCCCATTCTACCCACATCGACACGGCGCCGGTGGAGGAAATTCTGCGCGTCATCAACACCGAAGACCACCAGGTGCCCATCGCGGTGCGCCGCGAGCTGCCGCATGTGGCGGACGCGGTGACAATCGTGGTGGAGGCCTTCAAGAACGACGGGCGCCTGTTTTACGTGGGCGCCGGGACGAGCGGG
>CAZFJR010000170.1:1574-4883 GCA_964519235.1 uncultured Salinivenus sp. | reverse complement strand
GCCCCGACCAGGGCAAGCCCTGCCAGCACGCCGAACAGGAGCGGCGGGCCGGCGACGTGAAGAAGCCCGCCGGCCAGCGCTGCCCCCAGTGCCCCTACCCCAAAGATGGCGAGGTAGGTATAGCCGTACGAAAGACCGCGTGCATCGGGCGGGGTGTAGTCGGCCACGGTGGCCTGGTAGAGCGGCTGCACGAGGAAGAGGAAAAACCCGAGCCCCGCGCTTGCGGCGAGCAGAGCCGCGGTCCCCTGTCCCGCTACTGGCAGAAAGACGACGGCCACCCCGGCCAACACCGCCAGGGCCCCCGCCAGAATGCGCTCCGCATCGTCCCGATCCGAGAGGCGCCCCCCCACGTACTGCCCCGCGATGCCGACCGCCAGGAGCCCGGCGTAGACGTAGCGCCCGGCCGACACGTCGATGGGGAGATCGATCGTGACCAGGGGCGTAAGGAGGTCGGGCAAAAAAGTGAGCACGCCGCGGTAATAAAGCCCCGACAGGGCCACGAGCGCAAAGACGACCACAAAGCCCGAGGCAAAGAGGGAGCGGGTTTGCCGCCACAGCGCCGCCGCGTCCACTGTCCCCGCGGCCGATGCTGGCTCACTCCCACCCGCGGCCGGTTCGTCCTTCCCCGCGGCATTGGGCGCTTCCACGGCCGCCGCCTCGTCAAAGGAGGCCCGCCAGGCCCCCACAGCCGCAACGAGCGCGGGCAGCCCCAGCAGGATCGCCACCACAGACCAGTCGAAGACCCGCAGAAGCAGGGCCGTCACGAGCGGCCCCCCCGCGATGCCCACGTTGCCCGCAATGCCGTGGTACGCCAGGGCACGTCCCCGCTGCCGCACGCCCGTACTGATCAGCGAGAGCCCGGCGGGGTGGTACACGCTCGCCGCCGCGCCCCACGCCAGGAGCGCGGCCCCGAGACCCCAGAGGCCTGGCAGCAGCCCCAGCAGGACAAACGCGCCTCCCATGCCCACAAAACAGCCCGCAATAAGCCGCCGCGACCCAACCCGATCGGCAAGGATGCCTCCCGGCAACGCCCCCGCCCCAAACAAAAAGTACCCGGCCCCCACGAGCCCTCCCAGGAACGCTTCCGACACGCCCATCTCCGCGAGCCACACCGTCATGAAGATCGGGATGGAGAGCTCGTAGGTGTGAACCAGGCCGTGGCCCGTCATGACAAGGGTCACGATGGAGCGGTCGTTGGCGTTCATCGGAGCAGCCAGAAATGGCGGAATCAAGTCAACGTGGCCTGTCCTGCCCTGCCGGATGCGCCCTGCGCTCCGTACTGGACAGTGCGTGTTGCGGACGAGATCGGCACAGCGTGCGATACGACAGCATGCGCCCTACGCAATGTACACTCCACAATGTACACCGCGCAATATGCACTATTCCAGCTCTCGCAGCACCGGCATCTCTTCCAGGTCTTCGTCCGTAAGGGCATTCCAGTCGATGCCGGACGGAGGCTCGGGGGGATCGTTGACGCGGATCGTTTCGTCCGGCGTTACAACGCAGGCGAGGGGCAGATCGTGCGCGTCGGTGGGGATCTGATCGACGACCTGAATCGGGTGGACGGTAGTGCCCACCGGAACGGGATCGTGTCCGAGCTCACGGAGGAGCGCGTACTCCAGATCGCTGTAGCCTTCGCCCTTCCCGCACCGACGGCCGCCTTGGGTCACCGCCACCGAGCCCGTTACGATGCCGTCGATTTGCGGCAGGGCACGGAGCGCAACCGGCTCGGCCCAGCAGTCCATGTTGGAGAGAGCAGCGGCGGATTCGAGATTCCCCGCCGGAATGGTCGCCGGGTCCAGCCGCTTGAAGCCGCCCCGCAGGCGCGGCGTCGGCACGTACACCACGCACCCGCGCCGCAGCGCCTCGATGCGAACGTGCCGCTGGGGCGCATCGGGATTCACCTTGAGGGTGTCCGCGTCGGCCAGGGGCGACTGCTCAAACAGGCGCTCGGCCGCAGCGGCAGCGCCGTCGAAATTGGGGATGCGGCCGTGGGGCGGAACGGGGAACCGTGCGATCCCGCGACTGTCGAGTGCGTCCCAGACGGCCTGACGGGCTGCATCTTTCGTCTCGAACTGTTTGTTCATGGGCGGCTTCGACAAAAAAGCAGTCCTATCAGTACGCGGCCCCTGTACGCTCCAGACACGGGGGCGTTCGCCCCCTCCTCCCGCGCCTTTTTTGAGAAGATCGAGCAAAGAGAGCCACATTCGACGCCGCCCTCCGTCCAAGCATTCGCTTTGTCCCCCAACCAAGCCCTGCTCAGCCATGCTCGACCGGCTGCTCTTCCCTCTTCTCGCTACGTGCTGCGCGGTCCTACTCGCCGTGTCCCCGGCAGCGGCCCAGTCGTCCAATCTCGATACGGTGGAGGGGCCGGGCTCGGGAGAAAAAACCACGCTCACCATCACGCCCCACCGCCTCACCGACCGGGTCTCTGCCCGGGCCTTGGGGGTCAAACGCCCTGCGGGAACGCGCTGGGCGCTCACCCTGATCGGCGTCTCTCCCTCAGACTCCCTCCGGCTCACTCTGGGCGAAGAGCCGCTCCCCCTCCGAGACCTTACGCGCCCTGCCGAGGGAGACGTGGGGCCCACCCGCCTCTACCTGTCACGGAGCACGTTCCGCACAGTTGCCGAGCGCGGCGCAGTGCGGCTCCACATCGGCGACACGGCCACCTCGTTTCCCGAGCAAATGCGCACGGAGATGCAGCAAATTCTGGAAGATGTGATTTAGCCCGGTGCCGGGGGCCCACGACTCGTTCCGGAGCGACACGGACCAGGGCCGCACGGAGGGGCTACCGCGAGGGGCTACCGCGATTCGGTGGGCGAACGTCGTCCGGCGGGCGCGGAAGCGGTCTCGGGATCGGGCGGTGCAGGCTCCGAGGGCGGGGGGCCTGTGCGGGATGAAGCAGGCCGGGGCACTTCTTCCGGCGACGGGGCAGTGCGGCGAGCCAGCAGCCATCCGCTTCCGAGGGCCGTAGCCATCACCCCGAACGCGAGCACGTAGAACAGAAGAGGCGGGCCCACCTGCCCCACCACCCCGACCCCTCCGGCCAGGAGCCCGCCGCCACAGAGCAGTGCCAGGACCTGCCGCTCCGACCACTGGAGGCGCGCAAGGCGGTGCATCGTGTGGTCGGTCCCTCCATTCGCAACGGACTCTCCCCGTTGCGTGCGCGTGACGCTCACAAACGTGGTGTCGAAGATGGGCACCGCAAGAATGAGGACCGGCACGAGGGCGGGCGCCCCTCCGCCGCCGCCCTGCACGCCAAGGCCGAGCACGGCCAGCACATAGCCGAGCACGAGGCTTCCACAGTCC
>CAZFJR010000170.1:0-1564 GCA_964519235.1 uncultured Salinivenus sp. | reverse complement strand
CCACAGTCCCCCATGAAGATGCGTGCCGGCGGCGCGTTGAACACCAAAAACCCCGCGGCCGCGCCGGCCGTCGCCGCCGCCACGGTGGCCTGCGCCGGCAGCCCCTGCAGCCCCGCTACGCCCCCAAAGAACACCGCCGCGAGGACCGCCACACTGGCGGCCACCCCGTCCATCGCGTCGAGCAGGTTGAGCGCATTGGGGAGCCCCAGAAGCCACACGAGCGTAAGGGGCAGCGACACCCACAGGGGCGCGGCCGGGGCAAAAAGAAGCCCTCCAGATAGAGCCAGAACCGCACTTCCAAGCTGCACGAGCAGCTTCGCCCACGGACCCAGCCCTCGCACGTCGTCTACGAGACCGGCCACGAAGAGGAGGGCAGCGCCCGCCCACACCGGTGCCGGAAATGCTTCTGCCCCCATCCCTCCGGCAAGCACGACGCCCCCCGCGGCAAACATGGCAATCCCGCCCAGAAGTGCTGTTGGTGAGGTGTGCCATTTTTCGGCCTCAGGACGTGCCACCCATCCGGCCTTGCGTGTGCCCCACTGCACCACGGGCGTGAGCGCCACCGCCACCAGGAAGGCAAGGCCTCCACTGCCCCAGGGCACGAGCGTTGGCGACAAAAACTCAGACAGCATGGCTGCGACGAAACAGACGAGATGGAGAATGGAGGGGCAGGCGCACGCGCCCGGTGCGGGGACGAGCCGAAAAGGGCTCTTGCAGAAGAGAAGCGTTTTTTACAGAATAGCGGCCGGTGTCGAAAAGCCGTACGCGCCTCCCGTGGATTTTCAACAAACCCGCGGCTGGTTGGGGCTGCCCCTGCCCCCGCACTATCCTGTCCTAGCGCTACCGGAGGGCCCGAGATGCCCCGCCCCGAAGAACGAGGCCCGTGTGTCCGGGCACCTCCAGCAGCAGCGCAGTGCCGTCCTGCTGAACCCGCACCGCAGCATTTTTGGGCACGGTGCGCAGCACTTCGTAGGGCTGCCGGAGGGAATCGGGCAGGGGCACGCGCGCACTGTGGGCCGCCGCGCTCCGGTTCAAGGTAACGAGAAGCGTGTCGGACAAGTGGGTGCGGGCGTAGGTGAGCAGGTCTCGCTCATCGTCGGCCTGCACAACGCCAAATGCGCCGCGGCGGAGAGATGCGTGGTTGCGACGCAGCGAAATGAGCTCCTGATAGGTCGCAAAAAGGCCCTCGTTGAAGCGAACCGGGTCGGCGGGCCGGTCGTGGCCGTAGGGGTGATTGTCCTCCACATCGTAGCTCTTGTCGGGCCAGACCATCGGCTTGCGGTCGTCGGGATCGTCGGCGCCCCACATGCCAGCCTCGTCGCCGTGGTACACCATCGGTGCGCCGACGTACGTCATCTGGAAGAGCGCCACGAGCCGCTGGAGGCGACGCTCCTCAGCGGTGGGCGCCCGGACCTTGTAGTCCTCGTTCTGGCGCAGGTCCACCACCGCGCCGTTGTCGTAGTCGAACCGCTCGGGCTGAGCGTAGCCCGTGTCGGTGCGGTTCACCAGCATGGTGGCGAGCCGCGGCGTGTCGTGCGAACCGATGAGGTTTTGCAGGGCGCCC
>CAZFJR010000169.1:1663-4967 GCA_964519235.1 uncultured Salinivenus sp. | reverse complement strand
GGGAGCGGCAACATCGGATCGACATCGGTGCTGTCGAGCGTGATGTAGTTGGAGAGGTGCCGCGCAAACCCGCTCACCTTTACCGAGACGCGGTCGTACCGGGCCTGCAGCTCCAGGTCGGCCTGCCAGGAGCGCTCCGGCTCCAGGCGGGGGGTGCCGATAAATTCGGCGCTCGTCTGCGCCTTGTTCGCGGGGAAGCGGTCGGCGAAGCGCTCCAGCGCGCCGGCGGTGCGCACAGCCGTGCCTCCCCCGAGGGAGAGCGACCACGCATCGGACAGCGGGGCCGTCAGCATCAGCGCACCGCTCACGTTTAACTCTCGCTGGTCGAGGGCATCCGGGTCGAGCGTCTCGTCGTCCGGCGCGGCGATGTCGAGGTACACGTCGCTCACCTGCGATTTGTCGGCTCCGGCCCATACAGCATCGGCGCGGGCGGTGGCGGTCGCCTCGATCGTTCCCAACAGCCGGGTGATCTGCGCGAAGACGCCGGCGTTGGCGATGGAGACGCCCGGCCAGATCTGGTCGCTTTCGTAGAAGGGCGGCACCCTCGGCTCTCCGTTCATCACGACCTTGAAGGGCCGCTCGGCGTCGCGGTAGGCACGATAGCCGTCAGCGCCCACCTTGAGGCGCAGGTCCGGCGCGGGCGCAAGTTCGGTGGCCACGCGTCCGCCCAACGTCGTGATGTCCGACGCAACAGAGACGCGCAGGGGCGGCCCGGGAAAGTTCTCGGACGCGTAGGTCACCTTGCCCTCGTTGTTCATTGTGTGGAGGGTCTGGTAGCCGTACGCGGTCGCCGTCACCGAGCGCACGAGGCCCTGCCCCGCGGTGTATTCGTAGCCGAGGCGGGCACGCCCGCTCTTGAAGAACTCCGCGTTGAGCAGCCGTCCGGGGTAGCGCACATCATCTTGCCGCTGGTACCCGCCGCCGGCCGTCAGGCGCTGGTTGTCGCCGAGTTTGTAGCCGATTTTGGCACGCAGCTCGCGGTTCAGAAACTGGGCGGGTACGCTCGTGCCATCCCCGGCCTGGTAGGCCTCGCCCTCCCGGTAGGCCCCGTCGATGCGGTAGGCGAGGGGGCCGTTTCGCCCGCTGACCGCCCCGGTCACGTCGTACGCGTCGAAATTGCTATCGTAGCCGGTCTGGAGCCGGCCGTTGAGCCGGTCGCCACGGGGCACGCGGAAGAGGCTGCTCGTCTGCACGCGGATGGCGCTGAGCTGCCCACCGCCCCACGTCAGCGCGTACGGCCCCTTGGCCACCTCTACGCCCTGCATGGTGGACGGACCGGTGTGGCTCAGCGGCGAGTCCATGCGCGCCGGGCCGGCGGGAAAGGTGCGCATTCCATCGACGTACACGCCGACCTGCGTCGCGCGCAGGCCGCGCACCACCGGATCGAGCCCCAGCGGGCCGCGCCGTACGGCATTGGTGCCCGGAATGCTGCGCATTAGTTCACCCGCATCGCGCGGATTGGCCTCTTGGATGTCGGCCTTCTGAATTTGTTCGGCGGCCTCGCGCGCTCGGCGGCGGGCGGTGACTTCGACCGTCTCAAGACCAACGGTGCGTGGCGAAAGAGCAATCTGCACGCGGACTGAACTTCCGGCGCGCACCTCCACTGTGCGCGACCGCGGCGTGTAGCCGACGAACCGTGCCTGGAGCGTGTACGTGCCGGTCCTGAGCGCGTCTACCGAGAAGCGCCCTTGCGGCCCCGTGCTTGCGCCACGCGGACCATTGCCGGGGCCGTTGCGGGAGCCGTTGGGGCCTCGCACGAGTACGTTCACGCCGGGCAGGGGGCGGCCGGTTTCGGCGCTGAGCACGCGCCCGGAAACGGTGCCGGTTGGCTGGGCCGGTGCGGCGGGGGGAAGGAGAAGCGGAGCGAGAAGAGCGGCGAGTGGCAACAAGACGTAGCGATCCATAAAGAAGCCTCCAAGGCATTGTCAGATGCACGGATGACCCATCCGTGCAAAATTCCGAACGACAGACCGAGCGCACCCAAACGGTCAGCTCGGGTGCACGGGGGGTGTCGCTCGGGGAGGACGAAAGACGTCGTCGCCGAATCGCTGCGGCGCGAGTGTACGGGATTGGCGGACGTGCTCGGTGCCAAACGTGCGGGGGGGCGGGATGTCCGGCTTTTCGTTCGGCCCCCACTTGGGCGCCATCGGAAGCGCGCTGCCCTCCGCCGGGGCCGTGTCGCAACTTCTCAGCAGGGGCCCGCCCGCGTCCGCCGTGGTGGATGCGGTGGACGCACAGGCGCAGGCAGCATCCGGAGTGCGGGGACAGAAGCCACGGTCGCAGTGATGACACGTGTGCCGCGCCTGCACAAGACCAATCTGCTGCACGAGCACAGGCACCGGCCCGCTTTGGATCACCAGAGCGCCGGCAAGCAAAAGGGCCAACAGACGCCCCCACCGGGCAGAATGGAAAGAGAAGGATTTGACAGCCATCGCAGATGGGGCCTGATTAACTTCCGTCGTTTTCAATGCCGTCTTGGATCCACGGATTGACCTAGCACGTCAAAACCACGCGAAGAAGCTTAAAGACAGAGCTTTGTTTTTTCTGTCGATGCGCGTAACATCCAGAAACATTCCCCAAACACTCTCCGCCTCCGCCGCTACGAAAAGTTGTCGCGGAGACGGCGCCGCCCCCCCTCAACAGCTTGCCCGCTCGCCATGGACCGACGATCGTTCTTGAACCACCTCGCCTGGGCCTCGCTCGCTCCCGTCGCGCTCTCGGCCTCGGCGTGCAATCCGGGTCGGTCATCGCCCTCTACTGCCTCGGCCACGCCCCCCGACACCCTCTGGGTGCATGCCCGCTCTGAGGATCTATCCGCCGTGCAAAAAAACCCGAATGAGTGGCGGGCGCTACTGTCGGATGCGGAATACCAGATTCTGTTTGAGGCCGGCACGGAGCCACGTGGATCGAGCCCGCTGCTGGAGGAGACGCGCGAGGGCACCTACGTCTGCGCCGCGTGCCGGCTTCCGCTGTTCTCTTCGAAAACGAAGTACGAAAGTGGAACGGGCTGGCCGAGTTTCTGGGCGCCACTGGAAGGCCAGATCGACACGAAGAAGGACATGAAGCTGGGCTATCCTCGTACCGAGTACCACTGCCGGCGCTGTGGAGGCCATCAGGGACACGTGTTTGAGGACGGCCCGAAGCCCACAGGGCTACGCTACTGCAACAACGGGCTCGCTCTCACCTTCGTCCCCGCCAACGAGCCGCTACCCACCCCGCGCACCTGATCGGGAGTCCCTCTTCTCTCTGGCGGCCGCTTCGACCTCCGAATCTATTGGCCGTGCGGAATGTGCTGGTCGTGCGG
>CAZFJR010000169.1:0-1563 GCA_964519235.1 uncultured Salinivenus sp. | reverse complement strand
GCGTCCAGGGCGTGCGCCCGCAGTGTATCGAGGGACACCACGTTCAGCGCAGTTTCTTCCGTGGCCGCCAGCACGACGGGCGGGGCCACGTCCGCCGCCAGCGCCTCCTTCCAGCGCCCGGCGCAGAGACACCACCGATCGCCCGGCTCCAGACCCGGAAAGTTCATCGCAGGACGGGGCGTCATCAGGTCGTTGCCCTGCTTCTTCGTGTACCGGAGAAATTCTCCCGTCATTTCGGCACACACCACGTGTTGGCCCCGATCGCGGGGCCCGGTGCGGCAGTGTCCATCGCGGTAGAACCCCGTGGTAGGGGCGGTGGAACAGGGCTGAAGAGGCTCGCCGAGAACGTTTGTGGATTGCTGTTCGGGCACGGCGTCGTAAGGGCAATGATTGAGACGATTCGCGAGCTGTGCTAGGGCCCCATTTCAGGCGCCGGGGGGCTGCGGAGCGTTGAGTTGCCTGTTAGAAAGCGCTCTGCTACATTTTTGTAATGGCTAGGCACACCGATTGATTGTTTCTGGCCCGCAACGATTCGTCTCGTTCATACTCGCCTCGTCCCTCCATGTCTAACAGTTATTCTCGGGTTGGCCTCCTCACCGGCGGGGGCGACTGCCCCGGCATCAACGCCGCGCTGCGGGCCGTGACCAAAAGCCTCATTTTGAAGCATAACGCCGAGGTTATCGGCTTCCTCGATGGATTTCAGGGCCTCGTAGAACGGCGCGTGGAGCCCCTCCACGCTCGCGACGTAAGCGGCATCCTGACCCGCGGCGGCACCATTTTGGGCGCCAGCAACAAGGCCGATCCCTTCAACTACCAGCCGCGGGGCGGGGCCGATGTCTCGGCCCAGGTCGCAAAGACGTACCAGAACCTCGACCTGGATGCCCTCGTGGCCATCGGCGGCGACGGCACCATGTCGATTGCCCACCGCCTCTCGGGCCTCGGGATCGACGTGGTGGGCGTGCCCAAAACCATCGACAACGACCTGGCAGGGACCGACCGCACATTCGGCTTCGATACAGCCGTCCACATTGCCACGGAGGCCATCGACCGCATCCACACGACGGCCCAGAGCCACCACCGGGTCATGATCGTGGAGACGATGGGGCGCTACGCCGGATGGATTGCGCTGCACGCGGGTGTGGCCAGCGGCGCCGACGTTATTCTGCTTCCCGAACTCGCATACGAGATTGAGGAGGTAACGCGCGTGTGCCGGGAGCGCGAACGCGGAGGACAGCACTTTACCATTGTGGCCGTGGCCGAAGGGGTTACGCAGAAAGGCGGAGAGCACGTGGTTCGGGACCGCGGGGCCGAGCACACCGACTCTGTCCGGCTCGGGGGCGTGAGCAACGTGCTGGCCGAGCAGCTCCGGGAGCGCGTGGACATCAGCGTCCGCACCACCGTCCTGGGACACATGCAACGGGGCGGCACCCCCACAGCCTACGACCGCAATCTCGCCACCGCCTTTGGCACCCGTGCCGCCGCCCTGGCCGCGGCGGGGACGACCGGCACCATGGTGGCCGTCCAGGATGGCACCTTTACAAAGGTCCCGCTCGACGAGGTGGC
>CAZFJR010000168.1:0-4999 GCA_964519235.1 uncultured Salinivenus sp. | reverse complement strand
TGGGCGACCCGTTTACCGAGAAGCTCCTCCTGGAGGCCACGCTCGAAGCGATCCGGGAGGGCGTCGTGGGCGGCATCCAGGACATGGGCGCGGCGGGCATCACGAGCTCGGCCTTCGAGATGTGCGCGTCGAGCGACACGGGGATGGACCTGCACCTCGACCGCGTGCCGACCCGCGAGGAGGGGATGACGCCCTACGAGATCATGCTCTCGGAGAGCCAGGAGCGCATGCTCATCGTCTGCGAGCCCGGCGACGAGGAGGCGCTCGCCGACATCTACGGCAAATGGGACCTCAACGCGCAGCGCATCGGCACCGTCACCGAGACGGGCCGCGTCCGCGCCTACTGGCACGGGGAGGAGGTGGCCACGCT
The DNA here is from genome assembly GCA_964519235.1 of uncultured Salinivenus sp. GTDB lineage: Bacteria > Bacteroidota > Rhodothermia > Rhodothermales > Salinibacteraceae > Salinibacter. Next base: position 4,629 of record CAZFJR010000168.1, on the reverse strand, counting down.
CGACCCCGCTCACGTGGCGGGCGACGACGTGCCCGTCTACGAGCGCGACACGGAACGGCCCGCCTACCTGGCGGAGACGCGCTCGTTTGAGACCGACGACGTCCCCGACGTGCAGCCGGACGGCGCGGAGGCGACACTCACGACGCTCCTCGGCAGTCCGAACATCGCCTCGAAGCGCTGGGTGCACGAGCAGTACGACACCATGGTGCGCACGAACACGGTGGTGGGCCCCGGCGCCAGCGACGCGGCGGTGGTGCGGCTGAAGGGCACCGGAAAGGGCCTTGCGGTGAAGACGGACGGCAACGGCCGCTACGTCTACTTGAACCCCCGACGGGGCGCGCAGATCGCCGTCGCCGAGGCGGCCCGCAACGTCACCTGCGCGGGGGGCACGCCCGTCGCCATCACCAACTGCTGCAACTTCGGCAACCCGCACAACCCGGAGGTCTACTGGACCTTCAGCGAGGCCATCGGCGGCATGGGCGACGCCTGCCGTGCGCTCGGTACCCCGGTAACGGGCGGCAATGTGTCGCTCTACAACGAGCACCCCGAGGGCGCCATCTACCCCACCCCCACGATCGGCATGCTCGGCGTGGTGGACGACCTCGAGACGCAGCCCACCACGGCGGCGCTGCAGGACGAGGGCGACGCGCTGTTCCTGCTGCACCCCGCAGACTGGCTCCACCCCGGCGGCATCGACGGGACCGAGTATCTGTCGACGGTCCACGACCGCACTGTGGGCGACGCCCCGCCCCTCGACCTCGACGAGGAAGTCGCCGTGCAGAGGGCCACGCGGGCGCTCATCCGCAAGGGCCTCGTGCAGCACGCGCACGACGTGTCCGATGGCGGTCTGGCCGTCTGCTTGGCCGAATCGGTCATTCACAGCGACGGCCGCGGACTGGACGCGGAGCTTCCGGCGGCCGCCCGCCTCGACGCCGCCCTCTTCGGCGAGGCGCAGTCGCGCGTGGTGCTCTCGGTACGGCCCGACGATGTGTCGGCCCTTCAGGCGACGCTGGGCGATCACGACGGCGTGCAGGCCCACCGCCTCGGCTCCGTCACGACCGGGCCTCTCCGCGTCGCTGTGGACGGCGAGCCCGTGATTGACGCCCCCCACGACACCTTGGCCGCCCCCTACGAGAACGCCATCTCTGACGCGGTGGCGTAACCCACGGCGGGAGTGCGTGCAACAACCCTGTCAATTGGGCATGATCTTGGGGCGTCTGAACCTATGACCTGTAACGTGACAGGGGAACTCCCCGCCCGAGTTCCTCCTGGCGGGCATGGCACTCTCTTTGTGCCTCCGTTTATCGAACCTGAAGCCGCGTGTGGAGGCAGTCGAGAAACTGCTAGGGCCCGCCAGCGGTACGAGCTTCACGCGGCACAACACTCGCTTTTCTCATAGCTCCCCCATCCCAATGGCCGAGAACGCCAACATTACCACCCTGACCGACGACAACTTTGAAGAGGAAGTCCTCGGCGCCGATCAGCCGGTGCTCGTGGACTTCTGGGCGACCTGGTGCGGCCCCTGCCGTCAGATTGCGCCGATCGTCGAGGAGCTCGCCGACGAGTTTGAGGGGCGTGCCAAGGTCGGCAAGGTCGATGTCGACGACAACCCCCAGACCGCCCAGGAGTACGGCGTGCGCTCCATTCCCACCCTGCTTTTCTTCAAGAATGGCGAGGTGCAGGAGCAGCTCGTCGGCGCCGCGGGCAAGCAGCCCCTCAAGAAGAACCTGGAGGCCCTGATCGGCCAGCCCGCGTAGCTGTATAGCGAATGGCAAATGGCGGGTGTCGAGGGCCCGAGTTCCTTCGGCACTCGCCATTTTCAATTCAAGAGTCGTTTTTTCGAACCCACCCCTGTCCCGATGCACGAAAACGGATCTCCTGCGACCGACCATCCCGACCTTTCTGCCTTTAAGGGCATTGACTTTTCCGCGGCAGAAGCCCGCGATGTCGTCGTGGTTGGCACAGGCCCGGCTGGATGGACCGCGGCCCTGTATACGGCGCGCGCCGACCTGAACCCACTCATCTTCATGGGACCGGAGCCCGGCGGCCAGCTGACCACCACGACCGACGTGGAGAACTATCCTGGCTTTCCGGAGGGGCTTTTGGGACCGGAGATGATGGACCGGTTTCAGGAGCAGGCCGAGCGCTTCGGCACCGAGTCGCGCTACGGCACGGTTACGCACGTCGACTTTCGGGAACGGCCCTATCGTCTCCTCATCGACGAGGAGACGCCCGTTTACGCACAGACCGTCATCCTCTCCACGGGCGCGTCGGCCCGGTACCTCGGCCTGGAAAACGAGCAGCGCCTCATTGGGAAGGGCGTGAGCGCCTGCGCGACGTGCGACGGCTCCTTCTTCCGCGGCGAGACGGTGGCGGTGGTCGGCGGGGGCGACAGCGCGATGGAGGAGTCTACCTTCCTCACCAAATTCGCGGACAAGGTGTACGTCATTCACCGCCGCGACGAGCTCCGGGCCTCGAAGATCATGCAGCAGCGAGCCTTCGAGAACGACAAGATCGAGTTTGTCTGGAATACGGAAGTCGTCGACGTGCTCGGCGAAAATGCGGTCGAAGGCATTGAGGTGGTGAACAACGACACGGGTGAGACGCGTGTCATGGACGACGTGACGGGCTTTTTCCTCGCCATCGGGCACACGCCCAACACCGCGCCCTTCGAGGGCTGGGTGGAGATGGACGACACCGGGTACATTCTGACGGAAGGCGACAGCACCTACACAAACCGGCCCGGCGTCTTTGCCTGTGGCGACGCACAGGACGACGAGTACCGGCAGGCCGTTACGGCGGCGGGCACCGGCTGCAAGGCCGCCATCGACGCGGAGCGCTGGCTAAGCGAACACGGACGGGCAGAGATTCCCCAGTCTTCTCCGGAGCGCGCGCCCGTGGAGGCGTAGTGGGTTCCGATGCCTGTCCGTGTTTTTCTTCGCCCTGCCGTGAGTCTCATGTCTCTGCGTGCCGTTTCCGCGCGTGCCGGCGTCCTTCTGCTCGCCGGCCTCCTCGGAGCGGGATGCACCCCGGATTCGTCCGGCACTCCCGCCCGCCCCGACAGCACCGCCGCTTCGCCCTCCCAGTCCACCCGGACGGCCGCTCTTGCCCGGGACGCCCCTGCACAGGCGGTTTCGGACAACGCCGCCTCCCGTACCATCGCCCAGCGCCTCGCTGACGCGAGCCTGGTGGCCCGTGCCAAACAAGCCCTGGTCCGCGTCCGGTCGCTCCGGCGCTTCGCCCTCTCTCCCTCCGCGATGGACGGCCGCCTGACGCTACGCGGCGACGTGGAAACCCAGGCGCAGTACCGGCGTGCCGAACGCATCGTGCGGGGGCTGGACGGGGTCTCCACCGTAACGAACCAGCTTACCGTACAGGGCCGCGCTGTAAGGGACGACGGGTCTGCCGAAGAGGACGCCGTATATCATACGGTCCGCCGCGGCGACACTCTCTCGGAGATCGCCCGTGCACATGGCGTTCCCACGCGACAGCTCCGGGCCCTTAACGATCTCTCCGGGACGCTTCGCCCGGGCCAGCGCCTTCGTGTGCGGTAGGTGCCGCTTTCTACCGCCCAGATTCGTTGGGGCACGACGCCCCCGGAGGTTCTCGCCGTGGTTGGGCTTTGTTTTCGCTTTGCGCTCCAATTCTTACATTGTTTGTCCTTCAGCCTTCCGCACCCGCGTTCGTCGCGCCTCATGGACCGCCCCGCATTGGTTTCCTTTCTGCTCTACACACTCCTGCTCGCCGCCTCGCCGGCACTCGCCCAGCCCGAGACCGGCGGCGGCGATCGCCTCACGGGCCCCGGCTACGCTCGCAGCCCAGTCGTGGCCGAGCATGGCATCGCCGCCACCAGCCAGCCGCTCGCCTCGCAGATCGCGGTGGATGTGCTGAAGCAGGGCGGCAGTGCCGTCGACGCGGCCATCGCCGCCAACGCCGCGCTCGGCCTCATGGAACCAACGGGCAACGGCCTCGGGGGCGACCTCTTTGCCATCGTCTACGACCCGGAAACGGACTCTCTCTACGGCCTCAACGCCAGCGGCCGATCGCCCCGCGGCCTCTCGTACGACGAGATGCAGCAGGAGCTGGGGGGCCGCGACGAGATCCCGCTCCTCGGCCACCTGCCGGTGAGCGTCCCGGGCACCGCCAGCGGCTGGGGCAAACTGCACGAGCGGTTCGGGAACCTGCCGCTTGAGGAGGACCTCGCCCCCGCCATCGAGTACGCCCGCAACGGCTTTCCCCTCTCCCAGGTGATCGCCTACTACTGGCAGGGCAATGTGGACGCCTTCCGCGAGAACAGCGACATGCTTCCGGAGAGCCAAAACTGGAAGGAGACGTACCTCATTGAGGGCGAGGACGGGGAGATGCGCGCGCCGGAAGAAGGCGAACTCTTCCGTAACCCGGACCTCGCCAATACGCTGGAGACCCTCGCTGAGAAGGGCACCGAGGCGTTCTACGAGGGCGAGATTGCCCGCACCATCGTCGACTATTCGGAGCGTACGGGCGGCTACCTGCGGATGGAAGACCTTCGCCGACACGAGGCGAACTGGGTCGATCCGGTGTCGGTCAACTACCGCGGCGTGGAGGTCTTCGAACTGCCGCCCAACGGCCAGGGCATCGCCGCGCTGCAGA
>CAZFJR010000167.1:0-5030 GCA_964519235.1 uncultured Salinivenus sp. | reverse complement strand
TCCCGCATGTCGCCTCCCAACATCATCCAGGGCGGCATGGGCATCGGGGTCTCCACCTGGCGCCTGGCCCGCCGCGTGGCCCAGCGCGGAGAAATCGGCATCGTGTCCGGCACCGGCATCGACGCCGTCGTGGTGCGAGAACTGCAAGAGGGCGACCCGCACGGCCGGCGCCGCGTGCTGGCCGAGTACCCCGACGCCGACATTGCCGAGGACTTGGTCGACCGTTTCTATCAACCCGAGGGGCGTGCGCCGGGCGAGCCCTACGATTTGCTCACCATGCACGGCTTTGAGCCGTCGATTGAATCGCAGCGCATCCTGGCGGCGGCCACCTACACCGAGGTGCGCCTGGCCAACGAAGGAAACGACGGACTCGTGGGCCTCAACCTGCTGGCCAAGCTCAAGCGCTACACCCTGCCCTGCATCTACGGCGCCCTGCTGGCCGGGGTCGACATCGTGTCCATCGGGGCGGGCATCCCGATGGAGGAGGCGCGCCAGATTCCGAAGCTGGCGGCGGGGGCGCCCGCCGAGCTCAGCCTGGACGTGGACACGAGCCAGGCCCCGGACGCCGACGGGTCGTTCAGCTACCAGTTTGCCCCGGCCGATGTCCTCGACGACCCGCCCATGCTGGATGCTCCCCTGTTTCTGCCCATCGTGTCATCGGACGTGCTGGCGCGCATCCTCGACACCAAGCTGCCCGACGACCACGTGGACGGGTGGGTGGTGGAGACGCCCGTGGCGGGCGGCCACAACGCCCCGCCGCGCAATAAGAACTACGCGGAGGACCACACCCCGCTCTACGACGAGCGCGACGAGGCCGACCTGGAGGCCATCCGGGCCCTCGACAAGCCGTTCTACCTGGCGGGCGGATACGGGTCGCCCCGCGGCCTGCGGTTTGCCCGGAGCGTCGGCGCCGCGGGCATTCAGGTGGGGTCGCTCTTTTCGCTCACCGACGAGTCGGGCTACCCGGAGGGCACCACGCGTCGCCTCATTCGTCGCCTCCACACCGGCGACCTCTCGGTCAGTACCGAGGGGCGTGTCTCATCCACCGGCTTCCCGTTCAAGGTGCTGACGGCCGAGGACACGCTGGCCGACGACGAGGTCTACGCGGAGCGGCGGCGCGTGTGCGACCTTGGGTACCTGCGCGAGCCGTACCTGGACGGGAAGGGGCGCCTCATGGGGCGCTGCCCGGCCGAGCCCGTAAAGACGTACGAGAGCCGGGGGGGCGATCCGGAGGAGGCGGAGGGGCGCGCCTGCCTCTGCAACGCCCTGCTCGCCAACATCGGCCACGCGCAGCGGCGCACCGATGGCCCAGAGCCGCCGCTCTTTACGGGGGGCGATGCGCTGGAAGACCTGCCCCTCGGCTCGGCGGAGGATCCGCAGTACGACGCGGACGACGTGATCGACTACCTGTACGGCGAGCACACGCCCTCCCGCCCCTCGGCCGACCCGTCCGCGCAGGCGCCCCGGCCGGCTCCCGCCGACTAAGCTCCCGCCGACCAAACTCCCGCCGATTACCAAGCAGTTCCGCGGCCCGGGCCCGTCCCCCGCCGCACGGGGGAGGATGGGGGGGCGTAGGCCCGGGCCCGCGCTACGCCGTTCCGGTTGGCGCGAGGGACGTTTGTACCAGCGTGGTCTCGGTCTCTACGCCCGCCTCCTCAAAGAGACGCCCCACCGGGCAGGCCTCCATTGTCTTATCCAGCACCCGTTCGAGTCGATTCCGGTCGGCCTCGCTCTCGACCCGAACGACCGCCTCCGAGTCGGCAAATGGAGACGCCGCATCGGCCTTGTTGAGGCGGACCTCCACCTCAATCTCCCGGTAGTCGACGTTCGAGTTGTGGGCCACTTTCGCCCAAATTGTTGAAATGCATCCGGCCAGCGCCATGCCCGAAAGCTCCAGTGCCGTGGGACCCTGGTCGTCTCCGTCCAGGGCCTCAGGCAGGTCCAGCACAACGTCGTGGTCCCGCCCATTGTCGACGACAGATCGGTACGTGCCAGCGGCGTGTTCAGCGGTAACGTTCATCAAGAAAGAAGCGTTGGTGAGACAGAGCGAAAGGGGGAGGCCCCCACGTCGAGATCGTACAACGACTCAGTACATGGTAAGGCGCTGGTCGCTGCGGTTCTACAATTCAGACAAAAAGATCCGTTTTTGTTCTTTTCTTCCTAGTGGCAGGCTCTTCTGGAGGGGGCATTCGCCCTGTCGTCGGTGGCCCCCGGTGCGGGCCGGAGCGAGGGCCCCGCAGAAGAGACTCAGCCGAGCCCGTAGTGCAGGGCACTGCCCAGAATTGGGAGGAGGGTGAGCAGTCCCAGTTCGATCCCGATGAGGCTGCGGAGCCGGCCGCGGCAGGGGGCCGAGCGCGAGGGAACGCTGAGGCCAAAGAGGCGTCGCACAGGCACAGCGTTCTCGTCTACCTCGGCCTGCCACCGCAGAAAAGTGAGGGTGGGATAGACCGAGGCCCCGCCGACCAGGGCAAACAGTCCGATCTTCGTCCACAGCACGGGGCTTTGGAGGTAGTACGTGTAGCCCTTCCCAACGTAGAGCACCTGCACCACGCCCGTCCCAAACACGCCCATGGCCGCAAGTCCGTACACCACGTCGGCCGTGCTCAGGGCCCGAATGGTGGGGGCATCGAGCGGGCCGCGCAGGAGCGCGTATTCCACCGCCACCGCGGCGTAGACCAGCATGAAACTGAGGATGTGCAGGGCCAGAACGAGGGCGGACGGCCAGGGCGACATTGGGGACGCTCAGGGAGTGGCGGGAGGGAGCAGGGACGTCTCGGAGGCAGGCACGTACCGGAGGGTCGCGACCCGCCCCTCGTCGAAGGCGACGCGGAGCCAGCCGGGCGTGCGGGCGTCGCGGGCGTCATACACCCACACCGGTCCGTTATCCGCGTCGGCCCGCGTGCGCGGTACCCCGCGAGCCAGGCTCACCTGCCGGGGCGTCATGCCCGTTGTCACGTTGCCGCGCCGCAGAGCGACCGCAATGCGGGGCGGAACGGTGTGAGTGGCCAGGTAGTGCGCCCGGGCGGACCCGTAGGCATCGTCGGGGCGCGTCGACGCCACGAGCGCGTACCCGAGACCGGCGCCCAGATACACCAGCAGAGACACCACGGCCGGGGTGCAGTGGAGCAGGGACGAGAACGAGAGAGGGAGCCCGGGCGGGACCGTTGCAAGCAGCAGCATCGCAGCAGGAAGCATCATTCGTCTTCATCGTCATTGTCCCGAATGCTTTCGAGGGCATCGCCCACCCCGCCGATCGTAAGGCGCAGGAAGGGCCCCTGCATCGTCGCGTCGGGCCCGCCGCTGAGGCGATCCTGGTCCAGCTGCCAGTCGGAATCGAGGGCCGAGAGGAGGTAGCCGCCGCGCAGCCCCAGCCGCACGCCGTTGCCGCCGGGGGCGCCGAACTGGTACTCCGCCCCGGCCCCCAGGCTCACGAGCACACTTCCTTTGCTGAGGCTGGCCGAGCGGTTGGGGTCTTCCAGCACATCGTCGAAATTCGCCGCGCCGTCGTCCCCAATGTTCAGCACGAGGCCGCCCGCCCCGAGGCCCGCCAGTGGGTACACGCGCAGCTGCGGCGCCGGGCGGAACAGGTAGCCCAGCGAGAGCAGACCGTACCCGCCGCCCACGAACACATCGCGCCCCTGGAAGCCCTGGTTCGGGGTCACGAGGCCCGTTAGCTCGGCCCCCAGCAGGATGCGGTCGGCGACGACCCGGTATCCGCCCCCGCCCACAGAGAGCAGTTCGGTGGAAAAGGTCGGGTACCCGTTTGCGGACAGGCGGTCGTTGAGCGGGCCGAGATCCGTCGCGTTCACGCCCACTGCGAAGTAGCCACGCGTCTCAGAGGTGGGCGCATCGCCGGACGGGGCGTCCTGGGCATGGACGGGAGGCACCAGGCCCAACAGGCCCGCGACGAAAAGAAGAAGCAGTGCACGGCGAACGGAACGGAAGGAAGAGGCCAGTGCCATTGAAAAGCAGAAGGTTGGTGAACGAATTTCAGCGGCAGGAAACGAAACTCGGCACGTGCCGGACCAATGCCCCGGCGAAAAGGCCATTCGAAAACACAGCGTGGAGGTTCGGATCATTTCAGATAAAAAGCTCTTTTTATCTACTTCGTTACTCGTGTGTACAAAAACGAAATGGCTTCCGGGGCGAGCCCGGCCGGAAAAAATGGATCACTGCACCGAAATAGGGAACTTCTGGCCCCGTTTCAGAGATACGCATTGCGTCCACACTGCATGCAGTTCTCTGCTTCCACCAGTCGGCTTTCTCCGATGCTCCTGTCCAAGAGTTGCGAGTACGGGCTCCGCGCCATGCTGTATCTCGGGTCTCTCGGGGACGACGCCGAGGGGGACGAGGCGGACGGCACGTCCCGCGATCCCACCCAGGAGTACGTCTCTATCCAGACCATCAGCGACAATCTAGGGATTGGCTTCTCGTTTTTGACGAAGGTCTTTCAGCAGCTCAACGAGGCGGGCCTCCTCACCTCGAAGCGGGGGCCGGGCGGCGGTGTGGCGCTCACGCGATCGCCGGGTGCCATTAGCCTCTATGAGATTGTGGTGGCCATCGACGGCGATGATCTGTTCCACGAGTGCGTGCTGGGGCTGCCCGGGTGTGGCGAGGCCGAGCCGTGCCCCCTCCACGCGCACTGGACGGAAGAGCGCGACCGGATGAAAGCCACCTTCCAGGCCACCACCCTGTCCGAGGTGCCCGACGTGCGCCTAACGCCCTTCATTGAGGGGGCGGCCGGTGTGGAGGAGGCGTCTTCGTAGATGAGTTCGTAGACGAGATGCGTGTGACTTGACCCGTGTTGTGGGTCATGAGTTGTTCGAGGAGGGTTTTATGATCAGCCACCTGCGCGAACCGACCCTCCAGAAAATCGCGATGTCATGAGGGGAACCCGGATGATTCCTGCGCTCACCGGAGTGAACGCGCCCCCCTAAAGCCCACAGACGCACAACTTGAGTCAACTTAGACCAGGCGGTCGCGGATCTCGGGGGCGTAGGAGCGACTCACCCGGACGGTGGTGCCGTCGT
>CAZFJR010000166.1:0-5054 GCA_964519235.1 uncultured Salinivenus sp. | reverse complement strand
GGACGGCAGCTCCACGCGGTCCTTGAACGCGCGGTCGGCCCCGTGCTGGATGCCCGCCGCCTCAAAGACCGGCTGGTTGCCATCGTGCAGCTCCACGCGGTCTACCAGCTGCGGGGCCACGGCCTGCACGTAGCTCTGGATGCTGTGATACAGCCCCTTGTGGTCCACCACAATGCGGTCGTACGCCTCCGAAAACTCATCGCGCACGATGGAGGAGGCCATGTCCACGTCCTCGTGGACGAGGGCGGGCGGGCTAGGCTTCTCCTTGAGGCGCTTCTCCACGCGCCGCCACCGCTCCATGAGCAGCTTCATGTCTTTGTCCAGCGACTTGGCATCGCGGTCCTCCGCCACGGTGCGCACAATCACGCCCACGCCGTCGGGCACGAGGCTGCTGGCCAGCGATTCGAGGCGGCGGCGCTCGTCGTCGTCGGTAATTTTGCGCGAGACGGCGACGTAATTTTGCAGCGGCACCAGCACCAGGAAGCGCCCGGCCAGGGAGATGTCTGTGGAGATGCGGCTGCCCTTGTTCGAGATGGGCTCCTTGGTAATCTGGACGAGGATCGTCTGCCCCCGGTTCAAGATGTCGGAGGGGCGGCGGTCCCAATCCTTCTGGCCCGTAGGCACGTCGATGGCCTCCGCCTTCGGCGCCTCCAGGCCCAGAAAGTCGAGTAGGTACGGCAGGTTGTCGGACAGGTCCGAAAAGTGGAGGAACGCGTCCTGCTCCTGCCCGATGTCCACAAAAGCCGCCTGAATGCTCGGCATCACCTTGCGGATGCGGCCGAGGTACAGGTTGCCGATCGTTCGTTTGTGCTCGGCGTTTTCGATGTAGAGCTCAACGAGCTTGCCATCCTCGACGATGGCGATGCGCGTCTGTTGCTTGCCGACGTTGAAGACAATTTCTTTAGACATACGTAGAAGTAAGGGGTGTCCTCCCCACGTCGGTTGGCGGCGCTCGGGCCCGCCGAATACTCAGTGCATGGCTTGATGGCGATAAACGACGGACACACCAAACGGCGCGATCTCCGGGGCGACCGGCTAGGCTGCGGTGCAGCCCACGCTGCCGTGAGGGGCCGCTGTACGGCCCCTCGCTGCGCCCCGTGCCGACCCTGGGGGTGGGACACGGATTAACTCGTGAATAACGGCTTGGACGAATAGGGGGGTGCTGCCTTCAGGGAACCGCTCGGCCGGTTTCGCAGCCAGTCCCGGGCCCCGTGTGCAATGCAAAACACGGGGACCGACCGGCCGCGCACCAGCCATGCAGGGCAACTGGTCCGCCCGCATGGACCTGTCCGGAGAGTTTCCGGCAGCTTTTGCTGAAGGGCAGCGTATGTGGCAAATGTCACGTAGAGGTATCGGCTTTCCCATACAAATGATCCCGCACGCAGAACTCCCTCTGCGCGGAAGGACGGCGTACCCTTAAACCAAAATTCGCGCGGCGCTTTTTTCCAACCCTTACATTGCAGAATTACAGTTGTAAAAACTATTTGGTGGTCGGATATTTGGCCGACACGAGCACAGCAACTGACGAGGCGCAGCCGACCAAATACGTCGGGCGGTGTGCGCGAACGAAGCTCGAACGAGTCCTGTAGTGGGGGCTGAGCGAAAGCGAGGTCATGCCTCTGGTGAGTTGCCGGGCGCGTGCAGAATCCGTTCTGGGTTGCAGAGTCCGTTCTGGGTTGGGAACGTAGCGACCGAGTCGTCCCGGGGCGATACGAGATCCGCGAAGTCGCGGCGCTGGGAGCCAAGCGGCAGAGTACTCACCGGGGGACCATGGAGGCGGGACCATGGAAGCGGGACCATAGAATAGAGGGGTGGCCATAGAGGGGACCATAAACAAGCCGCCAAACGGCTTCACAGTGCGACATAAACCTAACAGTGCCACATAAATCTATCCGGGCGTCTGGAGGCGAGACGCCACACCCGCCATGCTCCTCCTCGGACGGACCCCAACAGCGGTGCGCCCGGGCCCACGCTCCCTCCTATCCCGCCCCCCCAACTCCAAGAAGAACTCATGCCCGGGGTGAAACCCGCGCTCGTCAAAGCCTTTTGGTACCGTGCGAAGCGTTTCCAAAAAGTAAAGGCCTGCACAAAGCCCTGACGGCACGGCAGGTTTCTTCGACCCCCACAATTCCGCCGCGGCCTTTCCCCCTCGGAGGCCCCGCCTTCCGGGCACTCCGCGATGCACTTCGGCTCCTACATACACCCTGACCAATATGTCTGACGAAGACACTGTAACAGAGTTGACAAAAGAGAACGCGCCCATCAAGGCACGAGGTCTTGAGGGAGTGATTGCCCTTGAATCCGAGCTCTCGTCGATCGACGGGGACACGGGCACGCTGATCTACAGGGGCTACGACATCCACGACCTCGCCGAGCACGCCACCTACGAAGAGGTCATCTACCTACTCCGTCATAGCGACCTGCCAACGCAGGCTCAACTCGACGACTTCACGGGGCACCTGCGCAGCGAGCGGGCCCTCCCCGCCCCGGTGCTGGATCTCCTGCGAAACGCGCCCGAGGATGCGCACCCCATGGCCGTCCTTCGCACGGGCGTCTCTGCCCTCGGGCTCTACGACGAGGAGGCCGACGTCATGGAGCGGGAGGCCAACTGCCGCAAGGCCGATCGCATCCTGGCACAAATCCCGACCCTCATCGCTGCGTTCGATCGACTGCGGAAGGGCAAAGACCCGATTGCCCCGCTCGATCACGGATCGATGGCGCACAACTTCCTCTATATGTTGAACGGCGAGGAGCCACACCAGGCGGCCGAGAACACCTTCGACGTCTGCCTTGTGCTGCACGCCGACCACGGCCTGAACGCCTCCACGTTCACCAGCCGCGTGATCGGCTCCACCCTGTCGGACATGTACTCGTCCATTTCCGGGGCGATTGGCGCCCTCAAAGGCCCCCTGCACGGCGGGGCCAACCAAGAGGTGATGCGCATGCTGCTGGACATCGACGAGAAGGGGGCAGACCCTGCGGCGTACGTGCAGGAGCGCCTGGACGATGGCGAGCGCGTAATGGGCTTCGGGCACCGTGTCTACAACACCATGGACCCGCGGGCGGCCATCCTGCGCGACATGATGCGGGGACTGAGCGAAGAGGCGGGCGAGATGAAGTGGTACGAATACACCGCGGCCATCCACGAGACCATGGAGGCAGAAACGGGCATTGCCCCCAACGTAGACTTCTTCAGCGGCTCCATCTACTACCAGCTCGGCCTCGACCCCGACCTCTTCACCACAATCTTCGCTCTCAGTCGCACGGCCGGATGGACGGCGCACCTTCTGGAGCAGTGGGCCGACAACCGTCTCATTCGCCCCCGCGCCCAGTACGTAGGAGCCCGGGACCGGACGGTCCGCCCGATCGACGAGCGGTAACCACGCTCTGTAACCAGCGCCCTGGTGGCCGGGCACGCTCGGGGCGTCTCTTTTCGGGAAAAGCTCCTGCTGGGGAGAGACGGATTGCCTCTGAGGGCCGTCCGCCCAATTCCCCAACAAATTAACGGGCCTTGAAACCTCCGCCCGCCCCCGCTATTTTGCTTTGTGAGACGGAGGAAGTATTTCGGCTCAAAAACGATCGTCCCGGGCTTGGGCTTCGGCCCAGCTGCAGTGCCCACAGTGTCGCCTCCTTACAAGTCTTTCAGTCCCATGGCTGTTGACACCCAAGACCGCCCCTCAGCCGCCGCTGCCACGGCGGACGCCACCGCCGAGCAGGAAAGCCGGTTCCAGCGCTATCGCATACGAACCGGCATGTTCGCCTGGATGATGCACCGCCTCACGGGCGTGGGGCTGGTCGTCTACCTTATCATCCACATTTGGGGCCTGAAATCGCTGAGCGACCCGGAGACGTTCAACGCCCTGATCGCCAAGTACCACAGTCCCATCTTCAAGGTCGGAGAGTTCGCCCTGCTTGTGGCGGTGGCCTACCACGCGATGAACGGCCTCCGGATTGTGCTTATCGACCTCCTGGGATGGAGCCCGAAGCAGAAGAAGCTCTTCTGGACGCTCGGGGGCGTAACCGCCGTCATCATTCTGGTGGGCGGTTGGCCCTCCATCTACTCCTTGGGGGAGTGGCTTTTTGGGCCCGGCTCGATGCCCACGCTCTTCTTGTAGCCGTCCTCCCTCGTCCACGCGCCCACCCGTAGGTCCTCTGCCCCCTCCCTGCTGCTACCATGGCTCAGTCCAACGCGCTCAACTGGTTTCTGCACCGCATCACCGGCACATTCTTGATCTTTATGCTGATCACTCACTTCTGGGTGCAGCACTACGATCACCAGGCCGCGTCGGTCACCCACGAGGTGGTTACGGAAAAGGGCGAGATGCCGGACTACCCCGAAGAGGCAAAAGAAGGAGTGCGGGCGCGCATGGGCCCAGATGCAGAAGTGACGCCCTACCAAGTCGTCATGCAACGCTTGGCCGACCCCGTGTACGCGGTGCTCTGGAAAGGCTTCAACATTCTTTTTCTCATTGTCGCCCTGCACCACGGATTCTACGGCCTGAACAACGTGATGACCGACTACATCCGCGATCCCATGGGGCGTCTTGTGGCACGCGCCCTGTCGTGGACGGTGGCCCTCGGGCTGCTCATTATCGGCATGTACTCGGTGATCACGGCCGGGTGGTGACGACAGCAGGTCCGTAGAAAGGAGGACAATGGGTCGATTCTGCTTCTCATCAGCAAAGCGTGAAACGTGAATCGTGATGCGTGAGATCGCGGGCCCAGCCCCAACAGGGCTTCCGCTCTCACGTCTCCCTTGTCGCGCCTCACGTTTTACTCATCACGCATCACTCATCACGCATCATCCACCATGACTTTCGAGCACGATGTTGTTGTCGTTGGAGCGGGCGGGGCGGGGCTGATGGCCGCGCTGTACGCTCGTGAAGGAGGCGCCGACGTAGGCGTCGTCTCCAAGTTGCATCCGCTTCGCTCCCACACCGGGGCGGCGCAGGGCGGCATTGCGGCGGCCCTCGGCAACGAGGAGGAGGACCACTGGCTCTGGCACGCCTTCGACACGGTGAAGGGCAGCGACTACGTGGGGGACCAGGACGCCA
>CAZFJR010000165.1:1219-5059 GCA_964519235.1 uncultured Salinivenus sp. | reverse complement strand
CCGACCAGCTCGGCATCAGTGTGGGGGACCTCTTCATCGGGGCGCTCGTGCCGGGCATGGCGCTGGCCACGCTCTACGCCTTCTACGCCGTGGGCGTGGCCTTTATCTGGCCCGACGCCGCGCCGGCCCTTCCCGAGGACACGCGCGACATTCCCGTGGGACAGCTCCTGCGGCGGGTGGGGCTGGTGATGCTGCCGCCACTCATCCTGATTCTGCTCGTGCTGGGGAGCATCTTTGCCGGGCTTGCCACCCCCACCGAGGCCGGCGCCCTCGGGGCGGTGGGCGCCATCCTCCTCGCGGCGGCCAACGGCCGGCTCTCGATGGAGGCCCTCCGCGAGACGATGGACGAGACAATGCGCCTCACGTCCATGGTCATGTTTCTCCTCGTGGGATCGACGGCCTTCTCGCTCATCTTCCGCGGGCTGGGGGGCGACTTCTGGGTGGAAGGGCTCCTCACGAACCTGCCGGGCGGCGTCATCGGGTTCCTGATTGTGGCCAACCTAGCGGTGTTCATCCTCGGGTTCTTTATCGACTTCTTCGAAATCGCGTTTATCATCATTCCCCTTTTGCAGGGCCCGGCCGCGCGCCTCTTGCCCCCGGAATTTGGGGCGACGGCAGACGCGGCCCTTGTGTGGTTTGGCGTCATGGTGGGGATGAATCTGCAGACCTCGTTCCTGACGCCGCCGTTCGGGTTTGCGCTCTTTTACCTGCGCGGGGTGGCGCCGGACGAGGTGCGCACGACGCAGATCTACCGCGGGGCCGTGCCGTTCATTGCGATTCAGGGGCTCGGCCTCATCGCCCTCGTCCTGTACCCGGAGATGGTGACGTGGGCGCTGTAGGAGGGCGTGTGTACAAGGGAGGACGGGTGAAGAGGGGCCCGAAGATGCGGTGGGGGCACTACGTCCATCGCGCCCCCGCCGACGCTGCCGTCCTTGCCGCAGCCCAGGTGCCGGAGGCCCGGCGGCATCGTCTGGCTGCGGGGGCGTTGCTTGTAGGGGCCCGTGCGTCACGAGGTCAGGGTGGCTAGGTCCCACAGGAACGCGAAGGAAACGCCATACCCCAGCGCGAGGACGAGCCCGCCCGCAGCGGCAAGGGCGAGAGGGCTGAAAAGGCCCAGCAAGAGGACCGTTTTCCCCGAGAGATCCGTCACGACCCAGTAGTCGTAGAGCACGCGCCCGCTGACGTAAGCGCAGGCAAGAGGACTCCCCCCCAGCAGGAGGAGGCCCAGGAGGGAGGGGGAGAGGGGCGCCGTGGGGCCAGCGGCAAGGGCCAGCGGAAGGGCCAGTAGGGCCGGCCAGCAGGGCCATGCGACGAGGGCGAGCCCCTGAGCCAGCGCGAAGGAGGACCGCCACCGGGCCATCAGCACCAGCGTGCCCCCCCAAATTCCCAGCAGGACGAGCGCCAGTCCTCCGAGCATGAGTCCTGCCCATGCGGGCTGTGCGATGCCGCTGGACAAGACCCCCTGCACGGGCGGGGGGAGGGCAGCGAGCACGTGCTCGGTGGCGAGATGGACACCGGCCATCTGCGCGACGCGCACCCCCGTGATGCCGAGCGCCCCTGCCACAATGACGAGCAGGAGAGCATTTGCGCCCGGATGCAGGTCGGTTCCGTCGCGAAGGGCATCCCGGTAAAAGCCGGGTGCCGTGAAGTAGCGGGCGACGGTCTGGCGCACGAAGAGGCTTCGGGCGTAGAGGGCCCCGAGCAGGCCGAAGAGGCCCCAGCCCAGAAGCAGGGGCACGTACGGGGCCGTGCGGGGGGCAGAGCCGGCCGGGAACGCAAAAACACGCTGAGTGCCGGTGTAAAATCCGCGGACCACCGCGGCTGCCGGACGCGGCGGGCCGTTGGTCTCGTGCAGCCCGTAGCGCCGGGTTGAGAGGACCGGGTCGGTTCGGTCTCGCCAGTGCGAGACGAAGAGAACGGGCGTTGAGGCGCGAGTGGAGTCGAGAAGTCGAGGAAGGGCGCGTTCCAGGTAGCGGGCCTGGCGCTCAGGAGAATGGGGACTCTGCAATCCGGAGGGGGCCGAGGGCTGCACCCAGGTGCCTACGGCGCCGAGCCCCACCGGTATCGTTTGGGATCGCCATTGCCGCCAGTGCTCTGCGGGGGCGGGATGGCCGCGCACGTCGAGGAGGGGGCGGTCCACGGCGTCGGCGCACCGATCGTCCGTGGCGGCGAACGGGGTCACGTAGTACGTGCGGAGCGACGCAGCGTGGGCGCGAACGCGCTCGGTCCAGCGAGCGAGCACCCTGCAGGCCTGTGGAACGGTGGTGTCCGTGCCGTGGGCAAGCCCGACGTGGGTAATCGACGGATGCCTGCGGGCAAGGTCCTGGAGGCGCTCCAGTACGGGCCTTGCCTGGGTGAGGGAGTCTTGAAGATGCGAGGCCGGCACGTAGTCAACTGGCAGGTCGACGTAGAGACGAAGGCCGAGGGCGTCGGCCCGGGCGGCGACGCTGTCGGACGGAAGGCGCGTGAGCCGCACCGCTGTGGCGCCGAGGCGGTCGATCCGGGTGAGTTCATGGAGGGCCGAGTCGGGGGACGCGGGAGGCGTCCAGACTACGCCGCGGACAGGCGACTCGGCGGAGGCGGGCGGGGCAGCCGCCGGGTCGGCGGAGCGTCCCGCCCCGAGGGCCGCGTGGAAGTGGGCGCCCAGTGCCAACAGGACGAGCAGGACGCTGACGCCGAGACGAGCGGAGAACGAACGCATTCGGGAGGCAGAGGGCGAAGGGACTGCGTAGACACTCAGTGTAGCCACTGGAACGTACAGGCCCAAACCAGTGCTCAGGCGGCGCTGTGCACAGCGCCGCCCTCGTTTCTTGCGTTCTGTAGTTTGCAACAAATTCTTCAGTCGTTATATTCCGTACAGGACGGACGTCTTTCCGCTAACGCCGGTCGGGGACGCACATCCATCACACCGGCCCAAACGACCGGGCCCTACCGGGCGGAGAGTAGCGGCAGGGCACACTGTTTTGCAGGCAGGGGCAGCCTCCTGAGACAGGAGCAACCTCCTGCAGGCGAGAACCTCAGTCAGTGCACGTAGACTGCGACGCATGCCCGCATGTACAGGCTCATCCCCATAATGCTTCGGTGGACGGCCGCTGGTCTCGTGGCGGGACTGGTCGTTCTTTGCCCGTTCGATCTGCTTGTTGCGCAGAACCGGTCGTCCCCTGAGATCACCCGGGTGCAGCCCGACCCAATTGTTGGCAGCATCGACTGGAAGCGCCTCACGATCCGGGGCCGTGGGTTTGAGCAGGAATTTGCCGTCCGGCTCCACGTGGACGGGGTACTGGACACCGTGATCCGGGCGCGCGACCGTCTGACGTACGTCGACGCCCAGACCGTGAAGGTGCGGGCCGTCTTTGGCACGGCGGCCACGGAGTGGACCGTTCAGGTGCTCAATGCAGACAGTGTGGCTTCTAACGCGTACACGTTCCGTACAGAGGCGCCGTCGCCCCGGATCGATGCGCTTCGGCCCCTGCGGCGGGTCCAAAGTGGGGAGTCGTTTGTGGTTACCGTGCAAGGGGCCACGTTTGCGCCCTACTCCGTCGTGCGCTGGAACGGCGACGCCCTGCCCACCTCGCCAATCAAGTCCAGCCCAGAGTCAAACGCGATCACCATTGGGCTGAAGGCCGAGGTTCCAGCGTCCAAGATCGAGAGGCCCGGACAAAACGCCATTACGGTGCACACGCGCTCTCCGGGTGGGGGTACCTCTCCGCCGAAGTTTCTGACCCTGACGCCGCAGCCGTTCTACCAGACCCCCTGGTTCTACGCAGTGGGAGGGGGACTGCTGCTCGTGCTGGGACTAGGGCTGCACTGGCTCCGCCTGAAGCACGTGCGGGAGCAAGA
>CAZFJR010000165.1:0-1119 GCA_964519235.1 uncultured Salinivenus sp. | reverse complement strand
GAGCAGATGGAAGACCTCGTCGACCAGGTGATGGCGCTCTCCCGTCTGGAGACGGATCGCCTGTCGCTGGAGCCGCGGCCCGGCGACCTGGTGGGGTTTGCTCGGGAGATGACGCGCTCGTTCGAACCGATGGCCGAACGAAACGACCTCCAGCTCCGCTTCCGGGCCGACCCGGATCAGGTCATGAGCGTCTTCGACCCCGAGCGACTGCGCTCCGTACTGGGCAATCTCATCGAGAACGCACTGCACTACACGCCCGAGGGCGGCAAGGTGTTGGTCCGGGTGGAGCGCCCGGACACAGAGACCGCCGCCCTTTGCGTCTCCGACACCGGCCCCGGCATCCCCGAGGACGAGCGATCCGACCTGTTCGACCGGTTCCGCCGAGGCGACGCCTCCCGGAGAACCCGTTCGGACGGCTCCGGACTGGGGCTGGCGCTGGCGCAGGAGCTGACGGAACTGCACGGCGGGACGATCGAGGTCGAGAGTGAGGTCGGACTGGGCTCCACCTTCACCGTGCGCCTTCCGCTCCGGGAGTTGGAGGACGCGCAGACGGACTCCGAGGACGAACAGCCTAGCGAGGATCGTGCAGGGACAGCAATTCCGTCGCCCCGCCAAAACGGCGAGCCAGAAGAACTCTCCTCTGAGGGCAAACTTCCGGCGGATGAGGAACAGGCCTCGTCGTCCGCGGACGATCAGCCAGTAATTCTCGTCGTGGAGGACAACGCCGACGTGCGCACGTACCTGCGGCATCAGCTTTCAGGGACGTACGACGTCCGAGAAGCAGAGGATGGCGAGAAGGCCCTCGACTGCGCCTGTGAAGAGCCGCCGGCTCTGATTCTCAGCGACGTGATGATGCCTGAGATGGACGGAGTGGAGCTGTGCCGCCGCGTCAAGCGCGACGACGCGCTACGCGACGTGCCCGTCTTGCTGCTTACCGCCAAGGCCGGCGACGAGGCCGAGGTGGAGGGGCTCGACGCCGGGGCCGACGCCTACGTCGAGAAGCCGTTTTCGATGGAGACACTCCGTGCCCGCATCCAGTCTCTCCTCGACACCCGCGAGGCCCTACGCGACCAGTATCGTGACGAGGTGACCATGGCGCCGAGTGGCGTCTCGGTGACG
>CAZFJR010000164.1:3981-5068 GCA_964519235.1 uncultured Salinivenus sp. | reverse complement strand
CCGGCCGACGCGCTGGCCCAACTGCTCGGGGTCGGCCTCCGTGTCGGCTTCGGCGGCCCGGACCCAGCGGGCGAGGCTCCCCCCGCCATGCCCGAAGGCTCGGCGACGAGCAGCGACTCGCAATCGCCCGACCGGGAGCCGTTCGGGCGGGCCCCATTTGGGCGAGCGCCGGTTCGGGCGGATACGACCGGGCCGGCCGGCATGGTGCGCGTGCCAAGCGGCACCTTCATCATGGGCCTGACCGGCGAGGACCCCCTCTCCCTGCAGGGCGCCGGCCGCAAGCGGGTCACCGTCAGCGCCTTCTACCTCGACCAGCGGGAGGTCACCAACGCTGAGTACCGCCGCTACCTCCAGGGCCTCTCCCCGGAGGCCCGCCGGGAGCATCGCCCGGACTCAACGGTCTTTGCCGAGGCCCGCACCCAGGCCGGCTGGGCCGCCTACTTCCGCAGCGACTACTACGCCGACTACCCGGTCGTGGGCGTCACCTGGGCCGACGCCCGCGCCTTCTGCGAGGCCCGCGGGAAGCGCCTCCCGACGGAGGCGGAGTGGGAGCGGGCCGCCCGCGCCGGTCGGGTCGGGAGCCTCTATCCCTGGGCCGGCCTCCGCGTCCAGGACGAGGGCGGGCGCTACCTGGCCAACTTCAAGCCCTCGGAGGGCCACGCGGTCGACGGCTTCGCGTTTACCGCCCCGACCGACACGCTGAAGCAAAACCGGTGGCACCTCTACCACATGGCCGGCAACGTGGCGGAGTGGACCCGCGACGCCTACACGCCGCTCTACGAGGAGCTCTCCGGGTTCAACCCCCTGCGCCGCGACCCCGAAGAGCCGAGGCGCGTGGTGCGGGGCGGGGCCTGGAACTCCCGCGCCGCCTTCATCGGGGTCGGCATGCGCGACGCGCAGCCGAAGGCCGAGGCCGCCGTCGACATCGGCTTCCGCTGCGCCCGGGAGGTCGCGGCCTTCTCTCCCGAACAGGCATCCGGGCAGGGCCCCGAGCAGGGCTCCGAGGGCGCAGCCGCCGCGGGCGAGGACGGAAACGGCTCCGATGGCAGCGTGGGCGCGGAGCCCCAGGAGTAGTAGGCAGCGGCGG
>CAZFJR010000164.1:0-3881 GCA_964519235.1 uncultured Salinivenus sp. | reverse complement strand
GGCGCGGAGCCCCAGGAGTAGTAGGCAGCGGCGGGCCTACAAGGGGGGACCCGACAAGCAGCGCCGAAAACGGGCCCTGCCCCAAGCCGCTGTCGCCCTGCTTCGCGTCGACGAGGCGCGGGGGGAACCGTCACGGATCCGTGACGACGCCCCCGCCCGCCGGAGCCGAAGGGGCTGGGGCCCGCTGGGACCAAAGGGGCGGCGGCCCACAGCAGCGCGGCCTGCGGCCTTCACGACACGGTTCGGCAGGCCCGCGTGAGGCCCGGCAGGCCCGCACCGGTCACGCGACTGCCGGGGCGTCTCGAAAAGAGTCCACGGTCCGGACCAGCCCGTCCTCCAAGTCGACGGACGGCGTCCAGCCCAGCTCTTCGGTTGTCGTTTCGTAGCCGAGCACGCTGCGCTGCTGCTCGCCGGGCTTGGCGGGGCCGTGTTTCTCCACCACGTCCGCGCCGGTGGCCGCACGCAGCGCCCGAAACAGCTCGTTCACGCTCGTCTCTCGTCCGGTGCCCACGTTGAAGACCCCGCTCTCCTCGTGGTCGAGGGCCGCCAGGTTGGCCGCCACCACGTCGTCGACGTAGACATAGTCGCGGGTCTGGGTCCCGTCGCCGTAGATGACCGGCTGCTCGCGGGCCAGCATCTGCTTTGTGAAGATCGCCACGACCCCGGCCTCGCCATGCGGGTTCTGGCGCGGGCCGTACACGTTCGCGTAGCGCAGGGCGACGGTCCGCAGGCCGTGCTGGTGCCGGTAGTAGTCGAGGTACTTCTCGGAGGCGAGCTTCGCGACGCCGTAGGGCGAGAGCGGGCGCAGTGGGTGCTCCAGGGTCTGGGGCGCAAACTCGGGCTCGCCGTAGATCGCCCCGCCGGTCGAGGCAAAGAGCACAGCCTGTAGTCCGCGTTCCACCCCGGCCTCTACCAGGTTGAGCAGCCCGCCGATGTTCACGTCCGCATCGAAGCGCGGGTTCTCCACGGACGCCCGAACGTCCATCTGCGCGGCATGGTGGACCAGACACGCATACGCCTGCTCGGCAACGAGCGCGGCGGCCGCGTCGGAGCGGACGTCCAGCTCGAAAAAGTCGGCCTGGTCGGGCACGTTGTGGCGGCGGCCCGTCGAGAGGTCGTCGAGGACGTGGACCGAGTGGCCCTGCTCGAGCAGGGCGTCGGCGACGTGAGAGCCGATGAAGCCGGCCCCCCCAGTGACGAGGATGTGCATGGGGAAAGGGGGGAGGGTGAGGGAAAACACGGGATTCAGGCGGGCCAAACAGGGGACCGGCCCCGTGGATCCACCCGCCGGCCTCGGCGCGGATGTTGGGGAGGGGAACGGCGGGGCAAGGGGGGACCGGGCCCGCGCGGTTCCGGGCCTTCTCACTCTCCTGCGCCCTTTTGTTGTCCTGCGCCCCCCTGGCATTCCGCGCTTTTCGTGCTGTCCCGCGTCCTCCTACGCCGACGACGAGCGGGCGGGCGCCCCGTCCCCCGGCGTCGGGGAGAGTTGCGCCGAGCCGGCCTCTTTGGGGGCGCGGAGCGTGGCGGCAAAGTAACGGCCCGGCACGCCCGCCTCTCGGCACCGCGCCCAGACGCGGCGGCGCGTGCGCTCGTCGGTGCCCGCCGGCACAACAACCAGGTCGACCTCGCGGGCCCGACAGAGTTCCGGCAGGTCGGACACCCCGCCCAGCACCGCTACGCCCTGCGTGCGATGGCCGTGGCGCTGCTCGTTTTCGTCGAGGAGGCCGACGACCGTGAAGTCTCCCTCCGGCCAGCGGCGCAGGGAGCGCAGGGCCAACATGCCGGCGGCCCCGCTGCCGTAGAGGAGCACGCGCCGCCCGGGGGCCTGGTGCGACTGGTGGGTTACCACCGACTGGCGCAGCGCCCGAAACCCAAACCGCACGCCCCCCACGAGCCCCGTGGTGGCCCCCCAGTCGATGATGAGAAGCGCCACGGGGGCCGCGCCGGCCCCCCCCCAGAGCCCGGCGGCCACAAGCAGGGAGCCCCCCGCCGAGGCGGCCGCAAGGCGGAGCCCTTCCGGCGTGCCGGCGTGGGACCAGATGCCCTTGTAGAGGCCCGCGGCGTAAAACACCCCCAGCTTGGCCACGATGAGGGCCGGCAGGGCCTGCATCACCAGCCGGGACACCTCTGGGGGCGGGGCGCCGCCGTGGCGCAGATGGGTGGCCACCACGAAGGCCCCGCCGACCAGAAGCAGGTCTGCAATCATGCCGACCACCGCCTTCCAGGAGGCCCCGCCGCCGTACGCTCGCAGGAACGAGCCCAGGCGCTGGCTTGCACTCAGGGCCGGAGGGGCGCCCGTCGTGGCGTAGGCGCCGGTCGTGGCGAGGTAGATGCCGAGCACGACCAGGCCAACGGCCGATAGGGCCGCCACGGCCAGCACGAGCGCCGTTTCCATCCAGAGGGTGGACAGCGCCAGCGCGCCGAACGTCCCGCTTGCGCCGCACAGAAGGCCCACGGCCTCCGCCTCGGAAAACCCGAGCTTGACGAGGCGGTGGTGCACGTGGTCGGTCCCGCCCTCCCGCACCGACTGCCCACGCAGCAGGCGCGTGATGGTCACGAAGGTCGTGTCCGCGATGGGCACGGCGAGGACCGCAATGGGCACGAGCGTGCCGGCGACCGCCCCGCCTCCGCCCTGCACGCCCAGTGCCCCGAGGGCCAGCAGGTAGCCGAGCAGCAGGCTCCCGCAGTCCCCCATAAAGATCCGCGCCGGTGGGGCGTTGTACGGCAGGTACCCCAGGCTCCCCCCCGCCACGGCCGCCATGGCGGCGGCGAGGACCCAGTGGCCGAGCGTGCCGCTGATCACGGCAAGCGCGGCGGCCGCGACCGCCGTAATTCCTCCGGCCAGACCGTCGATGCCGTCGATGAGGTTTACGGCGTTGGTCACCCCAATTACCCAGAGGAACGTAAGGGGAATGGACGCCCACGAGGGCCCGCCCTCCCAAAACGCGATCCCGGCGTACAGCACGAGCGCCGCGGCTCCCACCTGCCCCAGCACCTTCGTGACGGGCGACACCCCGAACAGGTCGTCGGCCAGTCCCAGGGCAAACATGAGCAGTGCTCCGCCCCACACCGGCCACGACCAGACGCCGCCCGCTTCGCCCGCGAGCACCCCCGCCGCAGTGCCCCCCGCAATGGCCAGCCCCCCCAGCAGAGCGACCGTGCGCCCGCTCCACCGGTCCTCCGTGGGCCGGTCGACCACGCCGAGGCGCCGGGTGCCCCAGCCAACGACGGGCGTTAGCGCCAGGGCGACCAGAAAGGCCACGCCACCGCTGCTCCAGAGGGCGCGGGCGGTGGTGGAGAAAAGCAGGTCCATGAGCAGCAAGCGCCAAGAATGCGCGCCAGAGGACGAGAAGGCAGCGGGAAAAGGCAAGGAGGGGGAGCGATGCGCGGACCGGGACACAAATCGCCCCGACCGACCGCGTGCACCCGGCCGACACGGCCTAAGCGGGCTCCGCCGGCATCGGTGGCAAGGCAGGCATCGATGGCAAGACGCACTGGCAAGGAAAGCCCACAGCAATGGGAAATGCCGTCCAGCACCCGCCTCTGCGCCGACGGCCTTCCAGCCGTCCGCTTTCGGGCCTTCCGCTTTCGGAGATGAAGGCGAGGCGCCTGCGGGGAGCTCCTAGGATGCTCGCGCCCTGCGTGGTTTTCGTGCCGTGTGTAGCTTCGTGCCGTGTGGAGCTTCGTGCAACCGAGGTGCCAGGCGAGATGCAGCCGCCGGGCACGCCGGCACGGACGCACAGATGCGAGCGTGCGTTTGGTCGTCTTTAAGAGTAGAAACGGCGCCGGAAATCCCGAAAACCAACTTTGTGAAGCTTGGAAGAAGTCTTTTTGGGAAGCGCTTCCATCCACCGCATCAAAAATTTTCCTACCGGCGGCGA
>CAZFJR010000163.1:0-5109 GCA_964519235.1 uncultured Salinivenus sp. | reverse complement strand
TCCTTACTACGTTCATGGTGATTAGCGTGCTCGCCTCGGCGGGCCTGCCGGGGCTCAACGGGTTTGTGGGAGAGTTTCTGATTCTGCTCGGCGCCTTCCAGAGCACGGTCCTCAACAGCCCGGTGCTCGTGGCCGCGGCCACCACCGGCGTCATTCTCGCCGCCGTTTACCTGCTCCACATGGTGTACCGCACCTTCTTTGGGGAGCTCACGGACGCGGCCAACGCCGAGATGCCCGACCTCAACGCCCGCGAGTTCGGCCTCATGGTGCCGCTCGTGGTGCTGATGTTTGTGCTCGGCTTCTACCCGAATCCCTTCCTGCAGCAAACGGCGCCGACCACGCAGTTTCTGCTCGAGACGGTCGAAGAAAAGCGGGCCGCCATTGAGGCGCGGGCCGACAAGGCGCCTCCTACGGCCGAGACGCCGCGCCCGGTGCCGCCGGCGCCGCTCGAGGCGGAAGAGGTGTCGATTGAGCGCCCCGAGCGGACCGCTCCGTAGACGTCTCCGTTTCCCTTCTGTATTCTCTTGCACCAACATCCCTCTGGGACCATGCCTGCACGCGACCCGCTTTCGGACGAGGCCATTCAGGACGCCCTCGCGGACCTGGACGGCTGGACGCACACCGACGATTCGCTCCAGAAGACCTACGAGTTTTCGGACTTTCGGGAGGCCATCAGTTTTATCGTGCGCCTCTCTTTTTTCGCCGAAGAGATGAACCACCACCCGGAGTTGGAGAATGTGTACAACACGGTGTCCGTGGCGCTGACCACGCACGATGCCGGCGGGGCGGTGACGGCGCTGGACGTGGAGCTTGCGTCGAAGATTGAAGGATTTGTGTGGGTGTAGCCGCCCATTCCCAATGCATTTGTCGAGTCCCGCACGGTTTGTTTCCGCTCTATGGATCTGTCCACCGCGTACCCAACCCTCCTGGCCGACCTGCCTGCTGTCGTTTCGATGATGGTGGTGGGGCTGATGGGGCTGGTTCTGATCGTCATTGACGCCTTCCGGAACGATCATCCGGCCATCCCCTGGCTCGGGGCGGCGGCCCTGGCGGTGTTGGCAGGGTGGGAGGCCACGCAGCTGGGCGCGCCCGCCGGGACGGTCCTCTTCGAGACGCTGCGCACGGGCGGCTTTGTGGCGTACATCAACCTCATTGTGCTGCTGGCGGGGCTGGCCACCACGCTGGTGTCGATTCCGTACCTCAATCAGCTGCGCCACGACCACGGCGAGGTCTACGCCCTCATCCTGTACGCCACGGTTGGGATGCTCATGCTGGCGGCCTCCAACAACATGGTGAGCATCTTTCTGGGGCTGGAGACGATGTCGGTCTGCCTCTACATCCTTACGGGGCTGGTGCGCGAGGACGAGGGGGCGGTGGAGAGCGCGCTCAAGTACTTCCTCCTGGGCGCCTTCTCCACGGGCTTTTTCCTCTACGGCATTGCCCTGATGTACGGGGCGACAGGTACGATGGTGCTTCCGGAGATGGCGACGGCGGAGCTGGCGACGGCGTCCGCGCAGCTGCTCTTCTGGGGCGGGTTCGCGCTGTTTCTGGTGGGCTTTTTCTTTAAGGTCAGCGCCGCTCCCTTTCACATGTGGACGCCCGACGTGTACCAGGGCGCGCCCACGCCGCTGACGGGGTACATGTCGACGGCCACGAAGGCGGCGGCGTTTGCGGCCCTGATTCTGGTGCTGGTGCATGCGGTGCCGGGGGGCGAGTGGCAGCTTGTGCTCGCGGCGGTGGCGGTGCTTACGATGGGGGTGGGCAATGTGATGGCCCTGGCCCAACGCAACGTGAAGCGCCTCCTGGCCTACTCGTCGGTGGCCCACGCTGGGTACGTGCTCGTGGGCCTGGCGGCGGGCACGCAGGCGGGGTACGCCGGGGCGCTGTTTTACCTGCTCGTCTATTCGGTGATGAACATCGGGGCGTTTGGGGTGATGGCGCTGCTGGAGTGGGACGGGAAGGAGGGGCGCGAGCAGTCCCTCGCGTCGCTGGCCGGCATCGCGGATCGGCGCCCGGTACTGGGCACCACGATGGGGGTGTTCATGTTCAGCCTAATTGGCTTCCCGCCGCTCGGGGGGTTCGCGGGCAAGTACTTTGTGTTTGCACCGGCGGTGGAGGCGGGCCTGACGTGGCTCGTGGTGATTGGGGTGCTGATGAGTGCGCTCAGTGCCTACTATTATCTGCGCGTGGTGTACGTCTTCTGGATGCAGTCGGCCGAGGATGTGGCGGCCACCACGCCGGGGCCGGAGGCGGCCTTTCCGCCGGCGACCCGCATGGCGGTGGGCACGCTCGTGGTCTGTGCGGTGGCCCTCGTGGTGCTCGGGGTCTTCTTTGGGGGCGTGATGGAGACCACCACGGGCTTCTTTGAGGCCGCGGCGATGGCGGCGGCGCCGTAGGTTTTTTGTTCAGGGTGGAAGGGGGACGCTTGCACGTTGCAGCGAGTGTTCCTGAAGAGGGGGGCTTCGGGGCGGTCTGTCGTTCGGACTCTCACGCCATTGTCCGCGTTGTCGCATGGAAGCGTTGTTGCGTGATCGATTGCCGCATGCGCCGCAGATGGGGCTGTTTGTGGCGCCGAATATTCCGGCGAAAAAGCTGGGCACTGCGCTGTCGGACTACGCAACGGAGGTGGAACGGGACGCGGTGCTTGCCCTCTACGACGCGACGCTCAGCGGCACGGGGGGCGACGGGGCCGTCTTTGCCCGAGACCGCTTTGTCTTCCAGAACAACGACCTGCAGGCCGCCCAGACGGTGCACTACGCTGATCTGGTGGGGGTGGAGGCGCAGCGCCGCTGGCTGGGGCTGGGGGGCAAGCGGGTGGCGCTCACGGTGAACCGAGGCCGGGCCACGTTTGAGCTGACGATGGACTTCTCCGGGGCGCCGGACGCGGCCGACTATGTGGCGGACGTGCTGGACGCGGCGATGGTGCGGGACATTGACTTTGGCCCCGCCCCGCCCGCCGACGAAACCGACACGGCCGCCGTGCGCGACGCGCTGCAGCGGCTCCGCGCCGAGCAGAAGCTGACAGAGGAGGACTTTGCGCGACTCCTGTCCGCACTGCAGGGGGAGTAGACCCCAAGGAGATCGCGCGCCTCATTCGATGTCGTACTCGTCGAGCCGGCGGTAGAGGGTGGCCCGGCTGATGCCGAGGAGATCGGCGGCGGCGGTGCGGTTGCCGTTCGTCTGCGCCAGTGCAGCCCGGATGCGCTCGGCTGTGTTGTCGGAGGAGCGGGGCGGGTCCGATGATGTCTCTCGAAGCTCCGGAGGCAGGTCGTCGACCCGGAGCACCGTGCCGGAGGCGCGGATGAGGGCCGCCTCCAGGGCATTGCGGAGCTCGCGCACGTTGCCGGGCCAGTCGTAGTCGAGGAGGTGGCGAAGGGCAGCGTCGCTCACTTGGGTGACCTCGGCGCCGGTACGGGCCCGGATCTCACGCAGGAAGGTGCGCACCAGCAGGGGCAGGTCGGATTGGCGGTTGCGCAGCGGGGGAAGCGTGACGCGGGCGATGCGAATCCGGTACAACAGGTCCTGGCGGAAGCGGTCGGCCTCCACCTCCTCGTCGAGGTTGCGGTGCGTAGCGGCCACGATGCGCACGTCCACGGGGCGCGACTCGGTTTCGCCGAGCCGCGTGACGGCCTCCTCTTCGAACACGCGCAGGAGCTGCCGCTGCGTGTCGAGCGGCACGTCGCCAATCTCGTCGAGAAACAGCGTGCCCCCGTCTGCTGCCTCGAAGAACCCCTCGCGGTCGTCGGTGGCCCCTGTGAACGCCCCCTTTCGATGCCCAAAGAGGCGACTGCCGGCGAGGTCGGGGTTGAGGGCGGCACAGTTGACGGGGACGAACGGGCCGTCAGACCGGGGGCTCTCGTCGTGGATGGCGCGCGCGGCCAGTTCCTTTCCGGTGCCCGTTTCGCCCTGGATGAGCACCGTGGTCTTGACGCCGGCCACGGACTGGATTTGCTGAAAGGCGTCCTGCATCGGCGCGCTTTGGCCCACCAGGTCGTGAAAGCGATCCTGGTCGTCGAGCAGGCGGCGCAGCGCATGCACCTCCGTCACATCGTGGAGCACCAAGATGCGGCGCGCCTCGTCGCGGGGGTCCGGGCGCACCTCCACGTCCACGCGGTACGAGGCGCCGTCGTCGGTGCAGAGGGAGACGCGGACCGGGGCGCGGTCGCTGCGGGGCGCCTCCATCCACTCCCGAAGGGTCGCCTGCGCGTCCGCATGGACGGCGAGCACCTGCCACCAGGGGCGGCCCGCGGCCTGCTCCGGCGCCGTATCGAGCAGGCGGGCGGCCGGGTCGTTCACAAACAACAGGTCGCCGTCAGCATCCACGAGGGCGACGCCGTCGCGGAGGCCGTCGAGCAGCTCCCGGAGGGCGTCGTTGGCGCGCGCCACGTCTTGCTGCAGGGCGTGGGTTTGTAGGGCCACCTCGAGCGTGGCGTACAGCTCGCGCTCGCCGAACGGCTTGACCACGTAGCCGAACGGGGGGGTGTCGGTGGCGCGCTGAAGGGTCTCGTCGTCGCTGTAGGCGGTGACAAAAACGACCGGAATGGGGGCCGACGCGCGGATCGTCTGCGCCGCCTCTACGCCGTCCATTGGGCCGTCGAGGCGCACGTCCATAAGCACCAGATCGGGGTCGGTCGCCGCCGCACGGTCAACGGCCTCGGCCCCCGTCATTACGTGGTCGACGACGGTGTAGCCGAGGGTGTCGAGGTGATCTTCGAGCTCCATCGCCACGGCGAATTCATCTTCGACAACCAGGATGCGGGCCGGAGAAGACATTGGGCTACGCAGAGGGGGTGAGGGGAAACGTGAGGGTAACCGTGACGCCGTCTGTCGTGCGGGTCTGGAGCGTTCCCCGGAGCTGGCGGGCGAGGCCACGCACGAGGCGAAGCCCTAGCGACGTTCCGTCCTGCAGTGCGTCGGTGCCCTGCCCGGTGTCCGACACCTCCAGGGTGGCGTCGTCCGCACCGGCCCGGAAGCGGACGGCCACGGTGCCGGGGCCGCCGTCGGGAAAGGCGTGCTCCAGCGCGTTGGAGACGAGCTCGTTTACGATGAGTCCGGCGGGAATGGCCTGATCGATGGGAAGCGTGGCGGCGTCCATGCGCAGTTCCGACT
>CAZFJR010000162.1:0-5421 GCA_964519235.1 uncultured Salinivenus sp. | reverse complement strand
TGAGGGCCTCGTGGAAGTCGCCCTGCGAGGTGGCCCCGTCGCCGCACGAGATGTAGACGTAGCTGTCTTCGCCGCGCTGTTGGATGGCGAGGCCGAACCCGAGGCCGGGATTGAACTGGGCGCCGACCGACGAGGCGGTCGTCATGACGTTGAGGTGCTTCAGGCCAAAGTGCTCCGGCATCTGCCGGCCGCCGGAGTTGGGGTCGTCGGCCTTGGCGAGATGGGCAAGCAGGGCCTCCCGCGGTGTCATGCCGAGCGAGAGGGCCATGCACAGGTCCCGGTAGTAGAAGCAAAACCAGTCGTGCCCGGGGCCCTCGCCGGGGCGCGAGTAGCGGCTGATGGCCGACTGCACGGCCTCGTGCCCGGCACACCCGATGTGGAAGTGGCCCTGCCCCTGCTTCAGCAGCGTCATCATCTTCTCATCCAGCCGCCGCGAGAGCATCATCGTTCGCAGCCGCTGCCGCAGGTCGTCGGGCTCAAAATCCGCGGGCGTCAGTTCGTCGATCTCAATCGAGCCGTCCGCGTCGATGGACGGACGGTTGGGAATGGCGGCGTGGCCGTCGCCGTGCATCAGGTCCTCAACCGGCAGGTCGTCGTCGGCCACGGCCTCGTCTGTACCGCCCGGCTTGGGCGACGACGCCTGGGACGCTTCCGGCGATTCCTCGTGGCGAGGAGGATCGGCGCTGCTGGGATCTTGCATCTCGGAGTTAGCCATTGATCGAAGCCATTGGGAAAGGGCGGCGCAGCGTGGAGGGCCCGCGAGATGTCCGGCCCGTGCCGGGAAAGAGGCGGCCGCGAGCCCCGCCCCGCAAGCGCGTGGGGCAGCGCCGGCGGAAGGGGAAAATACGCACTGCCTGAAAGCGCTTCCGGGGGGCGGGCCAAACCAACTTGGAGCATGCTCTCCAAGGTGGCTCTCCCAGTATATAAAATTCCCCCGATCCCGAAAAGGTTCTTCCGCGAAGATGGTGGGAGAAATGAGGGAGGGGGACGCGGGAGAGACGGGATGACTGGCGGGACACCGGCGTTACGCCTCCACGACTTCCGGTTCTGGCTCGGGTTCGTAGGGCAGCTCAAACCAGAACCGCGTGCCGCGGCCTTTTGTGCTTTCAACGTGGATGTCCTCGCCGTGGGCCTGCAGGATCTGCTTCACGATGCTAAGGCCCAGGCCCGTCCCGCCGCTTTCGCGAGAGCGGTCGGGGTCCACGCGATAGAAGCGCTCGAAAATACGGTCGAGATGATCCTCGTCGATCCCCTGGCCGGTGTCCACGATTTCGATGCGTACCTTGTCGAGGCGCCGCTGCAGCCGGCAGCGCACCGAACCGCTGCCTGTATACGCGATGCCGTTTTCTACCAGATTCGTGAGCACCTGCCGGATGCGCGAACGATCGGCCCGAACAAAGAACTGGGGGACGTCCGCCTGCAGGTCAAGGCCTTTCTCCTCGGCCTTCGGGCGCAGCATCTCCGTGACCTCGCGCACCAGGTCGCGCAGGTCGAACACCGACCGGTTGATCAGGTCCTCGCGGTATTCAAGGCGGGCAATGTCGATTAGGTCGTTGAACAGGTTCTGAAGCCGATTCAGGTTGGTGAGGGCCTTCTCGGCGTACATCTTGCGCTGCTCGTCGTCGAGGCCGGGGGTGCCCAGCGCCTCCAGGTAGCCGCTGATGGAGAAGATGGGGTTGCGAACCTCATGGGAGACATTCCCAATGAACTCACTCTGCAGGCGCGTCATGCGCTCCAGCTCCTCAATTTTTTCCCGGAAGGCGTCGGAGGCCCGGTTCAGGCTCTCGGCGAGGTCCTGAAACTCAGCCGCGCGGGAGTGGACCCGAATTTTCCCCGCAAACTCGCCGTTGGCCACCCGACGGGCCGTTTTGCTGATGCGGGTAAGAGGAGTGGTGACCTGGTACGCCGCGATAAAGCTGCCGATGAGGGCCAGCATCAGGGCCAGCACCATGCCCAGGATAAGCACTACCTGTGAACGCCGGGCCAAGTTGTAAAGGGGCGGGGGCGGCTGCCCTACCTGTACGATGAGGCGGGTGGAGGGCCGGTACAGGGTGGCCACGAAAAAGGGCTCCCCGGAGGCATCCTGCAGGTAGGAGAACCGTGTCGTCTCGGCCTCCATGGTGCGAAGGGCCGAAACGTCGACGAGGCTATCGGCAGGGAGGGGGCGGGGCGTCTCGGCCGACGGGCGGTAGGTCGTGTCCGGGGTAACGAGCGCAATGCTTAGGTCGCTCAGCTCCGTGAGGTTCTCCACGATGCGGCGACGTCGCACAGCGCTGGGCTCCTGGTCCACCTGTACGGCGATGCGGTGGGCCTGGTCGCGCAGCGTCTGCTGCATCGATGTACGCATCTCTCCCCGCAGCACCAACACCACGTAGAGCCCCACGCCCACGACCGCCACCCCTACAAACAGGGCGAACGTGAGCACCATCCAGGTCTGGGTGGAGGCCCGGCGGGGAAGAAGAACGTCCCAAATCGACCGGAAAAAAGACATACGACGCCGACAAAAACAGCTCCCGCAAATCAGCGTGTGCGGGGACGAGGAGGCCTAGGCTTCGGCCGACTCTTCCTCCTGCACGAATCGGTAGCCCACGCCCCGCACGGTCTGAATGTGCTTGGCGAAGTCGCCGAGCTTCTCCCGCAGGTTCTTGATGTGAGCATCCACGGTGCGCTCGGTCACCATCATGGCGTCCTTCCAGATGGTTTCGAGCAGCTGCTGGCGGGTAAATGCCTTGCGGGGGTGGCGCACGAGGTAGCGGAGCAGTTCAAACTCCGTGAGCGTAAGGCCCAAATCCTCGCTGTCCAGCTCGGCTCGGTACTCGTCTTCGTAGATCTTGAGGCCATTCACCTCGAGGATGCTGCTTTCCTCAACGCCGGAGCGTCGGAGCACGGCCTTCACGTGTGCCACGAGCACCTGTGGAGAAACGGGCTTGGTCAAGTAGTCGTCTCCACCGAGCATGAGCCCTTCCACCTGGTCCTCTTCCTCGGTCTTGGCACTCAGGAAGACGATGGGGATCTCCTCGGTCTCGACCCGGGAGCGCAGCTCCTTGCACACCTCGTAGCCGTCTACGCCCGGAAGCATGATGTCCAGGACAATCAGATCGATGCTGCCCGAGGCCTTTTCCAGGGCCTCCTCTCCATCGAAGGCAGTGTGAACGGTGTAGCCCTCTTCTTCGAGAAAATGACCAACGACTTCCACAACGTCTTTCTCGTCGTCGACAACAAGAACGTCGATGTCGCTGGGATCCGCAGTAATTGGCATTGTTTACAGAAGGGTTTTGCGTAAAAAAGAAGCGTCTATACGGCCACTTTGCTGATGCCGAAAACATCTTAGGTTATGACTCAACGTTCTACGTAAGAGTCACATGGCGGGATGCAGGTTGTTCATTGTGGCCGGTCCCGCAAATGTAACGATGTTGTGTGGCGGTTGGTAAAGTCGGGGGCCGAGGCCGGGGCCGCCGTCCGGGCGTTCCGGGAGGAGGCGTAGTGCCGTGGCACCCGGGGAGAGACCTTGCAGCAAATTTCGTACGGAATGGTTTCGCTCCAGCGGGCCACCTCGTAGACGGTGGGGCCGGAGGGGCCAAACAGGACCGCTTCGTCGCCCCGCGACACCTGGGTGGCCGGTGGGCGATCCGGTGGGCCAAGATCTACCATACACATGTCCATGCAAATCGTGCCGACGACCGGGCGAGTGCAGTCCCCGATGCGCACGGAGGCACGGCCCGAGCAGAGGCGCGGGTAGCCATCGCCGTACCCGATGCCGAGCGTCGCGATGCGTGTTCGGCGGGGGGCTTCCCAGTCTGCGCCGTATGAGACGGGCGTGCCGGCCGGTACGGTTTTGAGCTGCGTAACGCGGGCCGTCAGCTGCATGGCGGGGCGCAGGTCGAGCCGTGCGGCCAGCTCGGGTGTGGCCGCCAGGCCGTACAGGGCGATTCCGCTGCGCACGAGGGAGGGAGACACATCGTGAGTCCGCTCCTCAAGGGTAAGAAGCGCACCCGTGTTCGCCGCGTGCACGTGCTGCACGTCGGTCGCGTGCTGGGCTACGACCGCCTCGAACCGCTCCAGTTGCGTGTGGGCAAACGAGCTGTCCGGTTCGTCGGCGGTTGCAAAATGGGTCCAGAGACCGGCCAGGGTGACCCCCGCGCTTGCGCCCAGTTGGGACAAGACAGCCGGGGTGTCGTCGGGGGGGAGCCCCAGGCGCCCCATGCCGGTGTCCACGAGCACGTGAGCGCGGAGAGGAGCGTCTGGGCGGGCGTGCCGCGCCACCGCCGCCGCCACTGCGGGCGAGGGCACCGTCACGTCCAAATCGTACTCGGCGTACTGGGGGAGCTGGGCCGGCGCCGGGGCGCCCAGCACCAGAATGCGCGCAGTGTGCCCGTCTTCGCGGAGTCGAATGCCCTCCGCCAGCCGGGCCACTCCAAAGTGCCGAACTCCTTCCGCGTCCAGCGCGCGCGCCACCGGAAGCATGCCGTGCCCGTACGCATCGGCCTTGATGATGGCCATCAGTTCTGCTCCGTCGGCCCGGTCTTGCAATACCTGGGCGTTGTGGCGGATCGCCCCAAGGTCGACGGTGGCGGTCACCGGAGAAGAATCGGTGCGGTCGGGCGACGGATCGATGGCAAACGACAGAAGTAGGTGCGTGAGACGATGAGCATCGGCAAGCCTATGGTAGACGCCTGCTCGGCGAATGGTTCCCGAAGTCGCGTCCCTTGCCGGAGGGGGCCACACCGCGGAAAAATTGGCGCCGAAGCTGCACGGCTCCAGCGCAGCATGGCCAACGCAGCACGGGGGAGCGGCAGCGTGCCCCTTGTGCGACGGTCCCGTACTCCCTGCACCGGTTGAGAAGTCCGCCCTGCCTGTCGTACACTACATGTGCCGAGATACGCAAACATACCGAGACACGAAAAAGGGAGCATCGGGCAGGCCCCGTGGCCCCTCGCTGCACCCCGCCGCCGTTTCTTCCCTCATCCGCCTCGTTCTACGATGCGTCGCCTTGCCATTGTCCTCGCGTTTCTGCTCACCGGCACCGGGGTCGTGCGTCCCGCCCCGGCGCAGGAAAAACCTTCCTTCACCCTGAAAAAGATTCATGCCTCCTCCACCTTCCGCCCAGAATCGTTTCAGGGCGGGCGATGGGCGGAGGAGGGGCCCGTGATTACGTACATTGAGTCGGCCGACACCGCCGACGCTACGCACCTGATGCGCTACAACCTGCGGACCGACGAGCGGACGCGGGTGATCGACGGCACCAATCTGTACGCGGAGGATGTCGACCGCATCGTGCCGATTCAGGACTATGCCTTTGACGACGCCGGCGACAAGGTGCTCATCTACACGGATTCGAAGGAGGTCTGGCGCACCAATACCAAGGGCTTCTACTACGTCTACGACCTGAACACGCAGGCGCTGACCCCGATTGCGGACCGG
>CAZFJR010000161.1:2800-5452 GCA_964519235.1 uncultured Salinivenus sp. | reverse complement strand
CGGATGCGGCCCGCCTGCACGTGCACCCAGCCCATGCTCACGATGCGGTCGGACGTGGGCTGAAGGCCGGTCATTTCGAGGTCGAGCACCAGGTAGTCCGCGTCGAGGGCCGGCGTGCGGCGAGAGGGAGCGGCCGCATCCAGGTAGTCGCGCATGAAGGCGGCCGACGTCCGGCGGCGGTGCCACCAGCGCAGCAGAGACGACAGCATAGGGGCATCAGGAGACAAAGGCGGTCTGGTAGCGCTGCTCGACAGCGGCCTGGGCGGTCTTGACGATGCGGAAGGCGTCCTTGAGGTGGCGTCGGTCGAAGGCAGAGAGGGCGTCGGGGGATACGTAGTTGTCTGGGGCCTCGCCGTCGGCAATCTGGCGGACCTGGTGGCGGAGGCGGATCTGGGCGATGAAGGCGAAGGCATCCTGCAGGTCGGCGGCGTCGCCGTCGTTGAGGGCACCCTGCTCGGCCAGCTGGCGGAGGCGGCGGCGGGTATTGACGGCGGGCACCCCGTGGGCGAGGGCGTGGAGGCGGGCGAGGTCGATGATGGGGACGAGGCCGTCGTGCTTCAGGTCGAGGGCGTCTTCGTGCTCCCCGTGGGTGGCCAGGACAAACTGGCGGAAGAAGCCGAGGGGCGGGGTGTGCTCCAGCGCGTTGGCGGCCAGGCAGGCGAGGAAGATGGTGTGGTCGGTCGTGTGGTCGAGCACGAAGCGGTGGAGGGCGTCCGTAAGGGCCTCGGTGCCGTGCACGGGGCGGAGGTCGAAGAAGATGCTGGCGTGCATGAGGGCCTCAGGCTGCGGCTCCTCGACCCACTGCTCGAAGGTGCGCTTCCAGTCGGCGAGGGGCTGGCGCCAGCGGTCGGTGGTGGCCATCACGTCGCCGGGGCAGTAAGGGTAGCCGCAGGCGTGGAGGCCGTCGCTGACGAAGGCCGCCAGATCTCGGAAGTAGTCGTCGTGCGCCGCGGTGGCGTCGTCGTCCAGGAGGAGGGCGTGGTCCTGGTCGGAGTGGAGCGTTTGTTCGTGGCGGGCCTGCGAGCCGAGGGCGACCCAGGCGTAGGGGACGGGCGGGGGGCCGAGCTCCTCTTCGGCCAGCTGGAGCAGGCGCTGGGTGAGGGTGTCGGTGACGGCGGTGGTGATGCGGGCGGCGTCGCCGGGGCGGGCGCCGCCGTCCACCAGGTCCACGACCATGCGGGTGGCGCGGTCGCGCAGGGCAGCGAGGCCGTCCACGGAGTCCTGTTTCCAGATTTCGCCGATCACGTAGACGGGGCTGTCGGCTTGGAGGCGGAGCAGGTCCGTGGCGGTGACGACGCCAGCGAGGCGGCCCTCGTCCAGGACGGGGAGGTGGTGGATGTTGTGGCGGCTCATGGTGAGGAGGGCCTCGAAGGCGTACTGGTCGGCCGTGCCGGTGGTGGGCGCCGGGGTCATGATGGAGCGGACGGGGGCGCCGGGGTCGGTGTCGGCGGCCAGAACGCGCGTGCGGAGGTCGCGGTCGGTGATGAGGCCGACGAGGGCGTCGTCTTCGCAGAGCAGGAGGCAGGAGACGCGTTCGTCCCGCATGATCTGGGCGGCCCGGCGGATGGGGAGGGCGGGCTCGGCGGTGACGGGGGCGCGGGCGAGGAGGGAGCGAAGGGGGGTGGTGAGGGGCCGTTCGGCTTGCTCTCCGCGGAGGGCGTCGCGAATGCGCTCGCTGTGGGCCTGGGCAAAGAAGCGGTCCACGGCCTCGGAGCGGCCGCGGAGCCAGTTGAAGTCGTCGGCGGGAATGTGGTAGAGGAGGCTGTCCTCGCGGGTTTGCACGCGGCGCTGGGCGGGGCCGCCCGTGAGAAGAGACGGGTAGCCAAAGAACTCGCCTTCCCCGAGGCGGGCGACGAGCGTGCCCTGTTCGTTGGTCAGGTCCACCGCCCCGCTGCGGAGGAGGGTGACGGCGGCCGTATCGTCGCCGATGTCGAGCACGACCGTTCCCTCGGGGGCGTACGTGATCTCGAGGTGGCGGGCCCCCCGGCGGAGGTCCTCGCGGGGGACACGGTCGAACGGCGGGGTGCCCCGCAGAAAGTCAACCAGCTCAGCGACCTCAACAGGACCGGGGCGAGACGGGGCGTCGGAACCCATGGCGGTGTGGCGCACGGCAAAGGGCATGTGCTGTCTTTTTTACATTCCCTTTACGGGCAGGGTCCCTCGAAGCGTCGTGTACGGAGTTTAGTGCGCGGGCGGAGTTCAGTACGCGGGCGGCTGCGCGCGGACGCGCCCGGGGTCGGACGTCATACGCCTCGGGGGGGTGCCCGTGACACCCCGGCGCGTGGAAACGGATGTGCCGAAATGGCTTGACAGCCTGCTCCATCGCGGTTAGAATATGATAAAATTTTAACGGAAGCGCTTCGAATCCAGGCACACTGAAGTGCAGAGCGGGAATTCAAAGAGGCGGCCCGCGTCGTCGGGCCGTCCCCGAATGCTCGCAGGCCTCTCAATACGACACGTCTCCTACAGCGACGACGACCTACAGCGACGACGAACGTTACGCCCCAATAAAAAAGCCGACACAAAAACTCCAACAGAAAAGGGGACGCCCAACCCGTACCGTGCAGGGTACGGGTCGGCTGTCCCCTGACCGAATGCGCTTCGCCGGACGAGACGGGACGTTCCTGGCAGGGAGAGCCCGTCGCCGATCCG
>CAZFJR010000161.1:0-2700 GCA_964519235.1 uncultured Salinivenus sp. | reverse complement strand
CGCTTCGCCGGACGAGACGGGACGTTCCTGGCAGGGAGAGCCCGTCGCCGATCCGAGAAGCGTGCAGGGCCGATTCCTCCTCAACGGGAAAAGAAACCGACTCATGCATTGTCGACGCCGTCCAACGCCCGCTTTTCGGGCCTGTTTCTTTCTTCTGTGTGCCGCCGCGCTGCTTCTGCCGGGCCGGGCCGCCGCCCAGTCTGTGGGCCTCAGCGGGTTTGTCAAATCCTCCTACTACTACGACACCCGGCAGGTGGTGGCGGCACGCGACGTGGATTTTTTGCTGTACCCGGCCGTCAACACCCCCGACGCCGACGACCCGAGCGATCACGACAATTTTGGGGCCTTCCAGTTCTTCTCGCGCCTCGGCCTTCGCGTCGGCGACTTTGAGCAGACGGTCCTGGGGGCCGACGTGTCGGGCTACGTGGAAACGGACTTTTTCGGGCCCACCGGCACCACGCAAAACACCCTCCGCGTCCGCCGGGCCTTCGCCCAGATGAGGTGGGACGCCCGCGAGGTGCAGTTTGGGGTGGAGTGGTCGCCCCTGTTTACGCTCGGGGCCTACCCGCACACCGTGGCGACGGAGGCGGGGACGCCGTTCAATCCCTTCGCGCGGCAGCCGATGATCAAGCTCACGCTGCGGCCGACCGAGAGGCTGCGCCTGATTGGCGCCGCGGCCTGGCAGATGGACGCGTTTGTGGACGCTGCGCTCTCCAACGCACCGAGTGGGACGGATCCGCAGGGGGGCGTCGATGCGCAGCAGCAGGCCGCCGTCCCCGGGCTGCACGGCCACGCGCAGTACGTGACGGACCGCGTCACGCTCGGGCTGGGTGGGTACCTGAAGGCGCTCCGCCCCCTTCCGCGGGGTGAGCGGTTCTTTGGTGGGGCTGGCACCGCATATGCCGTGTACAGCGGCGACCCGCTCGTGCTGCGCGGCAAGGTGGTGTACGGCAGCGTGCGCGACCACGTGGGCATCGGCGGCTACCTCTACGACCCGGCCGCGGCGGGCAGCGATGTTGGGGCCGCC
This sequence comes from uncultured Salinivenus sp., assembly GCA_964519235.1. Taxonomy (GTDB): domain Bacteria; phylum Bacteroidota; class Rhodothermia; order Rhodothermales; family Salinibacteraceae; genus Salinibacter. Next base: position 1,673 of record CAZFJR010000161.1, on the reverse strand, counting down.
GACGCGTTTCAACAGATCAATACCCTGAGCACGTGGCTCGAAGTGGAGAAGACCGGCACCGTCGCGCCCGGCCTCTTTGCCGGATACCTCACCAACCTCGGCGCGGCGGATGCGCTCGACGGCACGCCTACAACGGTGGCCTACGCCACCCGCGGCGTCGATCCGACCGAGCAAAGCCTCGCGTCGGTCTGGGAGGTGGCGCCCCGCCTCGCCCTCAACTACGGCCCCATGCGCTTTGCCTTTGAGGTGCAGGTGACCACCGCCCAGTACACGGCCCGCCTCGACGATCACTTTGCGCCGGACCCCGCCGACGACGAAGACACGGTGACGAACGTCCGCGGCGACTTCAGCGTCTTCCTATTCTTTTAGCCGCCCCTCCGCGCACTGTCTGACCCACACCCCTCCCCCCATGGACGATTCTTCCGCCCCCGACATTGACCGGGAAACCTACTGGAAAAAGACGATTCGCCGCAGCCTGGCTCTGCTGTCCGTGTGGTTCGTGGCCGGCTTTGTGATGAGCATCCTACTGGCCGAGCCCCTCAACAGCATCGACTTCGGCGGCATCCCCTTCGGCTTCTGGATGGCGCAGCAGGGCAGCATCTTTGTCTTCATCGCCCTCATCCTCATCTACGTCCTCACCATGCAACAGCTCGACCGTGAGGCGGGCGTGGAGGAGGACGAGGAGGACACGCCTCCGCCGACGGCACACTGAGCCGCCATCAGTTCCTTTTTCCGAAGCACACGCACCAAATCGAGGCGACATTTATGAGCATTATCGGGTGGACGTTTCTGTGGGTCGGCATCACCTTCTCCGTCTACATTGGCATCGCGGTGTGGAGCCGCGTTTCGGACACGGCCGGCTTCTACGTGGCGGGCCAGGGCATCCCCGCCGTGGCCAACGGCATGGCCGTGGGGGCCGACTGGATGAGTGCCGCCAGCTTCATCTCGATGGCCGGGCTCGTCTCGTTTCTCGGGTTCGACGGCTCGGTCTACCTCATGGGGTGGACCGGCGGGTACGTGCTGCTGGCCATCCTCCTGGCGCCGTTTCTTCGCAAGTTTGGGGAGTACACGGTGCCGGACTTCGTGGCGAAGCGCTATTACTCGAACACGGCGCGGGTGGTGGCGGCCGTGGCGGCCATCTTCGTCTCCTTCACCTACGTGGCCGGGCAGATGCGGGGCGTGGGCGTTGTGTTCAGCCGCTTTCTGGAGGTGTCGGTCACCTGGGGCGTCATCATTGGGATGGTGATCGTGGGCATCTATGCGGTGCTCGGCGGCATGAAGGGCGTCACGTGGACGCAGGTGGCGCAGTACTGTGTGCTGATTGTGGCGTACCTGATTCCCACCTTCGCCATCGCGTACACGCTCACCGGCAACCCCATCCCGCAAATTGCCATCGGTGAGGTCCTGCCCCGCCTCGACGGGCTGCAGCAGGAGTTGGGCCTGGGGGCCTACAGCGGGCCGTTCAGCAATTTTAACATGCTGAACGTGTTCTGCATCACCGTGGTGCTCATGACCGGCACCGCCGGGCTGCCCCACGTCATCGTCCGCTTCTACACGGTGCGCGACGTCAAAAGCGCGCGGTGGTCGGCATTCTGGGCGCTGCTGTTCATCGGCATTCTCTACACCGCCGCGCCCGCCGTGGCCATGTTCTCGCGCTTCTACATCCTCGACTC